>NZ_LZSW01000001.1:0-7542 GCF_001665615.1 Mycobacterium sp. 852014-52144_SCH5372336
GATGTGTATAAGAGTGCGCTGGAAGGCGGGGTTAGAACCGCCACCACGGGTGGAGCGGCGGCGTCGCGTCCAACCGGACCCGCTGCCCCGGTTTGGGCACCGCTAATTGCACCTTCTCCGCGTCGGCGGCCCGCAGCAGCCGCTCGACCGGTTCGGCCCACGGGTGTGGCGCGAGCCGGAAGGTGGCCCAGTGGATCGGTACCAGCAGCCCCCGGTCGGCTTCGGCGACGTCGAGGTGCGCCTTGACCGCCTCTTCGGGGTTCATGTGGATGTCCGGCCACGCCGGATGGTAGGCGCCGACGGGCAGCAGCGTCAGGTCGAACGGCCCGTGGTCCATACCGATCTGGGCGAAGCTCTTGGTGTATCCGGTGTCGCCGCCGAAGAACGCCCGGTGTTGCGGGCCCATGATCACCCACGACGCCCACAGCGTGGTGTTACGGGTGAACGCGCGACCGGAGAAGTGCCGCGCCGGCGTGCACACCAGGGTGAGATCGCCGATCGTGTGGCTCTCGTTCCAGTCGAGTTCGACGATCCGCGTCTCCGGTATCCCCCATTTGCGCAGGTGCGCGCCGATGCCGAGCGGGACGACGAACGGCGCCCGCTGCGTGTGGACGAGGCCGACGATCGTGTCCATGTCGAGGTGGTCGTAGTGGTCGTGGCTGACGATGATCGCGTCGACGGCGGCCAGCGCCTCGAGCGGAGCAGGCACTTCGTGCATCCGCTCCGGGCCGACCGTTTGGGAGGGTGAGCACCGGCGGCTCCACACCGGGTCGGCCAGCACGCGGTAGCCGTCGAGTTCGACCAGCGCCGAGGAGTGGCCGAACCAGCACGCCGACACCTGTGTGGAGTCGGGTTCGGTGGGTGACGGTGTGACGACCGGAATCGGGCCGTCCGGTCGGGTGACGCCGCGTGACCCGACCAACTCGCGCACCAGCAGCCGCTGCTGTTCGGCGTCGATGCTCATCATCGACGCCGGCTCGAGGTTGACGAACACCCCGTCGCGGTAGTTCGGGGAGCGTCGCGCGACGCGTTCGATCTCCGTGGGTGAAGCGCCCAGTGCCGCGGGTGCACCCTGCAATGCGCGTACAAGCCAACCGCCGGCCAGCAGTGAGGCCGTGCCGAAGCCGAGGCGCAGCGCCGACCGGATCATCAAGCCCCCTTGAACCTCGGGGGTCGCTTCTCGATGCGGGCCACCTGCGCCTCGATGATGTCCTGGCTCGCCCACGCCCGATCGAACAGATCTTTGTGCGCCGGCCACGGGTCCTCGTAGGCGCCGTCGTCGTTGAGCACCCGCTTGGCGTGCTGCAGGGCCAGCGGCGCGAAGCCCGCGATCTCCTGTGCCCAAGCCTGCGCGTCTTGCAGCGTGCCGATGCGGTTGGCCATCCCGGTCTGCAGTGCGACGTCGGCGGTGAGCCGCTCGGCCGCCATCAGCATGCCGCGCGCCCTGCCCGCCCCGACCAGCGATGTCAACCGGCGGATGCTCCAATTGTCCAGCGCTATCCCGTATTTCGCGACCGGGAACTGGAAGTACGCCTCGGGAGCGACGACCCGCAGGTCGCAGATCATGGACAGGATCACCCCGGCGCCGATCGCGGGTCCGTTGATGGCGCCGATGACCGGCACGGGCGCCGCATCGATGGCCAGGTTGAGCGCCCGCGCCTTATCGGGCAGTTCGTCGGCGACCCCCTGGCCGCCGGAGAGATCGGCGCCGGAGCTGAAGACGTGGCCCTGGCCGGTCAGCACGATCGCGCGGACGTCCTCGGCGCCGGCCTTCTCGATCGCTTCGCGAAGCCCGTCGACGAGTTCGGCGTTGAGCGCGTTGCGACGGTCCTCGCGTTGCATCTCCAGGGTCATCACGTGGCCGTCGCGGGTCACACCAATCATGCGGCAAGCCTATATAGCCTGTTGCTGTGAGCCGGATCGGTGCCCTCGAGGTGCGCGATGCCGTGCTGGACCCCGGGTCGTTTCGCAGTTGGGACGGCCCTCCGCTGGATGTCGGGGCCGACGGCGACTATCGGCGGGCGCTGTCCGCCGCGGCCGCCAAGACGGGCTTGGACGAGTCAGTCGTGACCGGCGAGGGGACGGTGTTCGGCCGTCGCGTGGCGGTGGTGCTGTGCGAGTTCGACTTCCTGGCCGGCTCGATCGGGGTGGCCGCGGCCGAGCGGATCACCGCCGCGGTGCAACGGGCGACGGCGCAGCGGGTGCCGCTGCTGGCCTCGCCGAGTTCGGGTGGCACCCGGATGCAGGAGGGCACGGTCGCGTTCCTGCAGATGGTCAAGATCGCCGCGGCCGTCGAACTGCACAAACGCGCGCATCTGCCGTATCTGGTGTACCTGCGGCATCCCACGACCGGCGGGGTGTTCGCGTCGTGGGGATCGCTGGGCCATGTGACCGGCGCCGAACCCGGCTCGCTGATCGGCTTCCTCGGGCCGAGGGTGTACGAACACCTCTACGGTGAGCCGTTTCCCGAGGGCACTCAGACCGCCGAGAACCTGCACCGCCACGGCGTCGTCGACGGGGTGGTCCCGCTCGACGCACTGCGCGCCACGTTGGACCGGACGCTGACGGTGGTCGCCGATCCGCCGGGCTCGCCGCCGTCCGCACCCGAACTCGGGCCGTTGCCCGACGTGCCGGCGTGGGAGTCGGTGGAGGCCTCGCGGCGGCCAGACCGCCCGGGTGTGGGGTATCTGCTGCGGCACGGGACGACCGAACGGGTGCTGTTGTCGGGCACCGGACAGGGTGAGGCGGCGACGACGCTGTTGGCGCTGGCGCGGTTCGGCGGGCAGCCGGCGGTGGTGCTCGGACAACAACGTGTGGTCGGCGGGATGGTCGGGCCTGCGGCGCTGCTTGAGGCGCGTCGGGGCATGGCGCTGGCCGAAGGTCTGCAACTGCCGCTGGTGCTCGTGATCGACACGGCCGGGCCCGCATTGACCGTCGAGGCCGAGCAGGGCGGGCTGGCCGGCGAGATCGCGCGCTGCCTGGCCGAACTGGTCACCCTGGACACGCCGACGGTGTCGGTGCTGTTGGGTCAGGGCAGCGGTGGACCGGCGCTGGCGATGGTGCCGGCCGACCGGGTGTTGGCGGCGCTGCACGGCTGGCTGGCGCCGCTCCCGCCGGAGGGAGCCAGTGCGATCGTGTTCCGGGATCTCGACCATGCCCCGGAACTGGCTGCGGCCCAAGGCATTCGGTCAGCAGACCTGCTGCGGAACGGTATCGTCGACGTGATCGTCCCCGAAAACCCCGATGCCGCCGACGAACCCATGCAGTTCACGCAGCGGCTGTCGGCCGTCGTCGCCAACGAACTGCATTCGCTGCGGTCGGTTCCCGGAGAGCAACGGCTACGGGCCCGGCTGCAGCGCTACCGGAGCATCGGCCTGTGACGGCCTAATCAGAACCAGCCCCGATCTGTGGTGCCGGCGAGTACTCGACCCCTTCGAAAACGAACACCGGAGTGGTGGTGCCGCCGTAGTGGTTCACGATCTCCTGCTCGTCGGTGATCAGTTCGATGCCGTTAGCGACATACCTGATTCCTCGCACCTTGGCGGGCGCGCTCCCGAACATCTCCAGCGCAGTGAGGGTGGCCGTACCCTGCGCTTGGATAAACGGCGACTTGAGCCGCTGCTCCTCCATGTAATTCCTGAGCGGTTCGAAATCCTCCGCCCACTGCAATTGCCATGGCTCCATGTTCTGCTCGGGAATCTCATTGTTGAAGATGTAACCGCCAACTTCACCTGGTTCTCGCGTGTGAAACAAATGCTCCGGGAAAGTGCCCGGCATGAACGCTAGTAAGTCGTGGGTAATCCAAGCGTTACCCGCTGGACGCCAGGTGTCGTCTTTGACGTAAATCGACTCGCCGAAGTCCACCTTGCGCCAACCAAGGACGTACGGGTTGCCGTACTCCCCGTCGAGATGCATTGTGGACACGATGTACAGGTCGGGCTGAACCGGGAGGCCAGTAACCGGATCATCCGGCCAGAGCGCGGGATCCATGTTTCCGGTGCGCGTTACGGTCCTGGAATAGCTGAGCCACTCCCCGGTCTGGGAATTTTGCTTCCATTCCACATTCGATTCGGTGAAATATGTCTGGAAGTCATAGTTCGTCTTGTCGATGCCCGACATCTCGATGAAATCCAGGTAGCGGCGCGGTGCAGGTTCGGTCGGCGGCGTGTAATCGTTCGGCATCAAAGTGACATCGATGGGTATGAGCCTCTCGTTGCCCGCACTGTCGGTCGCCGTCACAGTGAACACCACGAACAACGGCTTGTTGGCATCGGCCGCCAGTTGGCGACCGGCCGCCGACGGTGTGAAGATCACGGTGCCGTCGGACTGCACGACGACATCACCGACCGGCGATGATGTCGAACCGGTGAAACTCGGGGGCGGGGCATCGGGCGGATAGGTGATGCGGACCCGCACCACCCCAGTCTGTGTGTCCGTCGGATCCTTGGTGACTTGGAATGGGCTGGTCGGCAACGAGACCGGCGCCACAGCATTGACGTGCGTGGTGCTTTGCCCGTCCGACCCGATCGCATAGAGGGAGAACCAGACCGTGCCGTCGGTGCCGATCGACACCCCTGGTGCCGCTCCACCGAACAGCGGAGCGGCCGGACTGCCTTCTTGAGTCGACACTTCCGTGGCGCCCGCGGCCGTGATCGCCACGACCGTGGTCGTCGCAGAGCCGTCGGACGGATCTGTACCGACCATCGTCACGTAGGCCGTTCCGTTGTCGCCGAACGCCACGCCGCCAGAGACGGAACCGGTCCCCGCGCTGGCCGTTGCGATCACATTGCCGTTCCGGTCGATCGCCGTGACACTGTCTCCCGCGACGAGGTACACAGTGCCGTCCGAACCTACCTGCATCGAATCGACAAAGATGTCGACGGGATCGCTTGTCTTGTAGGAGGCGAAACCGTTCGAGGAAATATGCACGACCACGCCATTCGCGGTGGTCTCTGCGGCGTACGCGGTCCCGTCATCGCCGAAGACAAGCTCCGGACCGAAGCCGCCGAACGACGAGACATCCGAGTAGAACGGAAGCACCCGCTTCCCTGCGGCGGGTGTTATCACGGCGAGGACATCGTCGAAGTCCTCCCGGTAGTTGATGTAGAGGTTGTCGTCCGGTCCGATCATGTACGCGTCGAAACTGCTGAAGTCCTCGACCGTCACGCTGCTGATCGACGCGCTGGGTCGCACGACGATCACCCGGTTCACGCCGGTCGCATCATCGGCGACAAGATACAGCGTGCCGTCGCTCGCGGTGCCCAACACTTCAGGCACTGCGAAGGACGTGGTGATCGGGGGACTGTTGACGGCCCCGCCGCCGCTGATCACGGAGACCATGTAGCTGTCGAATACACCGTCGACCCCGGTAACGATATAGGCGGTGCCGTTCGCGGCTACCCACACATTGGAAGCCCGTGTCACGCCCGGGATCGTGGCCGTCGACACCGCGCCTGTCGGGCCGAACACCAACACCTCGGTATTCACGCCCAGCTCGTCGATGACGGTAGTCGGCAGGTAGACCGTTCCATTGGGTCCGACGGATAGGCTGCCTGCGGACGCGGCTGTCTGCAGTTGCGGAGCCGCGATTGTTCTCGACTGTCCATTGGCGTTGATTACGACGATCTCGACGGAGGCGGTTTCGGGGGTGCTGCCGGTGATAAGGGCCGCGGCCGCTGACCCGTCAGGCCCGAAGACCGGCATCCCGCTAATCGCCTGTGGCGTTGGGGATCCCGCGGTTAGAGGTATCAAGCTCGTCTGAGGAGTGCCCTGGACATTCGTCGCGACCAAAAGGTATTTTCTGCCGTTCTCGCCGACCACTTGTGCCTGCCCCTGCACACTCGTCGTGCTCATGCCGGCCGATGCGTTGATCACCCGAACGGTGGCGGTGCTCGTAGCCTGGTTGTAGGTGACGATCGTGATGCCGCCGTCGGTGCGAACGATGGGCGCCGACGGAGTACCGGCGAACGCCGCAGTGTCGCCGATAACCGCGCCGGTCTGGCTGAAGACCCGGACGAACGTCGATGGGTTTCCCTGCTGATTGAACGTGACGATGGGTTGGAAGACGCGGCCCGTCGATCCCACAAGTGCATTGGTCAGCGGAGCGCCGTTGATCGGGGCGGGGTTCGTTGCCGCCTGGCTGGGCAGAATCGTCACCTGCACGGTGACGGTCGTAGTGCCGTTTTGGTGCCCGTCGTTGACGGTGACGGTGAAGGTGTCGGTGTCGGGCCCCTGCGTCTGAGCGGCCGCTTGGCGCATGGGCGCGGTCGGGGTGTAGGTGAAGCTGCCATTGGACTGCACTGACACCGTCGCACCTTTGAGCGACGTCGTGGGTCCGCTGTAGGTCCGCGTATCGCCTTCGGCGTCAGTCGATGTCACGACGCCGGTCACGACGCCGGTATCCGGGTCTGTCGTCGGATTGCCAATGCTTCCCACCGGCGCGGTGTTCTTCGGGCTGATGTCGACTGTGACTTGGAACTGATGAATTCCACCACGGCCGTCATTGGCCGTGACGGTCAATATGTCCTGTGTGACCGCCGTCGTCGCCGCATTCGCTGCGGCCGCATGGCGCGCCGCCGCGGTCGGTGTATAGGTCAGCGTGCCTGCGGAGGTCACCGAATACGTGCCTTTGCCGGTGTTTCCGCTACCGCTGTACTTCAGCTGATCGCCGTTGGGATCGTCCGCCGTTACCGTGCCGGTGACTCTGCCGGTCGTTATATCGGTTTGGGTCGGCGTGAACGCGCCGCCCGTCGGAGCGGCGTTATTGCTGGACGGAGCGATCGCCACTTTGACGGTCACGACCTGCTCGCCGCCGTGCCCGTCATCGATGGTGACGGTGAACGAATCGCTCTTCGCCGACGCCGGCGCGCCGGTGGCTGCGGCGGCGCCGCGGGCAGCCTCTGTCGGTGTGTAGGTGAAGTTGCCGTTGCCGTTATCGGTGATCGTTCCCTTGGCGGTCGCTGTCGGGGCGCTGTAGGAGAGGGGGTCGCGATCGCGGTCGGTGCCTGTGACTGTCACGCCGACCACGCCGGTGGTGGTGTCGGGTTTGGTGACTTTGGTCCGCCCGGTGGGTTTTGCGTTCTTGCCGAGGATGTCGACTTGCACGGTCACGGTGCTGTTGCCGCCGACACCGTCTTGCACGGTGATGGTGAAGGAGTCTTTGGTCAACGCCGGATCAACACCCTCTTGCGCCGCGATATGGCGCGCCGCGGCGGTCGGGGTATAGGTGAACCCACCCGAAGACGACACAGAAACCTTGCCCCGCGCAGTAGTTCCCGACCCCGAATAGGTCAGCTTGTCCCCATCAGCATCGACGACACCGATGATCTTGCCGGTCACCGCACCACTCGAAGCGCTGGGCGGCTTGGAAATATCGGCCACACCACCACTGGGGGCGTGATCACCGGCGGCCAAGATCTGCGCGGTCAACGTCACCTTATCGGTGCCACCATGACCGTCGTTGACCGTCACTGTGAACTTCTCGGTCTTAGCCGCCGCCCCACCGGTACGCACCGCGGCGCGCGCCGCAGCAGTCGGGGTATA
>NZ_LZSW01000002.1:0-833 GCF_001665615.1 Mycobacterium sp. 852014-52144_SCH5372336
TTTGGTGGGGAGGCGCTCGAGCCGCAGCGGTTGGCGTCGTGGTTGGAGCGTCATCCGGGGTTGCCGCGGATGATCAATATGTATGGGATCACCGAGACCACGGTGCATGCTTCGTTCCGTGAGATCGTGGCCGCCGATGTCGATGCTGCGGTGTCCCCGATCGGGGTGCCGTTGGCGCATTTGGGCTTTTTCGTGTTGGACAAGTGGTTGCGTCGGGTGCCCGCCGGTGTGGTCGGGGAGTTGTATGTCGCGGGTGCGGGGTTGGCGTGTGGGTATTTGGGCCGCCCGGATCTGAGTGCGACGCGGTTTGTGGCGTGTCCGTTCGCCGATGCGGGTGCCCCCGGGCAGCGGATGTATCGCACGGGCGACCTGGCGTCGTGGGGTGCTGATGGGCAGCTTCGCTATCTGGGGCGTGCTGATGACCAGGTCAAGATTCGTGGGTATCGCATCGAGTTGGGTGAGATTCAGGTCGCGTTGAACGCCCTCGATGGGGTGGAGCAGGCCGCGGTGATCGCTCGGGAGGATCGCCCCGGTGACAAGCGTCTGGTCGGCTATGTCACCGGCAGTGTCGATCCGGTGGCTGCGCGCACCGCGCTCAGCGAACGGTTGCCCGCCTATATGGTTCCGACCGCGATCGTGCCGCTGGACAAGCTGCCGTTGACGGTCAACGGCAAGCTCGACACCCGCGCCCTGCCGGCACCGGAATACCAAGACATCGACCACTACCGGGCACCGGGCAATCACACCGAAGAAGTCCTGGCCCGCATCTACGCCCAAGTCCTGGGCCTGGACCGCGTCGGCGTCGACGACTCCTTCTTCGAACTCGGCCGACA
>NZ_LZSW01000003.1:0-102596 GCF_001665615.1 Mycobacterium sp. 852014-52144_SCH5372336
AAAACAGGGCATGGCAAAAAACAACAACAAACAAAAACCACCAAACACACTATTGAGTTCTCAAACAACACACCCGCACGGCCGCGCCACTAGTCCGCGGCTTTGAAGCCGCGTACTCGTAGTGCGGACGCTCAGGAACCCACCGAAGTGGGATTTCCCTCTGGGAGTCGCCGCGCTCTTCGGGCTTGGCCCGTGTCGCAGCGACGAGTCCATAAGTTACGTGAGGGAAAAGTAGGAGTCAAATGGCCTGATAGAACGGGTTTTTCAGATCGATACCCGTCGCGCGCACCGGAGTGCGTTGGCTCCTACCGAGGGGTTCAACGCTTCCCCCCGCGTTATTGTTCCCGCCTCGCTCGAGCCCTCAAGCCACCCGTTCGATGCCGGCGATGTTGCGCTTACCGCGACGCAGCACCAGCCACCGCTCATGCAGGAAGTCAGCGGGCTGTGGAACCCATTCTTCGCTATCGACCCGGGCGTTGTTGACGTAGACGCCGCCTTCGGCGACGGTGCGCCTGGCGGCACCCTTGCTCGGCGAGAGCCCACTGGCCACGAGCAGGTCGATGATCGTGTCGGGCCCGCCGGGGTCCAGCTGAGCTACGGCGGCCTCGCGCAGCGCGGCACCCAGTGTCGGCTCGTCCAGCTCTGCCAGCTCGGCCCGGCCGAAAAGAGCCTGGCTGGCGTGCTCGACGGACTGCGTCGCGGCTTCGCCGTGCACCAACGTGGTGAGCTCGCGCGCCAGGCGTCGCTGCGCGGCACGTTCGTGGGCCCGTTCCGCCGTCGCCTGTTCCAGCTCGGTCAACTCCTCGGGCGCCAGGAAGGTGAACCAACGCAAATAGCGGACGACGTCCGCGTCGGCGGTGTTGATGAAGTACTGGTACCAGGCGTACGGGCTCGTCATCTCGGGGTCCAGCCACAGGCTGCCGCCTCCGGTCGACTTACCGAACTTCTTGCCTTCGGAGTCGGTCACCAACGGGGTGGTCAGGGCGTGCACCGTGGCTCCGTCCTTCTGGCGGACCAGCCGGACGCCGGCGATGATGTTGCCCCACTGATCGGAACCGCCGATCTGCAGAGAACAGTCGTAGCGCCGATGCAGCTCCACATAGTCGTTGGCCTGCAGCAGCATGTAGCTGAACTCGGTGTAGGAGATGCCCTCGCCCTCGAGGCGGCGCCGGACGGTGTCGCGGTCGAGCATGACGTTGACAGAGAAGTACTTGCCGACGTCGCGCAGGAACTCGATCGTCGACAGCGGGCCGGTCCACGACAGGTTGTTCTCGATGACGGCCCCGGTGTCGGTGTCGTCGAACTCGACGAAGCGCTCGAGCTGCCCGCGGATACGGTCCGCCCATTCCGCGACGGTGTCGGCGGTGTTCAGCGTGCGCTCCCCGGCATCGCGGGGGTCACCGATCATGCCGGTCGCACCGCCTGCCAGAACGATGGGCCGATGGCCCGCCTGCTGGAAGCGGCGCAGTGTCAGCAGCGGGATGAGATGGCCCGCATGCAGGCTCGGAGCGGTCGGGTCAAAGCCCGAGTAGACGGTGACCGGTCCGGCCCCAAGTGCTTCGGCCAGCGCGTCACGGTCGGTGGATTGCGCGATCAGCCCGCGCCACTCCAATTCGTCGAGGATCGACGTACCCATGCGTGCGATCTTTCCGTACTAGTCGCTTTCTCCGGGAGCCGGTGCCCGCGGGCTCCGCCGATACGCCGACACCTCGGGTCGGCCTTCCAGCCAGAATCGCCAGGGACGGTCGGCGGCCTTGCTCACGCCGACGCGCGGCCCCTCGGCGGCCACATGCCGCTCACCCAGCGTCAACTGGATCGGGCTGTCGGGGCCGAAGATGTCGATCCCGTTGT
Source organism: Mycobacterium sp. 852014-52144_SCH5372336 (assembly GCF_001665615.1). Taxonomy (NCBI): domain Bacteria; kingdom Bacillati; phylum Actinomycetota; class Actinomycetes; order Mycobacteriales; family Mycobacteriaceae; genus Mycobacterium; species Mycobacterium sp. 852014-52144_SCH5372336. Next base: position 1,852 of record NZ_LZSW01000003.1, read on the forward strand.
CTTCCATCGTGATTCCCAGTGCCGAGCACAGGTTGCCCGGCCCTCGAGCCAGCGCAGCGGGGCGGACCGAATCTCCGCGGCGGGCGTATGCGGCGCTCAAACCCGCCTCGATGGCGGCGGCCCTGAGCAGCACGGCACCTGCCACACCGTCCGTCGCGCACACGACGTTGGCGCAGACGTGGATGCCGTGGCTGCGATAGGTGTACAGCCGCCCCGGCGGGCCGAACATCACGCGATTGCGCGTTCCGGGTCCGCGGTACGAATGGGCGGCGGCGTCGGGCCACGGTCCGTCCGGTGGCCCGCCGTAGGCCTCGACCTCGACGATCATTGCGCTGACCCCGCGGCAGGTGAGGTCGGCGCCGAGCAGTCGGTGGGCAGCGGTCAGCGGGTCGACCGACAACAGTTCAGTGGTCACCGTCGACCGGGCCTTTTCGATTCATCGATGGCGATCCTACGGAGGCTCTTGACACGACGGCGCAGCGCGAGGATATTTCATCACATGATGACTTCATCGGCTGATGAATTACTCGAGCAGCGTGTTTCTCCGGCCGTTGAGATCAGGAACCTGCGGGTCATCCGAGGTAATCGCCTGGCAGTCGATGACGTCACGGTGTCCGTCGCCCCCGGCACGATCACGGGCCTGCTCGGACCATCCGGCTGCGGCAAGACGACGCTGATGCGAAGCGTTGTCGGCACCCAGATCATCAGTTCCGGCACGGTGACGGTGCTAGGGAAACCGGCCGGCTCGGCCGGCCTACGCCACCGCGTCGGCTATGTCACCCAGAACCCCACGATCTACGACGACCTACGGGTCATCGACAACGTCCGCTACTTCGCATCGCTGTACGGCACCGGCGCCGACTCCGCCGACGACGCCGTAACCGCCGTAGGGCTCAACGACCACAGAACAGCGTTGGGGGCCAACCTTTCCGGAGGCCAACGTACGCGGGTCTCGCTGGCGTGTGCGTTGGTCTCGCATCCCGATCTGCTGGTGCTCGACGAACCCACCGTGGGACTCGATCCCGTTCTGCGCGTGGAGCTGTGGGCCCATTTTCAGCAGCTGTCCCGCCAAGGGACCACTCTCCTGGTCTCCAGCCATGTGATGGACGAGGCCGACCACTGCGGCGACCTGCTGCTCATGCGTGAAGGCCGGGTGCTCGCCCACACCACGCCCTCGAAACTACGAGAGGACACGAGATGTCAGTCACTGGAGGAGGCGTTTCTGTCCGTCATCAAGCGCAGCACCGCAGCCAGCGCAGCCGGAGCCGACTGAGTCCGCAGGCGTACCTGGCCACCACCGGCCGCATCCTGCGCCAACTCGCCACCGATCACCGCAGTGTCGCGATGATCTTGATCGTGCCGAGCGCGGTCATCGCCCTGATGTACTTCATGTTTCAGAATTCCCCGCACCCGCCCGGCGCACCGAGTCCGTTCAACACCGCCTGCCTGATCATGCTCGGTCTGTTCCCCCTGGTGGTGATGTTTCTGATCACATCGATAACGATGCAGCGGGAACGGGTTTCGGGCACGTTGGAGCGGATCCTGACCACTCCCCTGCGCAGGCTCGACCTGCTCGCGGCGTACGGCACCGCGTTCTCGCTTGCCGCCGCAGCTCAGGCGACGATCGCGTGCGTCGTGTCCTACGCGTTCTTCGGCCTGCACACCGAAGGCAGCCCGGTGTGGGTCTTCACGATCGCGATCATCAACGCCGTCCTCGGAGTCGGGTTGGGATTGTTGTGTAGCGCGTTCGCGCGCACCGAATTTCAGGCCGTGCAGTTCATGCCCGTGGTGATCGTCCCCCAACTTCTGCTGTGCGGGATCATCGTGCCGCGCGCCGTGCTGCCGGAGTGGCTGCAGTGGATCAGCAACGTGATGCCGGCAAGTTACGCTCTGGAGGCGCTGCAACAGGTCGGGGCATACGCAGAGCCGACGTTCACCGTGGTGCGCGACGTCGCGGTCGTCATCGGCTTCGCGGTCGTCTCCCTCTGCCTGGCCGCGGCCACGCTACGACGAAGGACACCGTGACTACGTTGACCACCAACGCCGAACGTAAACGGCCGGGACGCCCACCCGGGCCGTCCGATACCCGTGAACGGATCCTGAACAGTGCGCGGGAGTTGTTCGCGCGCAATGGTATCGACAAGACCTCGATCCGCGCGATCGCGGCGGCGGCGGGCGTCGACCCCGCGCTGGTACATCACTACTTCGGAACCAAGACCCAGCTGTTCGCCGCGGCGATTCACATTCCGATCGATCCCATGCAGGTCATCGGCCCGCTGCAGCAAGTCCCCGTCGAGGAGATCGGCCGCACGCTGCCGTCCCTTCTGCTGCCGCTGTGGGATTCGGAACTGGGTAAGGGTTTCATCGCGACGTTGCGGTCGATCATCGCCGGCAACGACACCTCGTTGGTGCGGTCCTTCCTGCAGGAGGTGATCGCCAGAGAAGTCGGTTCGCGCGTCGACGATCCCCCGGGCAGCGGACCGGTCCGCGTGCAGTTCGTCGCCTCGCAACTGGTGGGCGTGGTGATGGCCCGCTACATCCTCGAACTCGAGCCGTTCAAATCGCTGCCGGTGGACCAGATCGTCGACACCATTGCCCCGAACCTGCAGCGCTACCTCACCGGAGAGCTACCCGGGTTCACCTGATGCGCGATCCAGCATCCGCTGATGCTCGGCGTCATCGGTGATGTCGACGGCCTCGTCGATCAGCAGCACCGGGATGCCATCGTCGATGCGATACGCCCGGCGCAGCCGCGGGTTGTAGAGGAATTCGTCGCCGATGAGCAGCAAGGAGCCCCGGTCCTGCGGGCATACCAGGATGTCGAGCAGTTTCTCGTCGAGGGCCACGGCGATCAGCCGGCCGGGACGGGGACGGCGGGCGTGACGGGAATCCCGGCGATCGACCCGCCGCCGGCAGCGGCCTGCTGCGCGGCGCGCGCCTGCATCTTGCGCTGGTGGGTGATCGTTTCCTTGAGCGCTTCGACCAGCGGCGTCTGATTCGGCCGGTCCTCGAGGGCCTCCTTGAGCGCGATGGCGTTCGCGTTGGAGGGCCGGAAGCCCAGCTTGCGCAGCTTCACGGCGTCGTCGATCAGCACAGAGACCTGGCCGCCGCCGTCGCCCTGCCGGTACTCCTCGTGGATTATCTGCAGTACCTGGTCAGCGTTCACCTTCGGCGCGGTCTCCTCGGCCCTGTTGCAGTCGTCGCCGGTGCATGGTCTCTTCGGGCTGTCGGCTTGCGGCTCGGGCGCCTCGGTCTGAACGGTCGGCTCGGCGGGCTGCGCCACCGCCGTCGGACCCGCGACACCGGTGAGCACACCGACTGTCAACACGCCTCCGGCCATACCGCCGATGACGATGCGGCGCCAGATGTCGCGTGAGCTACCGGTTCGCGATGTCATCAATCCTCCAGCTCGGTGGCGCGGTCGCCAGGCTGCCGACTTACCGCCAGCGGGAGCCTAACAGCGCTCGGCCCCGCCGGCAGGTCGTCATGACCGACCTTCGCTACTGGCCTTCGGCGATCTCGGAGCGGACCGCCACGGTCAGCCGCTTGTACCGATTCGTATCGGGGTCGAGGTACCACGCGTTACGCGACGGCTTCGGAACGCCCTCCGCTTGCAGCGGGCTGACCAGCGGCCGGTAGGACGCGCTGAGCGCCATCCCCGGCACCACATGGACGATGTCGGGTGGTTCGCCGACGGCCAGGTTCGCGAGGGCCTCGGTCAGGTCGGCAGACGGAATGCTGCCGCCGGGCTGCAACTCCAACGCCGTGATGGCCAGCTGGCGTCCGTTGGCTTGCACCCCGTAGGTGACCGCGAGGTCGACCGCGCCGAGGCAGCCGACCGCATCGTTGACGGTCGATGAGTAGACGCAGCCACGGTCGGTCTGGATGACCAGTCCGCGGCTGTCGACAAGCCAGTAGTCGCCATCGTCGTCGCGACGGAACAGGTACTCCGTGGACACCCAGGTGTCGGCCGGGGCGAAAACGCCCCGCTTGATCGGGGCGGTCGGGTCGACCGGCCCGCGTGGCCGGGCGAGCAGCACACCGACTTCGTTGGTCTCGGCGCGGCGGACGAAGCCCTGGTCGTCCTCCAGGATCAGGTCCTCGGCGGGGTCGTAGGCCGCCAGCGCGAGTTCGCGTGCACCCGGCAGCGGGCGGCCCTTGCTGCCGATCTTCGCGCCGGACACGTTGGCCAGCACGGCTTGTCCGTCGGTGGTCGCGAAGAACTCGACGACATGGGCGGGTTGGAAGATCTCAACCACACGCTTCCACAGTCCGGTCGGCATGCCCGAACCGATGAACAGCCGAACCGGGTGGCTGCCGTGCAGCGCGAACGACGGGTCGTCGATGACGTCGCGCAGCATCGCCCACGTGTAGCTGACGACCGTGACGCCGTACTGGCGAAGCTCGTTGAGGAACCGGTCCGGTCGCAGGCTGCGCGACAGCGCGATCCGCGAGCCGCCGACGGTGGCGCCGCCGATCGCCACCAACAGGGCGGACTGGTGGTGTAGCGGCGTCAGGCAGTAGACCGTGTCGCTGCGGCTGAGGTTGGCCGCCGACGCGGTGCCGAACGCCGAGATCGCCCACCGAGCGTTGGTGATCTGACGAGCGACCAGGTCGCCGCTGATCGAGCTGAAACCGATGAAGGCCAGGTCGCGGGCCAGACCCGGGTTCGGCCGGTACCACCCGGGCAGGTCGACCGCTTCCGGATCGATCTTCTCCATGTCGATGACGTCGCTGTCCTCGGGAACGTCGAGGTCGCGGGCCTCACCGCCGCCGAGCACCAGCACACGCATATCGAGTCGCCGAGCGGCTTCGAGGTTGCTGGGGTCGGTGATGATGTCGGACACCGAGCCGAGCCGGGCAGCGGTGGGCAGATCGACGTCCGGCGGCATGAGCACCGCCACCGCGCCCAGTCGCGAGAGCGCGGCGATTGCCACCAGTGCGCTGGGCCTAGTTTCCATCAGGACGCCGACGCGCGTGCCTTGGCGTACCCCGACCTCGATGAGGCCTCGGACGACGTTGTTGATGCGCCGGTCCACTGCTTCATAGGTGTGGACTCGGCCGTCGAACAGCAGGCAGTCACCGCGCGGGAAGTCGCGGGCCTGTTCGGACATGATGCGGCCGAACGAGATTCGGGTGTGCTCGTTGATCTGGCCGAGCCGAGCCAGGCGCGGCAGCGTGCGCGCCGTCTCGACGGCCAGTGCTCTGGCCGACTTGTTGGCGCTCACCACGGCATCGGCAGCCGAGCGGGCCAGGGTCCACGCCATCTCGGTCGCCGCGGCGGTGCCGTGCGCCAGGCGTGAGCTGATCGAGACGCCGGTCTCGTTGGGTTCGGCTTGCTGCAGGGCCATCGGGTTGACGCCTTCGGGCCGCTCGCCGGTGCCGTCGAGCCACTTGACCCACTGCGCCACCGCCGGCCACGTCTGGCTTGATGCCTTCGATCCGACGACAAGCCCGAAATGGCCTGCGCGAATGAGGAATTCGTAGACATCGGCCTTCGGGGCGGCGCGCTTGATACCGCGCACCGAAGCCGGCTGGCCGATGTCGTCGACTTCGCCGACCACGGCCAGCACCGGGCACTCGATATCCGACAGCGTGACCAGGTCACCGTGAATCGAGAAGCCGCCGCTCATCATCCGGTTGTGCGCGATGAACTGTTTCAGCAGCTCGGCGATGGCGGGGCCCGACCACGCAATCCAGCCATCGGAGGCCAGGAACCGGCGTTGCTGCTCGCGGGGCAACAGGGCCTCGCGATCGTGTAGCTGACGCAGGAAGTCAAGGCGCGACTGGGCGGTCTTGATCGGGTCGAGCATCTGGAAGCCGGTGCGGGCCAGCCAGCCCGGGATGTCGATCCGGCTGAACACGTGGTCGGCCATGAAATCGGCGGCCGCGGGCGCGACACTGGCGGGCAGGTTCATCGGCAGCGCGGCCAAGGTGTCGACCGGCGAGCCGAATGCGATGATGCTCGCCAGATCCTTCGACCTGCGGTAGGCCGCGACCTGGTAGGCGAACATTCCGCCCTGCGAGTAGCCGGCCAGATGCACGTCGCGACCGGTGACCTCTTTGACGGTGTCGATGGCCTCGCTGAGCGCGACGACGTGGTCGGCCAGCGTGCGTTCCATACCGCCTTCGACCTTGTCGGGTGAGCCGAAGTCGATGACCCACGGGTCGACGCCCGCCTTGTGCAGGATGCCGACGGCGCCGTCGTCGCGGGTGACGTCCCACATGTCGGCGGACATCATCATCGGGTGCACCATCAGCACGGGCGGGCCGGGTTGCTTGGATCCCGGCCTCGTGTCGGGCGGGAAATAGCGCCGCAACCGGTACATCGGCACGCTCTGGATGATCTGGAACGGCGAGGGTACGGCGCCGGTTTCCAGGCCGCCGTACCGCAGCACCTCCAGCCCGTTCTGGGCGGTGGCCACCAGCCGTCCGACCGGGTTCGTTATCGCCGACAGATCCACGCCGCACGCTCCCCTTCTGGCCGCCATAGAACCCCCGAATCGGCCGACGTCATCATGGCACAGGGGCCCGGCGGGCAGGGCCGACCTATCATCGGCGGCTGATGGCGAACCTGATCAATGTCGAGCGTGCGACCGTCGGCTACGGCACCCGCACGCTTCTCGATGCGGTCAGCCTGGGCATCGACGACGGCGACGCGATCGGCGTGGTCGGGCGCAACGGCGACGGCAAGACCACGCTGTTGCAGATCTTGACGCTCACCCGCGAGCCGGATTCGGGCCGGGTGACCCACACCTCGGGGTTGTCGGTGGGCTATTTGCGGCAGAGTGACGACTTCGCCGCCGATTCCATCGTGCGCGACGTGATCGTCGGTGGCCGTCCCGATCACGTCTGGGCGGCCGAACCCGAGACCCGCGACGTCGTCTCGCACCTATTGGCCGACGTCTCCCTCGACAGTGCGGTCGGCCGGCTCTCCGGCGGCGAGCGGCGCCGGGTGGCGCTGGCCGCGGTGCTGATCGCCGGTCATGACGTCCTCGTGCTCGACGAGCCGACCAACCACCTCGACGTCGAGGTGATCGGCTGGCTGGCCGCACACCTCAATCGGCGCCGGGCCAAGGCACTGGTGGTGGTGAGCCACGACCGCTGGTTCCTCGACGCGGTGTGCACAAGGACGTGGGAGGTGCATGCCAGCAGCGGAAAAGGGAAGGTGGACGGCTACGAAGGCGGTTACGCGGCCTACGTGCTCGCGCGGGCAGAGCGGATGCGGCTGGCGGCCGGTGCCGAGGCGCGCAGGCAGAACCTCATGCGCAAGGAGCTGGCATGGCTGCGGCGCGGACCCCCGGCGCGGACGTCGAAACCGAAGTTCCGCATCCAGGCCGCCAACGAGTTGATCGCCAACGAACCGCTGCCACGGGACTCCCTGGTTCTGCAGCGGTTCGCCACCACCCGGCTGGGCAAGGACGTGTTCGACCTGCACCGGGTGCGGCTCGAGATGGGCGACACCGTGGTGCTGGACCAAATCGACTGGTCGATCGGGCCCGGCGCGCGGATCGGACTGGTCGGCGTCAATGGCACCGGCAAGACGTCGGTGCTGCGACTGCTGGCAGGTGAGCTAGCGCCGACGGCGGGCACGATCAAGCGGGGCGCGACGCTGCGGATCGGCTATCTCAGCCAGGCCCTGGCCGAACTCGACGGCGCCGACCGGGTGCTGGACGCGGTCGAGAACCGGCGGCGCATCACGGAGTTGGCCGGCGGTGGCGAGATCAGCGCCGACACGTTGCTCCGGGACTTCGGGTTCACCGGCGACAAGCTGACGACGCGGGTGTCGGAGCTCTCAGGTGGTGAACGGCGCAGGTTGCAGTTTCTGCGGCTGCTGCTCGACGAACCCAACGTGCTGCTGCTCGACGAGCCCACCAACGACCTCGATATCGACACGTTGACCGTCATCGAGGATTACCTCGACGGCTGGCCGGGCACGCTGATCGCCGTCACCCACGATCGCTACTTCCTCGAACGGGTCTCCGATGTCACCTACGCGCTGACGGGTGGTGGTCGCTGCGAGCTGCTGCCGGGCGGAATCGAGCAGTATTTGTCGGACCGGGCGGCGGCGGCGTCACCGGGTCCTGCATCGACGGCGGGTGCAGCGACGGCGGGTTCGCAAGGGGAAACGGCGTCGGCGCGGGAGCGACGCACCGGCAAGGAGATGGCGCGCATCGAGGGGCAGCTGGAGAAATTGGAGTCCCGCATCGCCGCACTGCACGAGTCCATGGCCGAGGCCGCCGCGGACCATGTCCGGCTGGGCGAGCTCAACGCCGAACTCCAAGAGCTGTTGAACCGCAAGGAATCTCTCGAAGAAGCGTGGCTGGCCGCCGCTGACGGCTGACGTCCTAGCCGGGGAGCATGGCAACCAGATCGATCGGTGTCACCGCGCTCGCCGGGGTCGCTCTGCTCCTGCCGGGGTGCGGCTCGGGCGCCGAACCCCAGTCCACGGTGACCGTCACGGAGTCCGCCTCGCCCTCGAGCAGTCCGCAGGCCCCGCCGCCGCAGACCACACCGCCGCCTGCGGCGCCGCAGACGGGAGCAGCCGCCCCCGCCCGGCCGGCCCGCAATCAATGCGTCCGCCTCGAACCCGCACCGGATGCTCGGTACCAGGTGTACGACGCGGGGTCAGCAGTCGTCACGTTCGCTGACGGTCGCCTCACCCTCGAGTCGGTGACGCCGGCCGAGGGTTGGACGCATCGGGTCGACGATCAGGAACCCGAGGAGGTCGAGATCTCGTTCCGCAGAGGAGCTGAGGACCTCGACCTGGAAATCGAGGTCGACGACGGTCGTCTCGAGGTCAGCATCTGCAACGACGACGACTGATTCTGGGCGGCTAAGCGAGCACCCGGCGCAGGAACGCGATCTGATCCGCGATCACGCGCTGCCGGACGTCGTCGCGGTAGAAGTCGAAATGGGCGAGGTCGTAGCTCTTTAGCTCACCTCGGGGCGCGAGTTCCGCCAGTCGTGCCGCGTCGGCCTCTTGAGTTTCCTTGTCCCGCTTGCCGATGCACACCAACGCGGGCGCACGCACCCGTGGTGCATGGTCGCCGGGCTTGTAGCGCATCATCGTGAACAGCGCTCGCGGTGCGACCTCGTTGCGCCAGGTCGGGCTCTGCATGCCCTCGATGGTCTGGTGCGCCTCGGAAGTGGCCATGACCGCGAGCTCACCCGGCTCTCCCACCGCTTTGATGTAAGCGGGCGATGCGCCCAGAGCGCCGCGCACGGTGTCGGTGGTCATCGCCCACACCAACCGCAGAGTGGCGGCCCTCGACCGCCCCTCGACCTTCTTCGGGAATCCATTGAACGGGATCTGGGCGATCACCGCCGCGATCCGTGGGTCGCGTGCCGCGGCCGTGACCACATGGCCACCACCGAGCGAGCTGCCCCACAACACGATGCGGTCGGGGTCGATACCGCTGCGGCCGCGAGCGAACGTGACCGCTGCGGCAATGTCGTCGAGTTGGCCGCCGATATCCACCAGTTGCCTTGGTTCACCTTGGCTTTCACCGAAGTTGCGGTAGTCGAACGTGAGGGCCGCGTAACCGGCGGCGGCGAATTCCGTCGCGTTCGCCGTCAACGCCGGGGTGTCCTGCGTGCCGCCGAAGCCGTGGCACAGCACCACACACGGCCGGGTTTCGTCGGGGTCGCCGTTGTAGAGGTGGCCGACCAGAGTCGTCGCACCGGAGCGGAATTCGACGCGTTCGGTCATCTCCTCAACCGTAGCCGCAGCCGGTCAGCGGTTTCGCGCACGGCGCCGAGCTGCCGGGCGACCTGCGTCGGTGCGGTGCCGCCGCGGGCGTCGCGGGAGTCGACCGATCCCTCGACGGTCAGGACGTCACGCACCTGCGGGGTGAGTTCGGGATGGATTGCGGCGAGTTCGGCGTCCTCGAGTTCTTCCAGCGCGATGCCGCGCGCTTCGGCCGCGCGCACCGCGGCACCCGCCGCCTCATGCGCCACCCGGAACGGCACTCCCCTGCGCACAAGCCATTCGGCGACGTCGGTGGCCAGGGTGTAGCCGAGCGGCGCGAGCTCGGTCATCCGGTCGACGTCGAAGCGCAACGTCGCCACCAGCCCCGCCATGGCCGGCAGCAGGAGTTCGAGCTGCGCGACGGAGTCGAACACCGGTTCCTTGTCCTCCTGCAGGTCCCGGTTGTAGGCCAACGGTTGAGCTTTGAGCGTCGCCAGCAGCCCGGTGAGGTTGCCGATCAACCGGCCGGACTTGCCGCGGGCGAGTTCGGCGATGTCGGGGTTCTTCTTCTGCGGCATGATGGAGCTACCGGTCGACCAGGCGTCGTGCAGGGTGACGTAGCCGAATTCGGTTGTGCTCCATAAGATGATGTCCTCGGCCAGCCGGGACAGGTCGACGCCGATCATCGAGAACACGAATGCCGCCTCCGCGGCGAAGTCCCGCGATGCGGTGGCGTCGATCGAATTGTCGGCGGCGGTGTCGAAGCCGAGATCCTCGGCGATCGCGTCGGGGTTCAAGCCCAGGGACGACCCGGCCAGCGCACCGGACCCGTAGGGCGATACCGCGGCCCGCTTGTCGAAGTCGGCCAGGCGGTCGACGTCGCGCAGCAACGGATGCGCATGCGCCAGTAGGTGATGCGCGAGGAGCACGGGTTGTGCGGACTGCAGATGCGTCTTGCCCGGCATGATCGCGGTCGGGTGCGCGGCCGCCTGGGTCGCCAACGCGTCGACGACCTGCAGAGCCCCGTCGGCGACGCGCCTGATCGCGTCGCGCAGCCACATCCGAAACAGCGTGGCCACCTGGTCGTTTCGCGACCGGCCCGCCCGCAACCGGCCGCCGAGTTCCGCACCGACCCGATCGATCAGGCCGCGCTCGAGGGTGCCGTGCACGTCTTCGTCCGTCACCAGCGGTTCGAAGCTGCCGTCGGCGACGTCGGCGGCCAGGCTGTCGAGGCCCGCGAGCAACCCGTCGCGCTGATCGTCGGTCAGTAGCCCGGCGCCGTGCAGCACCTGCGCGTGCGCCTTCGACGCCCGGATGTCGTAAGGAGCGAGCACCCAGTCGAAGTGGGTCGACTTCGACAGGGCCGCGAGCGCGTCGGACGGTCCGTCGGCGAACCGTCCGCCCCACAGCGAGCCTTCGTTCGTGCTCATCTCAGGACCCTCACTTCCGGCGAGTGACCGCGTTTGTACGTCCGAACCCGGCGTGTCGCCGTACAGACACGGTCGCTCGCGGTAGTGGAGCGGAGGGCATCACGTGTCGAGGTCCCGGCGGGCGGCGATGCTGGACGACAGACCGTGGATCTGCACGAAACCGCGGGCCGCCGACTGGTCGAACGTATCGCCCTCGTCGTAGGTGGCGAGGTTGAAGTCGTAGAGCGACTCGGCGCTGCGGCGGCCGTTCACCGCGATGTGTCCGCCGTGCAACACCAGCCGGATCTCTCCGGTCACGTGCTCCTGGGTCTTGGCGACGAAGGACTCGAGCGCGGTCTTCAGCGGCGAGTACCAGAGCCCGTCGTAGACCAGCTCCCCCCACTTCTGATCGGTGTGGCGCTTGAAGCGGCCGAGTTCGCGCTCCAGCGTGACGTGTTCGAGTTCGGTGTGCGCGGTGATCAACACCATCGCACCCGGCGCCTCGTAGATCTCGCGGCTCTTGATGCCGACCAGCCGGTCCTCAACCACATCGAGCCTGCCGACACCCTGTTCGCCGGCCCGGCGGTTCAACTCCTCGATCGCCTGCAGCACCGTCACCGGGCGCCCGTCGATCGACACCGGCACGCCACGGTCGAAACCGATGATCACCTCGTCGGGTGTGCTCCAGTTGACCGTCGGATCCTCCGTGTAGTCGTAGACGTCCTTGGTCGGGGCGTTCCACAGATGCTCGAGGAAGCCGGTCTCCACGGCGCGACCCCAGACGTTCTGATCGATCGAGAACGGCGAACGCTTGGTGACGTTGATCGGGATCGCGTTCTCCTCGGCGAACGCGATCGCCTTCTCCCGTGTCCAGGCGTAGTCACGCACCGGCGCCAGCACCTTGAGATCCGGCGCCAGCGAAGCGAACCCGACCTCGAAGCGAACCTGGTCGTTGCCCTTGCCGGTGCAGCCGTGCGCGACGGTGCCGCCGCCGTGCTCGCGCGCCGCGGCCACGAGGTGCTTGACGATCAGCGGTCGGCTCAGCGCCGAGACCAGTGGGTAGCGGTCCATGTAGAGCGCGTTCGACTGGATCGCGGGTAGGCAGTACTCGTCGGCGAACTCGTCCTTGGCGTCGACGACGACGGCTTCCACGGCGCCGCAGTCGATGGCGCGCTTGCGCACAACCTCCATGTCCTCGCCGCCCTGGCCGAGATCGATTGCGACAGCGACGACCTCGCGCCCGGTCTCCTTGCCGATCCAGCTGATCGCCACCGAGGTGTCCAGGCCACCGGAATAGGCCAGGATGACGCGTTCGGACATCAGCAGGTCTCCTTTTGTCTAATGCTCTCGAGTTTCGTTGCCAGTTCGGCGCCGGTCATCGGCTCACGCGCGACGACCAGGATGGTGTCGTCGCCGGCGACGGTGCCGACGACGAACGGAAGGGCCGCGCGGTCCATCGCGCTGGCAAGGTAGTGCGCCGCCCCGGGCGGGGTGCGCAGGATGGCCAGGTTGCCGCTGGAGTCGGTCGACACGAGCAGTTCGGCCAGCAGCCGCGACATCCTCTCGGTGCCACCGGAAACGCCGCGCACCGGGCTGCCGTCCTCGGGGACGATGTACACGCCGACGCCGCCGTCGGCGCCGCGCAGTTTCACCGCGCCGAGTTCTTCCAGATCGCGCGACAGCGTGGCCTGCGTGACCTCGATGCCCTCCTCGGCCAGCAGGGCGGCCAACTCGGTCTGGCTGTGCACCGATCGCGACGACAGGATCGCCACGATGCGGGCCTGCCGCCCGGCACGAGTCGCCGCGGAAGTCACTGCCCGGCTCCCGCCCGCTCCAGCAGCCACACCAGCAGCGCCTTCTGCGCGTGCAGGCGGTTCTCGGCTTCATCCCACACCGCGCTCTGCGCCCCGTCGATCACCTCGTCGGTGATCTCCTCCCCGCGGTGCGCCGGAAGGCAGTGCAGCACAACCGCATCGGCGTCGGTACGGCCCAGCAGGGCTTCGTTGACCTGATACGGCCGGAACGGCCCCACCCGGTCCAGGCCGTCGTTCTCCTGACCCATCGACGTCCACGTGTCGGTGACCAGGACGTCGGCACCGTCGGCCGCTGCGTTCGCATCGGCGGTCACCGTGACCGTCGCACCGGTCTCCGAAGCCCGTTTCTGTGCGGCGTCGACGAAGTCCGGATGCGGTTGGAAGCCGTCCGGTGCCGCGATCGTCACATCGACGCCCGCCGTGACGCCGCCCAGCATGAGCGAGTGCGCCATGTTGTTGGCCCCGTCGCCGAGGTAGGTTATCCGCAAGCCCGCCAACCTGCCCTTGCGCTCGGCAAGCGTCTGCAGATCGGCCAGCACCTGGCACGGGTGGAACTCGTCGGACAGCGCGTTGACGATCGGCACGCTCGCACCCGCGGCCATCGCGGTCAGCCGGTCTTGTGCGAAGGTGCGCCACACAATCGCCTTGACGTAGCGCGACAGCACCCGGCCGGTGTCCTCCAGCGTCTCGTCTCGACCCAGCTGAGTGCTGCGGCCGTCGACCACGACGGCGTGGCCACCGAGTTGGGCAACGCCCAACTCGAACGAGAACCGGGTCCGCGTGGAGTTCTTGTCGAAGATCACCGCCACGCCGCTCGGACCTTCCAGAGGGCGACGGCTGAACGGCTGAGCTTTCAATTCGGCCGCCAAAGCGAGCACCTCGGCCTGCTCGGCGGGGCTCAGATCGTCGTCACGCAGGAAATGCCGGATGGTTGCGGTCATGAGGTTGCGCCCTTTTCAGAGCCGGTGTCGAGGACGGCGGGAAGCGCGGCGAGGAAGTCGTCGACCTGGGCCTCGCTGATCACCAGCGGCGGGGCCAGCCGGACCACGTCGGGAGCCGCGGCGTTGACGAGGAAGCCGGCGTCGCGGGCCGCGGCCTCGACGGCTTTGGCTGCTTCGGCGGTCAGCACGACACCGAGCAGCAGGCCGCGGCCGCGGACGTGGTCGATCAACGGATGCCCGGTGGCCTCGATGCCCGTCGACAGCATTTTGCCGAGCACGTCGGCGCGGCTGATCAGATCGTCGTCGGCCAGCACCCGCAGCACCGCCAGCGCGGCGGCGGTGCAGACAGGGTTGCCGCCGAACGTGCTGCCGTGCAATCCGGGCGTCAGCAGCTCCGCGGTGGCGCCCGTCGCGATGCATGCGCCGATCGGCAACCCGCCGCCGAGGCCCTTGGCCAGGGTTACGACATCCGGAGTGATCCCGTCGTGCTGATGCGCGAAAAACGCTCCGGTGCGGCCCATTCCGGTCTGCACCTCGTCGAGCACCAGCAGCGCGTTGTGCTGCGCGGTGATCTCGCGGGCGGCGACGAGGTAGCCGGCGGGCGGAACCACGACCCCGCCTTCGCCCATGATCGGCTCGAGAAACACCGCGGCGGTTTCGTCGTCGACGGCGGCTCGCAGCGCATCGATGTCGCCGTAGGGCACATGGGTCACCTCACCCGGCAGCGGCGCGAACGGCGCCTGCTTGGAGGGCTGGCCGGTGAGCGCAAGAGAGCCCATGGTGCGACCGTGGAAGGCGCCTTGCGCCGCAACCAGTTTCGTGCGCCCAGTGAGTCGTGTGATCTTGAAAGCGACTTCGTTGGCTTCGGTGCCGGAGTTGCAGAAGAACACCCTGGCCGGCGCGGCCGGCCCCGCTCCGAGCAGCCCGACCAGCGCTTCGGCCAGCGCGACACCGGGTTCGGTCGCATACAGGTTCGACGTGTGGCCCAGCGTGTTGAGCTGAGCAGTGACGGCTTCGATGACCGCGGGATGTCGGTGGCCCAGGATGTTGACCGCGATGCCGCCGAGCAGATCGACATAGGTCTTGCCGTCGACGTCGGTCACCACCGCGCCGTCACCGCTGGACAGCGCCAGCGGCGGGGTGCCGTAGTTGTTCATCATCACGGTCTGCCACCGCTCCAGCAGGGTCATGACCGCACCACTTTCGTCCCCGTCCCCTCGTCGGTGAGCAGTTCGACCAGCACGCAATGCTCGACGCGGCCGTCGATGACGTGCGCGCTCGGCACACCGCCGGCGACCGCGCGCAGGCACGCCTCGATCTTGGGCACCATTCCGGCCTCCAGTGTCGGCAGCATTTGCGTCAGTGCAGCGGAGTCGATTTCACTGACCAGCGAGCCGCGGTCGGGCCAATTCGTATACAGGCCCTCGACATCGGTGAGCATCAGCAGCTTCTCGGCGCCCAACGCCTCGGCCAGCGCAGCGGCCGCCGTGTCGGCGTTGATGTTGTGCACCACCCCGCCGATGTCGGGAGCGATGGTCGACACCACCGGAATCCGGCCCGCGGCAATGAGGTCCAGCAACGATTCGGCGTTGACCCTCTCGACGTCGCCGACCAGGCCGATGTCAGTGGCCACACCGTCGACGGTCACGCTGCGCCGCACCGCGGTGAACAACTGGGCATCCTCGCCGGTGACCCCGACCGCGTACGGGCCGTGGGCGTTGATCAGCCCGACCAGTTCCCGGCCGACCTGACCGAACAGCACCATGCGCGCCACGTCCAGCACCTCGGGTGTGGTGACCCGGAATCCGCCCTTGAAATCGCCTTGAATGCCGAGGCGTTTGAGCATCGCGCTGATCTGCGGGCCGCCGCCATGTACCACGACGGGATGGACGCCGCAGTTACGCAGGAAGACCATGTCGGCGGCGAACGCGGCCTTGAGCACGTCGTCGGTCATCGCGTTGCCGCCGTACTTGATCACGACGGTCTTGCCGTGCAGCTGTTTGAGCCACTCCAGTGCTTCGGCCAGAACCTTTGCCTTGACCGGGGTTTCAACGCTCATGAGCTGTACGCCGAGTTCTCTTCGACGTAACCGTGCGACAGGTCGGTGGTGCGGACGGAGGCCTGCGCCGACCCGTCGCCGAGGTCGATGGTGACGGTGATGTCGGCACCGGAGAGATCCACGTCGCGTGAACCCGGTTGCGGCGCCCCGTCCCGCCAGACCGCAAACCCGTTGAAGGATACGGTGACCCGCTCCGGATCCACCTTGAACGGCGCCATGCCGATGGCTGCCAGCACCCGACCCCAGTTCGGGTCCGAGCCGAACAGCGCGGTCTTGACCAGGCTGTCCCGCGCGACGATGCGGGCGCCGAGCAGCGCGTCGTCCTCGGAAGCCGCACCGGCCACCGTGATGACGATCCGTTTCGTCACACCCTCGGCGTCGGCCTGCAGCTGCTGGCACAGGTCGTCGCACACCCTCAGGATCGCCTCGTCGAGTTCGCTCTGGCTGGGCTTGACCGCGCTGGCGCCGGACGACAGAAGCAATACCGAGTCATTCGTCGAACAGCTGCCGTCGACGTCGAGACGGTCGAAGGTCAGCGAGGTGGCCTTGCGCAGCGCCTCGTCGAGTGCGGCGGAATCGGCGACGGCGTCGGTGGTGAGCACGCACAGCATCGTGGCCAGCGACGGGGCGATCATGCCTGCGCCCTTGGCCATTCCGCCGACGGTCCAGTTGTCGGCGTGGTGCAGCGCGACCTGCTTGGGCACGGTGTCGGTGGTCATGATGGCCCGCGCGGCCTCTTCGCCGCCGTGGAGTCCACCCGACAGTTCGTGCACGATCTCGGTGACGCCGGGGAGCACTTTGTCCATCGGCAGCCGGTCGCCGATCAGCCCGGTCGAACATACCGCGACCTCGATCGCGCCGGTTTCGGTGCCCCAGTCGCTCAACGCCGCCGCGACCGCCTCGGCGGTGGCGTGGGTGTCCTGGAAGCCCTGCGGCCCGGTGCAGGCGTTGGCGCCGCCGGAGTTCAGGATCACCGCGCGCAGGCGGCCGGTGGTGAGCACTTGGCGGCTCCACAGCACCGGCGCGGCCTTGACCTGATTGCGGGTGAACACCCCTGCAGCGGCGTAGTCGGGACCCTCGTTGAACACCAACGCCAGGTCCAGCGCGCCGGATGCTTTAATGCCTGCGGCGATTCCGGTCGCGCGGAAGCCTTCGGGGGCCGTGACGCCCTGGGTGCGAAGCAGCCTGGTTCCGGAAGTCACGGTGCCATGCCCACGATCGAAAGCCCCTCGGTCTCGGGCCAGCCCAGCGCCAGGTTCATCGACTGCACCGCGGCGCCGCCGGTGCCTTTGACGAGGTTGTCGATCGCGGCGACGGCGATCAACGTCTTCGCATCCTCGTCCAGGGCGACGGCCAGCTGGGCGGCGTTGCTGCCCAGCACCGAACCCGTCTTCGGCAGTTGCCCTTCGGGAAGCACATGGACGAACGGCTCGGCGTCGTAGGCCTTTTCGTAGGCGGCGCGGATCTCCGGTAGCGAGGCGTCCGTGCGCGCGGTGCAGGTGGCCAGGATGCCGCGAGAGGTCGGTATGAGCACCGGTGTGAACGACACCGTCACGTCTTTATTGCCGACCGCGCGCAGCCCCTGGGCGATCTCCGGTGTGTGCCGGTGCTTACCGCCGATGTTGTACGCGCGTGCCGAGCCGATCACCTCGGCGCCCAGCAGATCGGGTTTGGCGGCCCGGCCCGCCCCCGACGCGCCGCTGACCGACACCACGGTCACGGCTGGCTCGATGAGGTCCTCTGCCACCGCGGGCCACAGCGCGAGCAGGGCCGCGGTCGGATAGCACCCGGGCACGGCGATCCGCCTCGCACCGCGCAGCCGGTCGCGCGCACCCGGAAGCTCCGGCAGCCCGTAGGGCCAGGTACCGGCGTGCTCGGAGCCGTAGAACCGCTCCCAGGCGGCGGCATCGGTGAGCCGGAAGTCGGCGCCGCAGTCCACGATCAGCGTGTCGTCGCCGAGTTGTTCGGCCAGCTGAGCGGAATGCCCGTGCGGCAACCCCAGAAACACCACGTCGTGTCCCCCCAGCACCTCTTCGCCGGTGGCCTCCAGCACGCGGTCGGCCAGCGGCAACAGGTGCGGGTGGTGCTCGGCCAGCGAGGTGCCCGCACTCGCCGCCGCGGTCAGCGCACCGATCGTCAGCCGGCCGTCGGCATAGGCGGGATGTCCGAGAAGCAGGCGTAGGATCTCACCGCCGGCGTATCCGCTGGCGCCCGCTACCGCAACTGAAACCATGCAGGCAATTCTGCATGTTTATGCATACCTATGCAAATTCATTACTATCAGCGGCGTTGTTCGGCGCCGACCCGCTCCGTGGCGGCCTGCACGGCCGCTTCGCGCGCCGCGCTGGCCTCGTCCTCGGTGAGCGTGCGATCGGCGGCACGGAACCGCAGCGCGAACGCCAGCGATTTGCGGCCCTCGCCGACCTGCGGACCGGTGTAGACGTCGAACAGCCGCACGTCCTCGAGCAGCGGCCCCGCGCCGGCCCGCACCGCCTCGACCACGGCGGCCGCGGCGACGTCCTCGTCGACGACCAGGCTGATGTCCTGAAACACGGCGGGAAACGGCGACACCCTCGGAGCCGGAAGTCGCTCGACGATGGGTATGGCGTCCAGATTCAGTTCGAGGGCACAGGTGCGCTTGGGCAGACCCGACCGCTCCACAACCGCCGGGTGCAGTTCACCGGCGAAGCCGACGACGGTCCCGCTCTGCCGGTCGCCCAGCACCACTTCGGCGCAGCGGCCCGGATGCCACGGCAGGCGCTGAGCGGCGCGCAGGCTCAGCTCGACACCGGCGGCGCGAGCGATCACCTGCACTGCCTCGAACACGTCGCCGGGCTGCACCGCGCGACCCGGACCCCACGGGCCTGCGGGCTCGCGCAACCCGGCCACCACCAGGGCCACGTGCTGGGGCTGTCGCGGCAGCGACGCGTTCAGCGCGGCGATCTCCTCGCCGCTGGGCCGCCGGTCGGTCGGTATCCGTTCGAGGGAACGGGTGTCCGGCGTCGCTTGGACGACCTGCTGGATCGCGAACAAACCGACGTCGACGGTTCCGCGAGACACGTTGCGGCTCAGTGCCTCCAATAGTCCTGGCAGCAGGGTGGTGGCCAACTGCGGGCGGTCGGAATCCAGCGGGTTGAGCACGTCGGTCGTGATCCGGCGGGTGTCGTCGGCGCGCAGGCCCCACTGGTCGAATACGCC
Organism: Mycobacterium sp. 852014-52144_SCH5372336; assembly: GCF_001665615.1. Classification (NCBI taxonomy): domain Bacteria; kingdom Bacillati; phylum Actinomycetota; class Actinomycetes; order Mycobacteriales; family Mycobacteriaceae; genus Mycobacterium; species Mycobacterium sp. 852014-52144_SCH5372336. The sequence continues at coordinate 20,964 of NZ_LZSW01000003.1, forward strand.
CGCGGGCAGAAACGGGGTGGGCAGGATCTCCACATACCCGTTGAGTCCCAACGACTTTCCGATCGCACGCCGTCGCCTCTGCACCGGGGTCAGCCCGCGGCCGGCCGGGGCCAGCGGCAACACCGACGGAATGGTCTCCAGATCCTCGAGACGCAGCACCTCTTCGACGAGGTCGGCAGGTTGACGCAGATCGGGCCGCCAACTCGGCGGCGTGACGGTGAGCGTGCCCTCGGCGGCGACGACCCGTGCGCCGATCTGGGTGAGCCGCCGTTCTGCGGTGCCCGGTGCGTACTCGACACCGGCGGTGCGGTCGGGCAGGTCGGCAGCCATGGCGACCGGCGGTTGCGACCAGTCGTCTCGGGGTGGCTCGCCGCGCCAATCGGTCAGCGTGGGTTCGACCGTGCCGTTGGTGATCTCGGCGAGCAGCGCGGCGCAGCGGTCCAACGCGGCGACCGAAATCGCCGGATCGACGCTGCGTTCGTAGCGCCGACCCGCCTCGCTGTACAGGCGCAGCCGTCGCTGCGTGCGCGAGACGGCGGCCGGGTCCCACACGGCGGCCTCGAGCAGTACGTCGGTGGTCGTCTCGCGCACCTCGGTGGTGCCCGCACCCATCACGCCGCCGATCGCGGCGGTCGCTTCGTCGTCGACGATCAGCACATCGGCCGTGTCGAGGCGGCGTTCGACATCGTCGAGGGTGACCACGGTCTCCCCCGGTTCGGCGAAGCGCACACGGAATCCGCCGGTGATCAGACTGCGGTCGTGGGCGTGCATCGGGTGGCCGAGCTCGAGCATCACGTAGTTGGTGACGTCCACGGCGGGAGAGATGGCCCGGATGCCGGACAACAGGAGCCGTCGCTGCAGCCACCACGGCGAGACGGCGCCGGCATCGATGCCGGTCACCGGGCGCAGTCCGAACCGCTGGACTCCGGTGCCCGGGTCGATCGACACGGGCAGCGCCTCGCCGTCGGCCGGTAACGGGGCGACGTCGGCGGGGTCGACGTAATCGAGGTCGTAGGCGGTGGCGACCTCGCGGGCCAGCCCGCGCACCGACAGGCAGTAGCCGCGGTCCGGTGTGATGGCCAGGTGAAAGACGACGTCGTCGAGGCCGAGGAGATCGGCGGCGGGGTGGCCCGGTTCGGCGGTGCCGGCCGGCAGCACGAGAATGCCCGAATGGTCGGTGCCCAGGTTCAGTTCGGCCGTCGAGCAGATCATCCCGTCGGAGATCCGGCCGTAGGTCTTGCGGCTGGCGATCGTGAAGTCGCCGGGCAGCACCGTACCGGGCAGTGCCACCACGACCAGATCGCCGACGGCGAAGTTTGTTGCGCCGCAGACGATGTCACGTGGCTCGTCTTCTCCGACGTCGACCTTGACGGCGCGGATGGGCTTCTTGAATTCGGTGAGCTCCTCGATGGCGGCCACCCGTCCCACTGTCAGTGGGCCCGTGACGGGGCCGACCGGGATGACCTCCTCGACCTCATGGCCGATGCGGATCAACGTCTCTTCGAGGTCGGCGGGGCTCACGTCCCAACCCGGCGCGCCGGCCCGCACAACGTCGCGCAGCCAGCTGTACGGCAGCCGCATCAGGCCCCTACCCCGAACGGCAGGGAGAACCGCACGTCACCTTCGACCATGTCGCGCATGTCCGGAATTCCGTTGCGGAACTGCAGGGTTCGTTCCAGGCCCATACCGAAAGCGAAGCCGGAATAGGCATCAGGATCGATCCCGCAGGCGCGCAGCACGTTCGGATGGACCATGCCGCAGCCGCCCCACTCGACCCAGCCGGCTCCGCCCTTCTTGTTCTCGAACCAGATATCGACCTCGGCCGACGGTTCCGTGAACGGAAAGAAGTGCGGACGGAACCGTGTGCGCGCCTGCGGACCGAACTCGGAGCGGGCGAACGCATCCAGCGTGCCGCGCAGATGGGCCATCGTCAGTCCTTTGTCCACCGCGAGGCCTTCGACCTGATGGAAGACCGGAGTGTGGGTGGCGTCGAGTTCGTCGGTGCGAAACGTGCGGCCGATCGAGACGATGTAGACCGGCGGCTCGCGTTCAAGAAGGGTGCGGATCTGCACCGGCGAGGTGTGCGTGCGCAACACCTGCCGCGACCCCTCGGGCGCGATGTGGAAGGTGTCCTGCTCGCTGCGCGCCGGATGGTCGGGAGCGAAGTTCAGCGCATCGAAGTTGAACTGCTCGGTTTCGACCTCGGGCCCCTCGGCGAGTTCCCATCCCATCGCGACGAACGTGTCGGCGATGCGCTCGCCCAGAATCGTGATCGGGTGGCGGGCGCCGACCGGTTGCCGGGTCGAAGGCAACGTCACATCGATACGCTCGGCCACCAGCACCGCGGCGTCGCGCTCTGCCCGCAGCGCCGCCAGCCGCTCGTCGTACGCGCTCTGCGCCTGAGTGCGGGCGACGTTGACCCGTTTCCCCGCGTCGGCCCGATCGGCCTTGGCCAGTGACCCAAGCGACTGGCGCGCCAACGCGATCGGAGACCGGTCGCCGAGATGCTCGGTTTTCGCCCGCGCGAGCTCATCGAGGTCAGCGGCCGCCTCGAACGCACGCCGAGCAGCGCTGACAGCCTCGGTCAGCGCTTCTTCGGACAGGTCTGCGGGCCGATCAGCCACCCGGCGATCATAGGTGATGCGCCGATGGCCCTCGAACGCATGCCGAGGCCGGCGTACGCACCGCAGCCCGCTATTCCGCCGCGGGCTGGTCCCCATCGTCGCCAGCCTCCGGCGGGTGCCTGAGAGTCTTCAGTCGATACATGACGAGATCGGCCGGGACACCGTCATGTTTCGAGGCGAAGAGTTGCCTACGGAGGCGCTTGGCCTCGACTTCGAGCGAATCGAACTCCTCGGCGGGGATGCGGTCCAATGTGGTCTGCGACACCACCAGCCCTCCGCGGGTCGCGCGGTCCATCACGCGGGCCGCGATGTTGACGTCGACTCCGACCCAGTCCGACCCGATGCGCTGGGGATGGCCGGTATGCACACCGACCCGCATCCGCGGCGTGAACCCGTCGACGTCAATGCTTTTCACCCCGTCGCGCGCGGCGATCGCGGCCCGCACCGCCGTCGTCGGGTCGAGGAAGACCGCCATGAGGCCGTCTCCCATGCGCTTGACGATCTGCCCGCCGGCCTCCAACAGGGGCGGCTCGGCCACCTGGGACACGCGGCGCAGCAGCCGCAGCGTGGCCTCGTCGCCCGCGTCGAGCGACCACGTCGAGAAGCCGACGAGATCGGTGAAGACCAGCGTCGCCTCGCGGTTGGCCGGTTTCCCGGACACCCGCTCGGTGAGGGCCTGCCACACTTGCAGCGCGCCGAGGCTCACCTCGCGGGTGGCGACGTTGTGCTGGAGCAGCCGATCGGCGGCGCGGGCGGCAGCGCGCGGCCCGCCCACCCCGTCGGCCGACAGGGGATCCCCGAACTCCGGATCACCGGGCAACGCGCGCCGCGTACGTCGCAGGAACGCGATGATGTTCTCGTTGCGATTGGTGTTCTTCAGCCAGCCCAGGGGCCCGGTCGACCGCTCGAACGGCTCGACATCCACGCCCGCCAGCCTATGCGGGCCGCTCGACGCCGAGCAATCTCCTCAAGCGAAGCGGTCGTCCGGATGACGAAACCGGAGCCGCTGAAGCAGCTGGTCACGGGTTTGTGGCGAGGTAGTAGCCGCTGCATAACGTTGTCCGGCGACGCGCCCCGCAAATCGTAGACAACGTTGGTTGTCAACATTATCGTGGAGTTCGACGCCGATTCAGCGAGGAATCAGATGACTGTGAGCAGCACCGCCAACCCCTTAGGTCCCGACTCGTTGACGTGGAAGTACTTCGGCGACCTCCGCACGGGATTGCTGGGTGTGTGGATCGGCGCCGTCCAGAACATGTATCCGGAACTGGGCGCGGGCGTCGAGGACCATTCGATCCTGCTGCGCGAACCGCTGCAGCGCGTCGCCCGCTCGGTGTATCCGATCATGGGTGTGGTCTACGACGGCGAACGCGCTTCCCAGACCGGCGAGCAGATCAAGAGCTACCACACCACGATCAAGGGTGTGGACACCGAGGGCCGGCGCTACCACGCGCTGAACCCCGAGACCTTCTATTGGGCGCACGCCACCTTCTTCATGCTGATCATCAAGACGGCCGAGTACTTCTGCGGCGGCCTGACCGAGGCCGAGAAACGCCAGCTGTTCGACGAGCACGTGCAGTGGTACCGGATGTACGGCATGAGCATGCGGCCGGTGCCGGAAAGCTGGGAAGAGTTCTGCGTGTACTGGGACCGCAAGTGCCGCGAGGAACTCGAGATCAATCGCGCCACCCTCGACATCTTCTCGATCCGGATTCCCAAGCCCTGGTTCGTGTTGATGCCCACCGGGCTGTGGGATCAGCTCTTCAAGCCGATGGTCGGCGCGCAGCGCTGGATCGCGGCGGGCGTGTTCGACGACGCCCTTCGGGAGAAGGCCAACATGCGATGGACGCCCGGCGACGAGGTGCTTCTTCGCCTGTTCGGCAAGCTGGTGGAGTTCGCTTTCGTGGCTGTGCCCGACGAAATCCGTTTGCATCCAAGGGCTTTGACTGCCTATCGGCGGGCCCAGGGCCGGCTTCCCTCCGACGCTCCACTGGTCGAAGCACCTGCGTTCATGGCGCCGCCGAGCGATCGGCGCGGGCTGCCGATGCACTACCTCCCTCCGCGCAAGTCGCTGCTCGATCGGGCCGGGTCGCTGGTGCACACCACGTTCTCTTTGGCGGGGCTGCGTCCGGCCCGCGGACGCCATAAGGCAGCCTAGAGGGCATGCTCGAATGGTCTGATGTCGATCTCGCCGTGCGCGATGCCGTCCGCGAGTTCGTCGACAAGGAAATCCGCCCGCACGTCGATGCGCTGGAAAGCGGCGAGATGGAGCCCTACCCCATCGTCCGCAAGCTGTTCGCCACGTTCGGCATCGCCGACATGGCGCGCGAGTCGCTGAACAAGCGCCTGGCCCGGCTGCGCGACGGCGGCGGTTCGTCGGAGAAGTCCTCGGGCGGCGGCATGTTCGGCGAGGGTTCCGGCGGCATGGGGTTCGTCGTGGTCAGCGAGCTGTGCCGGGTGTCGATGGGCGTCGTCACGGGCATGGGGGTCAGCCTCGGGCTGACGGTGCCGACGATCATGAGCCGCGGCACGCTGGCCCAGCAGGAACGCTGGCTTCCCGATCTGGTCACCTACGACAAGGTCGGCGCATGGGCGATCACCGAGCCCGACTCGGGCTCCGATGCCTTCGGCGGCATGAAGTCCTACGTCGTCCGTGATGGCGACGACTACATCCTCAACGGCCAGAAGACCTTCATCACCAACGGCCCCGACGCCGACGTCGTCGTGGTGTACGCGAAGCTCGACGAGGGCGACCCCAGCATCGACAAGCGCGACCGCAAGGTGCTCACCTTTGTGCTCGACCGCGGCATGGAAGGTTTCGTGCAGTCGAAGCCATTCCGCAAGATGGGAATTCACAGCTCGCGCACCGGCGAGCTGTTCTTCAACAACGTGCGGTTGGGCCGGGACCGGTTGCTCGGCGAAACCGAGGACAACTCCGCCGGTGACGGGCGCGCCAGCGCACGGTCGAGCTTCAGCGCCGAACGCATCGGCGTCGCCGCGATGTCGCTGGGCGTGATCGAGGAATGCCTGCGGTTGTGCGTCGACTACGCCAAGAGTCGCACGCTGTGGGGTCAGGAGATCGGCCAGTTCCAGCTGATCCAGCTCAAGCTCGCGAACATGGAAGTGGCGCGGATGAACGTGCGCAACATCCTGTTTCGCGTGATCGAAGCGGCGCAGGCCGGTGTGTCGATCTCACTGCCGGAGGCATCGGCGATCAAGTGGTACTGCTCACAGGCCGCCACCGACGTCGCGATGGAAGCGGTGCAGCTGTTCGGCGGCAACGGCTACATGACCGAGTACCGCGTCGAACAGCTTGCGCGCGACGCCAAGTCGTTGATGATCTACGCCGGCAGTAACGAGGTGCAGATCACCCACGTGGCGCGAGGCTTGTTGAGCTAGGAGCGGCGGTGCGCGCGTGCGCTCTGGTACAGGCAGATCGCCGCGGCCGCAGCCACATTGAGGCTCTCGGCGGCCCCCGGCATCGGGATGTGAACGCGATGCGTGGCCGACGCGGCCAGTTCTGCGGGCAGACCGTGGGCCTCCGGCCCGAACAACCACGCCGTCGGCTCGACCAGTGCGGCCTCCAGAGCGGGACTGTCCAATGACATCTCGCCGTCGATGGTCGTCGCCAACACCTGCAGGCCGCTGCCGGCGAGTTCCGACACCGCCGAACCGGGATCGTCCTCGGTGACAACGGGAATCGAGAAGATGCTGCCCGCGGACGCGCGCAAACACTTGCCGTTGTAGGGGTCCACGCTGTGCCCGGCGAACACGACGGCGTCCGCCCCCATCGCGTCGGCGATCCGAATCAGGGTGCCCGCGTTGCCCGGTTCGGAGATCTCGACCGCGACGGCGACCAGCCGCGGCGAGGCGGCCAAGACCTCGCCCAGCGACGTCTCCGGTGTCGCGCACACGGCGACCAGGCCGACCGGAGTCACCGTCTCCGACAACGCTTTGGCGGCGCGTTCCGTCACCAGGTGCACCGGGACATCGGCCAGCATCGCACCGAATCGGTGTGCGGCGTCCTCGGTGGCGAACACCTCGGATACGAGTCCGCGCCGCAACGCCGCCTCGACGAGGTTCGGCCCCTCGGCGAGGAAGCGTGCGGCGCGGCGTCGCCCGACGTGGCGGTGCAGCTTGACCGCTGCGACCACCCGGGCGGAGCGTTCGGTGAGCGTCAGGCAGCCTCGCCCGACGGCGCGTTCACGTCCTCGGGCAGTGCGCCCTTGGCGACCTCGACCAGCGCGGTGAACGCCGCGGGATCGCTGACGGCGATCTCGGCGAGGTTCTTGCGGTCCACCTCGACGCCAGCGGCCTTCAGCCCCTGGATCAGCCGGTTGTAGGTGATGTCGTTGGCGCGGGCCGCGGCATTGATACGCGAGATCCACAGCTTGCGGAACTCGCCCTTGCGGGCGCGCCGGTCACGATAGGCGTAGTTGAGCGAATGCAGCTGCTGCTCTTTGGCCTTGCGGTACAGCCGCGACCGCTGCCCCCGGTAACCCTTGGAGGCCTTGAGGATTGTCCGCCGCTTCTTCTGGGCGTTGACTGCGCGCTTGACGCGTGCCATGGGAATGTCCTTCGTTCAGGTCGTACGTGTTCGTCGGTCAGCCGTTGAGCATCTTCTTGATGCGGGCGTTGTCGGCGGCCGACACCTCGGTGCGGCCGGCGAGTCGCCGGGTGCGCTTGCTCGGCTTGTGCTCGAGCAAGTGGCGGCGGTTGGCCTTCTGGCGCACGATCTTGCCGGTCCCGGTGCGACGGAACCGCTTGGAAGCGCCGCTGTGGGTCTTCGCCTTGGGCATAGGTCCTCTGCTCTGTTGTTCTAACTGTTTCGGTCGGGTGCTGCGGCCGGCTCTGCGGAGCCTTCGGCCTGTTGCGCCGCCTTGGCGCGAGTCTTCGCGCCGCGGTGCGGGGCCAGCACCATCGTCATGTTGCGGCCGTCCTGCTTGGCCGAGGTCTCGACGAAGCCGTAGTCGGCGACGTCGGCGCCCAGCCGCTGCAGGAGACGGAAGCCCAATTCGGGTCGCGACTGTTCGCGGCCGCGGAACATGATCGTCACCTTGACCTTGGACCCGGCCTCGAGGAAGCGGATCACGTGACCCTTTTTGGTCTCGTAGTCGTGCGGGTCGATCTTGGGACGGAGCTTCTGTTCCTTGACGACGGTCTGCTGCTGGTTCTTGCGAGACTCGCGCGCCTTCTGAGCCGTCTCGTATTTGAACTTTCCGTAGTCCATGATCTTGCAGACCGGGGGTTTGGCATCCGGTGCTACTTCGACGAGATCGAGATCGGCATCCGCGGCGACGCGGAGGGCATCTTCGATGCGCACGATGCCTACCTGTTCACCGCCCGGTCCGATCAGGCGGACTTCAGGTACGCGGATGCGCTCGTTGACGCGGGTCTCAGTGCTGATGGGGCCTCCTATGTTGTCCTCTAGGAGCCCACTCCGTCAGCTCTGCTCAACGAACAGAAAAGCCCTGCTCAAAGCAGGGCCCACAGCCGACCAGGACAGGCAATCTGTTGCCTGTGACCGGACCGCTGAGCCGGTATGGCCAGCGGTGGGAGGGGGACTCCACTTGCTGTCCCTGGCGTTTGCCGGGACGGTCGCGCATGCCAGTCTAGCAGGCATGACCGATGACCCGAACTCAGCTGACCCGGCCGGCCCAGGTGATCTGAACGGCACCGCCGGCTCAGGTGATCTGAACGGCACGGCCGGCTCAGGTGATCTGAACGGCACGGCCGGCTCAGGTGATCTGAACGGCACCGCCGTTCGTGAACTCGCGGAGGTGCCCGCCGTCGAGGTGATCACCCGGTCGGCCGTGATGCTGATGAGCGCCGCCGCCGAGAAGCTCGGGCTGTCGTCCGACAATCCCGACGAGAGCCCGTACCGCGATCTCGACGAGGCCCGCCGGTTGATCACCGCGCTGGCCGGGTTGGTCACCGCGTCCGCGGAGTATCTCGGACCCCATGCCGGACCGGTGCGTGACGGGATGAAGACGCTGCAGCTGGCCTTCCGTGAGGCCAGCGCATCGCCCGACGAACCAGGGCAAGGCCCCGGCGAGAAATTCACCGGACCCGTCTGGTCGTGAGTCGCCACCCATTTGGGGTCCCAACCGAATAATGTCGCGGCCTATGACCGTCGCTAGCCTGCCCGTTACCCGCCGCAGGTCGAGGTACTGGTGGGTGCCCGCGGCGGCGGGCTGGACGGTAGGCATCATCGCCACGCTCTCGTTGTTGGCGAGCGTCTCGCCGTTCGTGCGGTCGGTTATCCGGGTTCCGCGCGAGTTCGTCAATGACTACATCTTCAACTTCCCCGACACCAGCTTCGCCTGGGCGTTCGTGCTGGCGCTGCTGGCCGCGGCGCTGGCGGCGCGCAAGCGGATAGCCTGGTTGATCCTCGTCGCCTACATGGTGGGTGCGATCGTCTTCAACATCGCGGACCTGGTGTCCGGCGACGAGTCGGTGGTCGAGGAGATCGGCGAAGTCATCGGGCTGGCCTTCCACGTCGCCGCGATCCTGTTCCTGCTGCTGGCTCGTGGCGAGTTCTGGGCGAAGGTGCGCCGCGGTGCCCTGCTGAAGGCAGCGGTCGTGCTGGTCGCGGGGATGGCGATCGGCACCCTGATCGGATGGGGCCTGCTCGAACTGTTCCCGGGCACGCTGACCAGTGACGACCGGTTCTGGTATGCGCTGAACCGGGTCAGCGCGTTCGCGGGCGCCGACTCCTCGAACTTCACCGGTCATCCGCACGTCCTGATCAACGCTGTGCTGGGCCTTTTCGGCGCACTGGCTCTGATGGTCGCGGCGATCGTGTTGTTCCAGTCCCAGCGCGCCGAGAACGCGCTGACCGGTGAGGACGAATCCGCGCTGCGCGGGCTGCTGGAGTTGTTCGGCAAAAACGACTCGCTCGGGTACTTCGCGACGCGCCGCGACAAGGCGGTGGTGTTCGCGCCCAACGGTCGGGCCGCCATCACCTACCGGGTGGAAGTCGGTGTGTGCCTGGCGAGCGGGGATCCGGTCGGCGATCCCAAGGCGTGGCCGGCGGCGATCGAGGCGTGGCTCGCGTTGTGTCAGACCTACGGCTGGGCCCCCGGGGTGATGGGCGCGAGTTCGGCGGGCGCCGAGGCGTTCCGCGAGGCCGGGCTCAACGCCCTGCAACTCGGCGACGAGGCCATTCTGTATCCCGACAGTTTCCGGCTGTCCGGGCCGGATATGCGCGCGGTCCGACAGGCCGTGACCCGGGCGCGGCGTGCGGGCGTGAGCGTGCGCATCCGCAGGCACCGCGACCTGGGCGCCGAGGAGATGGCCGACGTCATCGCCCGCGCCGAGGCCTGGCGCGACACCGAGGACGAACGCGGCTTCTCGATGGCACTCGGCCGGCTCGGCGACCCGGCCGACGGCGACTGCCTCCTTGTGGAAGCGGTCCAGAACGCGGGCGGGACAGACGAAGTCGTCGCCATGCTGTCACTGGTGCCCTGGGGCACCAACGGCGTCTCGCTGGACTTGATGCGGCGCGCACCCCACTCCCCCAACGGCACCATCGAACTGATGGTCAGCGAACTGTGCATGCAGGCCGAGGACATCGGCATCACACGAATCTCGTTGAACTTCGCCATGTTCCGCTCGGCGTTCGAACAGGGCGCTCAGCTCGGGGCGGGCCCGGTCGCCCGGCTGTGGCGCAGCCTGCTCGTGTTCTTCTCCCGATGGTGGCAGCTCGAGACGCTGTACCGCTCGAACATGAAATACCAACCGGACTGGGTGCCGCGTTACGCCTGCTACGACGACGCCCGACTGGTGCCACGGGTCGGGGTGGCGTCGGTGATCGCCGAAGGATTTCTGGTGCTGCCCTTTTCGCGGCGTCACGAACAGCCGCACACCGGACACCACACGGCGGTGCCGCAGGATCTGATGGCGACCGGACTGTTGCACCACGACGGTACGGCCCCCGATCTCAGCGGGCTGGCGGCCGATCTGCCCGACGCCGATGAGCCGCGGCTGCCTGAACAGGTGCGAGTGCGCATGGCCAAGCTGAAGGCGCTGCAGGACAACGGAATCGATGCCTATCCCGTCGGTACGCCACCGTCGCACACCATCGCCGAGGCGATCGAGGCCGACGACGACGTTTCGGTCACGGTGGCGGGGCGGGTGCTGCGCAGCCGCGACTACGGCGGCGTTCTGTTCGCCCAGCTGCGCGACTGGTCCGGCGAAGTCCAGCTGCTGCTGGACAACTCGCTGCTCGAATCGGCGACGACGGCCGACTTCACGCACGCCATCGATCTCGGCGACCTCATCGAGGTGTCGGGCACGATGGGCTACAGCAAGAAGGGCACCCGCTCACTTCTGGTCCGTGACTGGCGGATGATCGGCAAATGTCTGCGTCCACTGCCGGACAAGTGGAAGGGGTTGACCGACCAGGAAGCCCGTGTGCGCGCCCGCTACGTCGACCTGGCGATCAACACCGAGGCTCGCGACCTCATCCGCGCGCGCAGCGGCGTGCTGCATGCGATTCGGGAAACGTTGGTGGGCAAGGGGTTCCTGGAGGTCGAGACCCCGATCCTGCAACAGATCCACGGCGGCGCGAACGCCCGGCCGTTCCTCACCCACATCAACGCCTACGATCTGGACCTCTACCTGCGGATCGCTCCTGAGCTGTACCTCAAGCGGCTCTGCGTGGGCGGTGTCGAGCGGGTTTTCGAGCTGGGCAGGGCGTTCCGCAACGAAGGCGTCGACTTCAGCCACAACCCCGAATTCACTCTGCTGGAGGCGTATCAGGCGCATGCCGACTACAACGTCTGGATCGACGGCTGCCGGCAGCTCATCCAGAACGCCGCCGAGGCCGCCAACGGTACCCAGGTGTTCTACCGGCCGCAGGAAGGCGGTGGACTCGAACCCGTCGACATCTCCGGTCAGTGGACGGTCAAAACCGTGCACGATGCGGTGTCCGAAGCCCTCGGTGAACAGATCGGCCCCGACACCGAACTGCCACGGTTGCGCCAACTGTGTGACGCCGCGGCCATTCCGTACCTGACGCACTGGGATGCAGGCGCGGTGGTGCTGGAACTCTTTGAGCGGCTGGTCGAGGACCGCACCGAGGCGCCGACGTTCTACAAGGACTTCCCGACGTCCGTGTCGCCGCTGACCCGCCCGCACCGCAGCATTCCCGGCGTCGCCGAGCGCTGGGATCTGGTGGCCTGGGGAGTCGAACTCGGCACCGCCTACAGCGAACTCACCGATCCGGTCGAGCAGCGACGCCGGTTACAGGAGCAGTCGCTGCTGGCCGCGGGCGGCGATCCCGAGGCGATGGAACTCGACGAAGACTTCCTCCAGGCGATGGAGTACGCGATGCCGCCCACCGGCGGATTGGGCATGGGTGTGGACCGCGTCGTCATGCTGATCACGGGCCGCAGCATCCGCGAGACGCTGCCGTTCCCGTTGGCCAAGCCCCGTTGACAGCGAATCCGCGCGGTTGACAGCTGCCCCACAGCGCCCCACAAGGATTACCCGTCACTCTGTAGTTCGTGACATCGGCGACGCTGGCTCATGCGCTTCGTGGGCACCTGTCGTTGATGCATGGCTGGATTCCCACAGCGGTACAGGTAGCCGCCGCGATCGCGCTGATCGCTGCGATCGGCTGGCGAACACGTCGGTGGCGCCAGGTGTGGGTGCCGTGGGCGGCGCTGTGCGGCCTTGTGCTGACGGTGGCGACGTACGCCTTCTTTGCGTCGGAAGGACTTTCGGGCAACCCCGCACCACCTTCGCTGTGGGTGTGGGTGGGGCTCACGGGCACTGCGTGCGCTGTGCTGGTCGCCGGCTGGCAAGGCGCCCGCTGGTGGCGTCGGGGCGTCTCGCTGATGGCGCTGCCGTTGTGTCTGTTGTCCGCGGCACTGGTCGTCAACCTATGGGTGGGCTACCTCCCCACCGTGCAAGCGGCGTGGAATCAACTGACCGCGGGACCGCTTCCTGACCAGACGGACGCGGCGACGATGCAGGCGATGCAGGATCGGCATCAGATCCCGGCGAAGGGCACGGTCGTCCCGGTGCACATCGCCGACACGGCCTCGGGCTTCCAACACCGCACTGAGCTCGTCTACCTGCCACCGGCGTGGTACGCGACCAGTCCCCCACCTCCGCTTCCCACCGTGATGATGATCGGAGGCGAGTTCAACACCCCGGCGGATTGGGTTCGTGCCGGCAATGCGGTCGCCACGGCGGACGACTTCGCCTCCGGGCACGGCGGGTACTCCCCGGTTCTCGTCTTCGTCGACGCCGGTGGCACGTTTCGCAACGACACCGAATGTGTCAACGGCAAGCGCGGTAACGCCGCCGACCATCTAACCAAGGACGTCGTGCCGTACATGATATCGACGTTCAAAGTCAGCTCCAGACAGGCGAACTGGGGAGTCGTGGGTTGGTCGATGGGAGGCACCTGCGCCGTCGACCTGGCGGTGATGCATCCCGATATGTTCGGGGTCTTCGACGACATCGCCGGCGACCTGAGCCCAAACTCGGGCACCAAGGATCAGACGATCGAGCGCCTGTTCGGCGGTGATGCCGCAGCGTACGCGGCGTTCGACCCGACAACGGTGATCCGCCGACACGGCCGGTATTTCGGCCTCACGGGCCGATTCGATGTCAACACGGCGGACGCCGCGCAGAAGGACGCGGCCGGCGTGCTGTCCGGCCTGGGCACGGCACATGGCATCACCTGCTCGGTGGTGGTCCAGCCGGGCGTGCACGACTGGCCGTACGCCGCCCATGCGTTCGCCACGGCGCTGCCGTGGCTGGCAAGCCAACTGGGCACGCCGGGGGCCGCTGCCACCCCTAGGCTGACCGCGGTCCGCGATGTCGGAACACCGACGCCACCGCCGGACGGGCCGCGTCAGCTTCCCGTTAGCGCCGACGCGCCGACCGGGAAGCCGAAGTAGCTGTCCGGCTGTTGGCGCGGGCCTGCCGCGAGGAGGCTCCGGGTTGTCGAACGTCGCGGTAGGCAGCGAACCATAAGGGCAGCAGGCATTCCCGGCAGTCGATGTCCAATAACGCCTGCGGGCGACCGCGTCGGAGAAGCTACGACGGGCAGTAAGATTGGGTCGCGGCACCGACGAAGAACCCGCTCTGGTCCAGGCTCCAGTTGGCCGGTTCGCTGATCTCGACCGCGACCTGTTCGGGCTTCTGCCCGGTGGCCACGTAGTCACATACCGCGTGGGCGAGGGTGATTGCGTCCTTGGGTGTCGAGAACGGAATTCCCTCTTCTTCGAGCACCGCGACGAAGATGTCGTCGGTCTCGTCGGCGAGGGCCGGTGCCGCTGTGCCCAGCGCCATGGCGACGCCGACAACCGCTGAGAAGATGATGGTGCCGCGCATGGTGGTTCCTTTCGCAGTGATAACGGCAAGACGCTACGCGCAGCGTTCGAGCAGCGCCGGACTTTCGTCAAAATTGTCACAACCGCCTCGACCTGTGAGCGGGTAGCGTGGACGGCATGCCGGGCGACACCACTCCGGAACAAGATCAGCAACCCGCCGTCGAGGCCGAGGTCGTGGACCCGAAGCCCGAGTCCACCACGCCGGTCGAGCCCGTCGAAAGCGGCTACACACCGGGTGGTGTGCCGACGTTCGACGCCGTGCGGGAGAAGGTCGAGACGCGCTACAGCACCGCGATCGGCGCCTCCGAGCTCGCGGCTGAAACCCCCGAGGGTCGAAGCGTCGCCGAGCAATACGACGAGCGCCAGCGAGCAGCGGCCGAGCGTCTCGAACAGATCCGCGAGCAGATGCGCAAACAGTCCGACGAATCTCAGTAGTCCGATTCGGCGGCGAGGATCTCGGCCAGGAACGCATCGGGGCCGGGTCGATCCATCCGCGACCGGGCGAACGCGCGGACCCGGTCGCGGGTGTGCGCCGACTCGTCGATATCGGCGCCCACCACCACCCTCGCGCCGCGCCAGTCATGGTTCCAGGCAACCGCTTCGGTGATCGGTGTCGCGTCGGTGTCGGCAACGGGAAACGATGCACGCCCGTCCGCGCCGAGTACGCCCGCCCCGCCGACGGCCCCTGACTCCAACCGCACCGCGATGCCGTGGGGCGAGCCCAGCCCCGTCAACTCCACCTCGACGACCGCGCTCACACCGTCGTCGGCCGCTTCCACCGACCATTCGACGGTGTCCTCGGCGGCGTCGAAGACTCCCGGTGGTACGGCTGCCCAATTGAGCGAGGCGGTGCCGCCGGCGATGACCGCGGGACCTCGGGCTCGCGAATCCGCCCCTGCAGCAAGCGCATAGTCGGCGCGCCGACCGCTCACCTGGTCCGCATCGAGTGCGACCCCGACATCGTCGGCCACATCGCGACACAGCTCGATGAGCGCGGTCACCCGTGGATCACCTTCGTGCGCTGCAGCGTTCAGTGCCGCGGCATGCGGTGCCAGCAGATGGGCGATCTCCGAGTCGAAGGTGTCGTCGCCGAAGTAGTCCTGCGCTGCGGCCGTCAGCAGCGCGACTTCGGCATCCAGGAGCGCCCCGTCGAGCGTCGCGATCGCATCGCGTTGACTTGCCGGCCACCAGCGCCGCAGCCAGTGGCCGAGCGCGAGCCGGCGCAGCGGTTCGAGTGCATCGGGTACCAGGGCCACACCGGTCACCTCGACGCTGTCGACTGCGGCGCGATCACCCACCGCGGAGATCACCGCGTGGTGGCCGGCCTCGCCGACCACCCGCCACAACCAGTCCGCTCGCGCCGGATCGGTGAACGTGATCTGGGCATCCGTCGGCTCGTCGACCGTCCACGACAGCACCGCACCGCTGACTTCGAGAACGGCGACCACCGGAGCCGGGGCCACCAGCGGTCCCGTTGTCCACAGGCCCGAATCGGCCATCAGCCTCATCCCGCCACCTGCATCTCGAGCATCGTCTTGATCCGCTGGCGGTGGTCCAGGCTGACCGACCTCGCCACCCCTTCGAGCACCGCACGAACCTCGTCGACGTCGCCACACGGCTCCTGCCACACGTCGCGGCCGTGCAGCCGGACCCACAACCGGCTCAGGTACGGGCGCGCGAACATCGCCAGCTCGTCGATCACCTGCTGCTGGCGCGGATGGATCGGCCCGTCGGCGGCCAGATAGCGGCGCGCATGCAGCACATAAGCCTCTTTGCGGAGCCGCGCCTGAATCTGGCGGGCCAACTCGTAGCGGGGCACGGCGCCATCGGCCAGCGGCGCGAGATGCACCGCGACCTCGATTCCCGCGACCAGCGTTGCCTGCTTGTCCTCTCCTATCAGCCCCCAGGGAGCGCACGCCCGGTCGACCTCTTCGGCGCACAATGTCGGCACATCGGGAAGTTCGTCGCGGTCCATAGCCCTTCGCAGCGTTGCGCGCACCCTGTCGATCACGCTGCGGTTCAGGGGCCGGTCGTGGTCCGGCCCACCGATGATGCTCGGCTGCGGTTGTGGTTCAACAGAACTCAGGCCGAGATCCACGATCGACCATGGCAGCTCGGCCGGTCCGCTGCGCGCCTTGGCTCCGAGGTTGTACGGCGCGGCGTCGGCGATCAACGCCTGCCACACACGCTGTCGCGCGGCGGAGGCAGAGTGGCCGTCGGCGGGGCCGAGCACCGTGGTCAGTCCGGCCATGAACGGGCCGGTGATATCGGTACCCGCGCGAACATCTCGCCAACTGCGACTCAGCTGCCTCTCCAGTTCGGTGATGACCTTCTCGTCGGACACGAACCGGTTCAGTACTTCGATCGCGGTGCGGTCGCGTTCATCGTGTATCTCGCGCAGCACCTCCTCGGCACCGGAACCATGTTGTGCGGGCGGCCCTTTCGTCACGGCCAGCTCGAAACACACCGGGAAGTACAGCTCTTGGGCATTGCCCGAGGTGATGCGCAACCGACGCCGCTCCCGTTTGAGGACGTCGAACCAGGCCGCGGTGTCCCGCAGTTGCGCACCGTGCCCGACGATCGCGTCGTACATCGCATCGGCCACATCGGGCGCCACGAACGGCGCCGAGAATTGGGTGTTCGATCGCAGCCGCAGGACCAGCGGATCGATGATCCGTTTCACCGTTCGCCGCAGCGGCCCGCCGTCCTCGCTGCTGAGCACTTCGACACCGGGCCCGATGGCGCGCCAGGCGCGGTCGATGACCGCCCGGCGCGGATGGGCGACGGCCACGGCCGTCCCGGTGCTCATCAGGACAGGATAGAAGTAGGTTCCGGTTGTGGACAGCAGCAAAGTTGGGTTCGGTAGCGGCGCGCCCGCCCGACCCTTGAGGTCATGTTCACTGCG
The DNA here is from genome assembly GCF_001665615.1 of Mycobacterium sp. 852014-52144_SCH5372336. Lineage (NCBI taxonomy): Bacteria > Bacillati > Actinomycetota > Actinomycetes > Mycobacteriales > Mycobacteriaceae > Mycobacterium > Mycobacterium sp. 852014-52144_SCH5372336. The sequence continues at coordinate 37,844 of NZ_LZSW01000003.1, forward strand.
CTGTTCGCGTTCGTCTGCATCGTTTACATCGGCACGACGGCCGCTTCGTTACTACCCGCTTGGAAGCTCTCCCGAGTGGATTGCGGTGAGGCCGACGAGCGCCTGGCCACGGCGGAGGACATCCTCGCCGCGCGAGCGGAGTTCGACCGGACGATGGTGCGCAAGGGCCTGCTCACCCGCGACCGACTCGAGTTGATCCGCAACGGCATCCGTTCACCGGCAGTTGTCACCGCAATGCGGCCCACCGGGCAGGCGCTCGAGGACTGCCGGGAAGTCGAACTCGATGTGATGGTCAAAAAGCCTGAAGGCGGGCAGTTTCCCGCCCGGGAGACCGCGTTGGTGCCGGCGTCGGCGCTGGTCAAGGTCTCTCCCGGCAGCGTCATCGACACCTACTACTGTCCCGGTGACGAGACCGCCGTGGCGATCTGCGTGGCGCCGGTGTGATCAGCGCGCGCCGTCAACGGCGAAGCTGGCCAGCGCCGCCCAATACAGCGGGCTGGCGGTCAAATCGCCACCGCGCCAGTCGCGCATCCGGTCCCGCTGCCAGCGGTTCACCGCCCGGCCGGCCTCGTCGGCCTCATGGGCGCGGTCGACGGCTACGATCGCCTCGCTCATCGGGTCGGCCTCGGAAGCGGCGAACTGCCGGTAGCCCGCCGTCGTCGGCAGCGACCACAACGTGGCAGTGACCAATTGGGCCCCACCCAGGACCATCGCCGCCACCAGCCCACTGGCCTCGTCGAACTGATAGTCCCCGCCGGATGCGCACGCCAGCAGCGCAACCCGCGGAGGAAAGGGCAATCGCGCCGCCATGAGCTCACCCGCGGTGAGCGGTCGCTCTTCGGCGAGGTGCAGGGCCGCGCGGTCCGCGTGGCCGGCGTCGCCGTCGGCGGCGGTGGCGTGCCCGACGTAAACCATGCGACCGGGCCGGCGCGCGAGCTGACCGGCGAGCCAACCGCGGTCGGCGTCGGTACGCCGGAACAACTCGGTGACGGCCGCCACGTCCGGCAGCACCGGGCGGCGGTCGGCGAGATCGGCGAAATGACGAGCCAGGGCGGTATCAGGCGACGGTTTGCCGAGCACGGAGCCCAACGCCGCGTCCGGGCGCTGGCCGGGGACGCGCGGGTCGAGCACCAACAGAACGGGGTTGTCGCTTCTGTCGTTCCAATTCGCTAATGCCCGCGGCGAATTGACGATATTGGGTGGCACGGCCATCATGACCTCGGCCAGCTCCATCAGCCGGATGCCGTCTTCCTCCGGCGCCGCCAGCAGACCCCAGGGGATCCTGGCCAGCCGCGCGCTCGGGGACACGAACAGCGTCGCGCGCGGTGACGCCCCATGCTCGACGAGCAGCTGCCAGGCGGCGGGGGCGATCAGTTGTGTGCCCAGTGCGCGCGCAAGCTCGATTTCGGCTGTGGGCGAGGCGAAGGCGCCTCGTGCGATCGCGCGGTCGAGTGCGTCACGACGGGTTTCGGTGCCGAGTGGGTCGGGCAGCGCCTCGGCCAGCCGCTGTTCGGCTGCGACGAGGTCCGGCTGTTCGACCACCCAGGTGACGGTTCGCGACGGGTCTCCCACAACCCGCAGCCCGGCGTACGTCGCCACCCCGACGTCGGCGAACCGCAGGACGAGAGTCTTGGTCAGGGCCACGTGCACCACGCGGGCTCGTCCGCGGTCACGTCGCGGCCGTACCGCTCGGCTGCCAGGGCGCGGTAACGACCGATGATCGGGGCGGTGGCCGGGTCCATCACCAGCGGCGGCAACGGTCCGAGCCTGGTCAGCGACGCGCTCGCGGTAACCATCGGCCCGGCGGCGACCAGCGCGTACTCGTCGGCGGACTCCACGGGTACGGCCGCTGTGGCGGTGCCCGCCCAGTCCATAGCGTCGGCGGAAGCGGGTTCGGCGGTGAAGGTTCCGCGCGCGCTGTGGTATTCGATGAGCTCACTGACCAGTTCGGTGTTGCCCCACTCCCATGCGACGGCGAACGCGCCGGCGAGGATCGGAGCGGAAACGTAGGTCGCCCAACGCATTCGGGCGTCGGCGTCGGGAATCGCGTACCGTACCGAGTCGACGGCCATCGCGGCGGGAAGTTTGAGTTCGGCGGCCTTCTGGAGCTTCTCCGCCGCGTGGACGGGATCGGCAAGTGCGTCGGCCCGCCAGATGTTGCCGAGCTGGTCGTCGAGGCGGGCGTACTGCAGCCAGCTGTGGCGGGGCCACGCGTCGAGCAGTTCACGAGCCTGTCCGACGCGCTCGAGTGCTGCGGCGAAGTCTCCGCGGAAGATGTCGACCCAGCTGCGCTGCAACAGGATCCGGTGGATGTGCACGGGCTTCTCGATTTCACGCCAGTGCCGTTCGGCATGGCCGAGTCGTTCGTCGGCGTCGTCGAGCGCGTTCACGGAGATGCTGATCAGCCCGAAGTACAGCCAGCACCGCGAGACATCGTGTGCGCGAAGGTGTTCGGCGATGGCCGGATATGCCTCGTGGACCAACGTCTGCGCCTGCGGCCGGTCCCCCGCCGACCACGCCGCCGTCGCACGTTCGAGTTGGGTGCGCGCCACTGCGAGCCTCCATCCACGCGTCTCCGCGCGCGCGCCCGCCCGCCGCAGCCAGGGCTCGGCCGCAACGAGCCGGCCGGTCTCGACGCAGAACCTGCCATAGCCGGTGGCTCCCAGGACGAGGAGGTGATCGTGGTGTTCGCCACCGTCGCCGGGACGGTCGATCACGTCGATCACGCGCTCCCACAACGGGATCGACTTCACGTGCAGGTCGTCGTCACACAGCGCGACCGCACACAGGATCTCGGCGTAGGTGACCAGGAATCGGTGTTCGGTGGCGAGTTCGGCGACCGGCTCGTCGTCGGTCAGTGCGATCAACGCGGCCTCGGCGGTCTCATGGTCACCGTGCGCTGCGGCCAACCCTGTCTGCAGGAACTGCGCGCGCCGCGAGTACCGGCGCACCATCAGCTCGATCTCGGCCGTCGACATCGTCACCTGTGCCGCGGCTTCGGGCTTGGTACCCGCGAGGATCGCCGAATAGACGGCCAGGCATTCCCGCATCCGGTTCAGGCATTCCTCGGTGCCGTCGTATGCGGTGCGGACGAGGTAGATCTCGCCGAGCAGCGCGTACACCTCGAGCATCCAGTCGTCGCGGCCGGCCTGCTCGATCTGCGGCACCAGAGACAGCAGGAGATCCTTGGCCGCCTCCTCGTTGGCGGCGAATGCGAGGTGACGCGCACGCTCGAGGTCCGTGGGGATCGCCACCGCGCAATCATAGAAAGCGGCGGGCATGCCTGGCACGCCCGCCGCTTCAGGAGGTGGATCGCTCAACTGCAGTTGACCTTCACGGTGAACGGCTTGGTGATCGACCCTGCCATCGGGTTCGAGATGTCGGCGCCCGCCGCTTCGCCGGTGATGGTGTAGGTGTCGCCGTCGACCTTCACCTCGGCCGAACCGACCTTGGCACCCATGGTGTTGCTGACCGCGAGCGCGTTTCCGTCGACCACCATGCCCAGCGACTCCACCTTCGGATTCGCCTCATCGCTCATCACGATGCCCAGGCCCTGCTGACCGCCGATCGCGCCGCTGGCGACGTTGATCCGGCCGCCCTGCTTCACGCAGGTGACGGTGTTGAGGTCCAGACCTTCGAGATCCTTGCCGTCGACCTTCACCTCCGTGCTGCCGCCGCTGCTCACGCCCGCCGCGCTGGCCGCGGGGGCACTTCCCTTGTCGTCCGAACAGCCCACCAGCACGGTGGCGCCGGCGACCAGTCCGATCAGACCCACAACAACGCGATTCATCGATCTACCCTTCGTTGGGACATCGCCCCGATGGCGCCCGTCATGGCGGTAAGTCAAGACCGCACCGGTCGCTACCGATCCCAAACTTCTGTCGGCGCCCACCGGTACGGTTCGCAGGCGATGCGCAGATTCACGGTCGACGAGCGGCGGGCACGGCTGGCCCGTCGACACTTCCTCTGTGCGCCTGCGGACTCCGTCGGCGCCGTCGTCCGCGGTGTGCTCGGGCTGCATGCGACCGATCCGGCCAGCCCGTACCTGTCGCTGTGGGCGCGGCTGGCGGGGTTCGCCGTCGCCGATCTGGACACCGAACTCTACGAGCCGCGCACGCTGGTCAAACATCTCGCGATGCGCAGGACGCTGTGGACCGTCCACGCCAGCGATATGCCGCTGATCCAGTCCGCGGCAAGCGATCGGGTCGCCGACACCGAGCGTCGCCGACTCATCGCCGACGCGCAGAAGGCCGGTGTTTGCACCGATGGCGACGCGTGGCTCGATGCGGCCCGCACGGCGGTCCTTACGCATCTGACCGAGCATGGGGCGACGAGTGCGAAGGACCTGCGCGAGGCGCTGCCGGAGTTGGCAGGGTCGTGGGATCCAGCCCCGGGTAAGCGGTGGGGCGGCGAAACCCCGTTGGCACCGCGCATCCTGACCGTGCTGGCGGTGCGCGGCGACATCATGCGCGGCCCCAACGACGGGAAGTGGACGACGTCGCGACCCCGCTGGATCGCCACCGCCGAGTGGATCGGCACCGCCAGTGCCGCTGACCCGCAGATGGCCCGCTCCGAGGTCGTGCGCCGCTGGCTTGCCGCCTTCGGCCCGGCCACTTTGACCGACATCAAGTGGTGGTTCGGCAACACGGTGACCTGGGCGCGAGAAGCGTTGCGGGACATCGGCGCGGTCGAGGTCGACCTCGACGGCACACCGGGCTTCGTTCTACCCGACGACCTCGACGCGGAACCCGAACCCGAACCGTGGTGCGCACTGCTGCCCGGTCTGGACGTCACGACGATGGGCTGGTTCGACCGCGACTGGTACCTCGGACCGCACCGGGCGCAGGTGTTCGACCGAAACGGCAACGGCGGTCCCACGGCATGGTGCGACGGCAGGATCGTCGGTGCCTGGGCTCAGGACGGTGCCGGGCGGGTCGAGCTGCGGTTGCTCGAAGACGTGGGTCGCTCGGCGCAGGGCCGACTGCGCGAGCGCGCCGACCAGCTGACCGATTGGCTCGACGGAGTACGGGTCAGCCCACGGTTCCCGTCGCCGCTGTCGAAGGCTCAACGCCGAAGCTGAAGATCTGCACGAGATTGCGCTGCTGAATTCTCGAACACAGGCCCAGTTTCGACGGGTGGTCAGGCGCTGACCTTGCTGCGTTTGGCGTTGCGCGCCTTGGGCTTCGGCCGTTCGACGCCCAGACACTCGGCGAGGAAGTGGCCGGTGTAGCTGTCGGAATTGGCAGCGACATCCTCGGGTGTCCCGGACGCGACCAGGGTGCCGCCGCCCGCTCCGCCCTCGGGCCCCATGTCGACGATCCAGTCCGACGTCTTGATCACGTCGAGGTTGTGCTCGATGACGATGACCGTATTGCCTTTGTCGACAAGCCCGTTGATGACCTTGAGCAGCTTGCGGATGTCCTCGAAGTGCAGACCGGTGGTCGGCTCGTCGAGGATGTACACCGTGCGCCCGGTCGACCGCTTCTGCAGCTCGGAGGCCAACTTCACGCGCTGGGCCTCACCACCGGACAGTGTCGGGGCCGGTTGGCCCAGCCGCACGTAGCCCAGACCGACGTCGACGAGCGTCTTGAGGTACCGGTGTATCGAGGTGATCGGGGCGAAGAATTCGGACGCCTCCTCGATCGACATGTCGAGGACCTCGGCGACGGTCTTGCCCTTGTAGTGCACCTCGAGCGTCTCGCGGTTGTACCGGGCGCCGTGGCACACCTCGCACGGCACGTACACGTCGGGAAGGAAGTTCATCTCGATCTTGATGGTGCCGTCGCCGGAACACGCCTCGCAGCGACCGCCCTTGACGTTGAAGGAGAACCGCCCCGGTTGATACCCCCGCACCTTGGCCTCGGTGGTGGCCGCGAACAGCGTGCGGATCTTGTCGAAGACGCCGGTGTAGGTGGCTGGGTTGGACCGCGGTGTGCGCCCGATCGGGGACTGGTCGACCCGAACGAGTTTGTCCAGCTTGTCCAAACCCGTGACCCGGGTGTGGCGGCCCGGCACCTGCCGGGCACCGTTGAGCTTGTTCGCCAGCACCGACGCCAGGATGTCGTTGACCAACGTGGACTTACCCGAGCCCGAAACACCGGTGACCGCGGTCAGCACGCCGAGGGGAAAGGACACGTCGATCTCGCGCAGGTTGTGCTCGCGGGCGCCGACGACCGTCAGCAGCCGCTTCTTGTCGACCGGCCGCCGGATCGCCGGCACCTCGATCTCTTCCTTGCCCGAAAGATAGGCTCCGGTAAGCGATTCCGGGTTCTTCAGCAGCTCGTCGTAGGGCCCGCTGTGCACGATCTGACCGCCGTGCTCCCCCGCCGCGGGACCGATGTCGACGACCCAGTCGGCGTGGGCGATCGTGTCGAGATCATGCTCGACGACAATCAGCGTGTTACCCAGATCCCGCAGCCGGACGAGCGTGTCGATCAGCCGGCGGTTGTCCCGCTGATGCAGCCCGATCGACGGTTCGTCGAGCACGTAGAGCACCCCGACGAGGCCCGACCCGATCTGGGTGGCGAGCCGGATACGTTGCGCCTCACCGCCGGACAGCGTGGCGGCGGCCCGCGAGAGCGACAGGTAGTCCAGTCCGACGTCGAGCAGGAAGCCCAACCGCGACTGGATCTCCTTGAGCACCTGACCCGCGATGGCCTGCTCGCGTGCGCCCAGCGTCAACGCGTTGAGAAACTCCGAGCATTCGGCGATTGACAGCTCGGCGACCTCGGCGATGGACTTCGGCCCGAACTCCCCCGCCGTCAGGGTCACCGCGAGGATTTCGGGCTTGAGCCGCGTGCCCTCACACTCCGGGCAGGGCACATCGCGCATGAAGCCCTCGTAACGCTCCTTCATCTGCTCGGAGTCCGTCTGCTCCATCCTGCGCTGCAGGAACGCCATCACACCCTCGAAATCGGCGTAGTACGAACGGGTTCGGCCGTAACGGTTCTTGTACCGCACGTGCACCTGCTCGTCGCAGCCCTCGAGGATCGCCCGGCGCGCCTTGGCGGGCAGCTTCTTCCACCGCGTGTTGACATCGAACCCGAGCGCGTCACCGAGCCCCGCCAGCATCCGGGTGAAGTACTCCGCGGTCTGCCCCATCGACCAGGGCGCGATCGCCCCCTCGGCCAAGGTCAGGTCCGGGTCCGGCACCACCAGTTCCGGATCGACCTCCTTGCGGATGCCCAGGCCCAGACATTCGGGGCAGGCGCCGTAGGGCGAGTTGAACGAGAACGAGCGCGGCTCGAGATCGTCGACGGCCAGCGGATGTCCGTTGGGGCAGGCCAGCTTCTCGGAGAACCGCTGTTCGCGGTGCGGATGGTCGTCCTCGCGGTCGACGAACTCCAGCACGACGATGCCGTCGGCCAGATTCAGCGCCGTCTCGATCGAGTCCGTCAGCCGCTGCTTGGCGCTCGCCTTCACCGTCAGGCGGTCGACGACCACCTCGATGTCGTGTTTCTCCTGCTTCTTCAGCTTCGGCGGATCGGTGAGCGGATACACCACACCGTCGACGCGCACGCGGCTGTAGCCCTGCGTGTTCAGCTTGTCGAACAGGTCGACGAACTCGCCCTTGCGGGTGCGCACCACCGGCGCGAGCACCTGAAACCGAAGGCCCTCGTCCATCGCCAGCACCTGGTCGACGATCTGCTGCGGCGTCTGGCGGGCGATGCGCTCACCGCAGATCGGGCAGTGCGGCGTACCCGCGCGGGCGTACAACAGCCGCAGGTAGTCGTAGACCTCGGTGATGGTGCCGACCGTCGACCGCGGGTTGCGGTTGGTCGACTTCTGGTCGATGGACACCGCAGGCGACAACCCCTCGATGAAGTCGACGTCGGGTTTGTCCATCTGACCGAGAAACTGGCGGGCGTAGGCCGACAGCGACTCGACGTAACGGCGCTGGCCCTCGGCGAAGATCGTGTCGAAGGCCAGTGACGACTTCCCCGAACCCGAGAGGCCGGTGAAGACGATCAGCGCGTCACGTGGTAAATCAAGATCGACACTTCGCAGGTTGTGCTCGCGCGCACCCTTGACGACAAGGCGGTCAGCCACCCGGTTTTTCCTCCCGCAGAGATAGTTCAAAACCACTCTATGTGGACCCACCGACAAGCCCCAGACCAGCCGGATACCGTGAGGACATGACCGTCGTCGACGACAACTACACCGGCCACGTCGAACCAGGCACAGGGGCCCGGCGCACGCTTCCGAACGCCTCGATCGTCAAGGTCTCGGTCGGCCCGATGGACAACAACGCCTACCTGATCACGTGTTCCCGAACAGGCAAAACGCTTCTGATCGACGCCGCCAACGATGCGCCGACACTGCTTGAAGTGCTCGAGAAGCACGCCCCGAAACTGTCGCTGATCGTGACGAGCCACCAGCACTTCGACCACTGGCAGGCGCTGGAAGAAGTGGCCAAGGTCACCGGGGCGCCGACGGCGGCGCACCAACTCGACGCCGACCCGCTGCCGGTCCGGCCCGATCGGCTCCTCGCCCACGGCGACACCGTCGACATCGGCGAGCTGTCCCTCGACGTCATCCACCTGCAGGGCCACACCCCCGGTTCGGTGGCGCTCGCGCTCGACGGCGCCGACGAGGCCACCCACCTGTTCACCGGCGACTGCCTGTTTCCCGGCGGTGTCGGCAAGACGTGGGAGGACGGGGCTTTCGACCAGTTGCTCGGCGACGTCACCCGCCGCGTGTTCGACGTTTACGACGACTCGACGGTTGTCTACCCGGGCCACGGCGACGACACCACGCTCGGCACGGAACGGCCGCATCTGGCCGAGTGGAAGGAACGCGGTTGGTAGACGCGCCGATCGCGGTCGTCACAGGTGCCAGCCGCGGCGCCGGACGCGGGATCGCGCACGCGCTGGGCAGCCACGGCTGCACGGTGTATGTCACCGGGCGCACCGAGCGCGCAGGCGAGTCCGTGCTCGACGGCACGATCCACGAGACCGCCGAACTCGTCACGGCCGCAGGCGGCACCGGAATCGCCGTCCGCGTCGACCATGCCGACGACGAGCAGACGAAGGCCCTGTTCGAGCGGGTCGGACGGGAACAGGGCCGGCTGGACATCCTCGTGAACAACGCGGTGATCATCCGCGAGGAGATGATGGGCCGAACCCGGTTCTGGGAAGAGCCCGTCAACGTCATCGACTCCCTCGAGGTCGGCCTGCGCAGCAGCTACGTCGCGACCGTGTACGCGGCCCCGCTGATGCTCGCGCAGCGGCGCGGGCTGGTGGTGTTCACCTCCGCGCCCGGTGCGGCCCACTACGTGTTCGGCCCGGCATACGGCGTTCACAAAGCGGGCACCGACAAGATGGCCGCCGACATGGCCGTCGACTTCAAGGACTTCGGCATCGCGACGGCGTCGATCTGGATGGGGGTGCTGCTGACCGAACGCTTCAAGAAGCTGGTCGCGAGCACGCCCGACAAACTCGCCCACCTGCTCGACAACACCGAGACGCCGGAGTTCACCGGGCATCTGATCTGGGCCCTGTTCAACGACCCCCAGTTGATGGACAAGAGCGGCCAAACCTTCATCGGCGCGGAGTTGGCCGCGCAGTACGGCATCGACGACGCCGGAGGCCGCAGGCCGCCGTCGTACCGGGACCTGCACGGAATTCATCCGATCCGCCAATTCGATCGCGTCCTGCGGTGACCCGGGAGTGCGGCCCCCGCGTTATTGAGCGGCCATCTGACGCTCGGCCGTGTGAACTTCGATAGATTGCCTGGTGACGAAGAAAGGGCAGACATGAACACCGATCAGTTGAAGAAGGCGCAGAGCGGCGCCGGGTTCATCGCGGCACTCGACCAGAGCGGCGGCAGCACCCCCAAGGCGCTGAAGCTCTACGGGATCGCCGAGGACGCCTACTCCGGCGACGACCAGATGTTCGACCTCGTGCACGAGATGCGCACCCGGATCATCACCAGCCCCGCCTTTGACGGCGACCGCATCATGGGCACCATCCTGTTCGAGCAGACGATGGACCGCGAGATCGAGGGCCGTCCGACCGCCGACTACCTGTGGAACGTCAAGAACATCGTTCCGTTCCTCAAGATCGACAAGGGTCTCAACGACGAGCAGGACGGCGCGCAGACGATGAAGCCGATGCCCGGCCTCGACGATCTGCTCGACCGCGCCGCAGCGAACGGGGTCTTCGGCACCAAGGAGCGTTCGGTCATCAAACTGCCCGGCGCCGGTCTGGACGCGGTCGTCGCCCAGCAGTTCGAGGTCGCAGAGCAGGTACTCGCCAAGGGCCTGGTGCCGATCATCGAGCCCGAGGTCGACATCAAGAGCGCGAAGAAGGCCGAGGCCGAGGAGCAGCTCAAGGCCGCGCTACTCGACGGCGTTGGCAAGCTCGGCGACAAGAAGGTCATGCTCAAGCTCACGCTGCCCGACACCGACAACCTGTACAAGGATCTGGTCGAGCATCCGAACGTGCTGCGGGTCGTGGCGCTGTCCGGCGGCTACAGCCGCGACGAGGCGAACGAAAAGCTGTCGCGCAACATCGGTGTCATCGCGAGCTTCTCGCGCGCGCTGACCGAGGGCCTGACCGCCCAGCAGAGCGACGAAGAGTTCAACTCCACGCTCGACCAAGCGATCGCGAGCATCGCTAAAGCGTCGAGCACCTGATCTCGCTGCGGGGCTACGCGTCGGCGGTCCTCGCCGGCGCGTTCCCCGCGCTCGCGTTCCCGGCGCCCGCCCTGTGGTGGCTGGCCTGGATCGGGCTGGTCCCGCTGCTGCTCGTGCTCCGAGCGGCGCCGACGGCTGGACAGGCCGCCGCGCGAGCCTGGTTGGCGATGGCGGCGTTCGTCGGCGTCACCCAATACTGGCTGTGGCCGAGCACCGGTCCCCCGCTGCTCGTGCTCGCCGCCGGACTCGGTGCGCTGTGGCTGCCCTTCGGGTGGGCGGCGCACCGCCTGCTCTCCGGCGACGTCAATGCCGTTCGAGCCGTCAGCGCCGTAGCGGTATTGCCCAGCCTGTGGGTGCTCGCGGAAGCGGTCCGATCGTGGGACCGGCTCGGCGGGCCGTGGGCCGTCCTTGGCGCATCGCAGTGGAATCAACCCGCCACACTGGCGCCCGCCACGCTGGGCGGCGTGTGGCTCGTCAGCTTCCTGGTGGTGGCGGTCAACACCGCGGTTGTCGCGGCCCTGGTGCGGCGTTCGGCGGCGCCGGCGGTGCTCGCGGTGGTTCTTCTGGCGGCCGGTCCGGTCTGGTTCTGGTGGGGGCCGACACCCACGTCCGGCCCGACGGTCCGCGTCGCGCTCGTCCAACCAGGTGACATCGCCGAATCTACGGCGCGACAGGCCGCGAGCGAGGCCCTGACCTCGGAGCTGGCCGGGCAACCACTCGACCTGGTCGTTTGGGGCGAGAGCAGTGTGGGCGCGGACCTGGCGGCCCACCCGGAAGTCACGGCGCGGCTCGCCGCCCTTTCGCGGCGCGTCGGTGCGGACCTGCTGGTCAACGTCGACGCCCGGGCGGCATCGGGCGGCATCTACAAGTCGTCGGTGCTGGTCGGACCGGGCGGTCTGCAGGGCTCGTACGCGAAGACGCGCCTGGTCCCCTTCGGCGAATATGTGCCGCTGCGGCCCCTGATCGGCTGGGCCACGTCGGACACCCAGGCCGCGGGCGAGGATCGCCGCCGCGGGCAAGGGCCCGTCGTCCTGGACACCGACGTCGTCGCGATCGGACCGCTGATCAGCTTCGAGACGATGTTCTCCGACCTCGCGCGGGCAGCGGTCCGACGGGGAGCGGAGCTCCTCGTCTACCAGAGTTCGACGTCCTCATACCAAGGCAGTTGGGCGCAACCGCAGTTGGCGGCGATGCCCGCCGTACATGCGGTCGAAACGGGCCGTCCCGCGGTCCACGCCGCGCTGTCGGGGGTCAGTTCGGCGTTCGATGCCCGCGGCCGCCGACTGGCATGGATGCCGGCCGCCGAGCGCGAGGTCACTGTCGTTGACGTTCCGCTGGACGCGCGGACGACCCTTTATCAGCGGTGGGGCGACTGGACGATCGTGGCGGCGCTGGTGGTGGTTACGGCGTGGTGTGCACAATCAGCACATCGCTCTTGGAGCGGCGTGCGACGTTGGCGGGAACGGAACCGAGCAACCGGCCGGCGATCGTGGACAGGCCGACGTTACCGACGACCAGCAGATCCGCCTTGACCTCCTCGGCGAGTTCGACCAGCGCGTCGACGGGGGCGCCGACGATGGCCTTCTCCTCGACATTCGTGGCACCGGCCTGGTGGGCGCGTTCCTTCGCCTCGCGCAGGATCGCGTAGATCGGCGCGTTGCCGGACATCTTGTAACCCTCGTCCTTGAGCACGTCGGCCGCGCGCTGATCGTCGTTCTGGGGGAAGTACGCCGTGGCGATGACCAGCTTGGCGTCACCGGCGATCTGACCCGCTTTCTCGACCGCGCGCAACGACGAGTCCGATCCGTCCGTGCCAACCAAGACGGTCTGATAGGCGCTCATCCATATCCTCCCAGTTTCAGTTCGTTGCCACCCGGAACAGTAGCCGCTCAGGTGGCATTTGCCTGCGATTTCGTCCTACTTCGCACCCAACGTCACGCCGGACCGGTCCAGGTGACGCCGCCTACACCCGGCCGCGCGAAGCGATCGCCGGCGGCGTCGGTACCTCGGTCGTCGTGACTTTCATACCGCTTCGGCGAGCGCTGCGCGAGCGCGCACGCTAGCGTTTTGCCGTTCGCGGGAAGGGTGGGTAACAGGGCGTGGATCTGTCGCTGGGACCGCACCGCCTCGCGCGTCTCGACCCGTCGGGATCCCTTCGCGCCGGCCGGTTCGACGCCGCGCTGACTGCACTGTTCGCGGTCGCGGTGTCGGCGGCGGGCGCGGCTCGGCCGTCGCTGTGGTTCGACGAGGCGGCCACGATCTCGGCGTCGACGCGGTCGATCCCCCAACTCTGGGGCCTGCTGCACAACATCGACGCGGTGCACGGCCTGTACTACCTGCTGATGCACGGGTGGTTCGCGGTGTTTCCGGTCACCGAGTTCTACTCCAGGCTGTCGAGCTGCCTCGCGGTCGGGCTGGCGAGCGGCGGCCTCGTCGTCCTGGCGCGCCGCTTCGCCTCGCGGACGACGGCCGTATGTGCGGGCATCGTGTTGGCGATCCTGCCGCGCGTCACGTGGGCGGGTATCGAGGCGAGGTCCTATGCGCTGACCGTGGCCGCGGCGGTCTGGCTGACGGTGTTGTTGCTGCTCGCGGTCCGCCGCAACGCCAGATGGCTGTGGGTCTGCTACGGGCTGGCGCTGGTCGGGTCGTCGCTGCTGAACATCTTCGTCGTGCTGATGGTGCTCGTGCACGCCGTGACGCTGGCCGCGGTGGCGGCACCGCGAGCGGTCGCGCGCCGGTGGATCGTGACGGCCGCGGTGGCGATCGCGGTCCTGGCCCCGTTTCTGGCGTTCAGCAGGACGCAGGTCGCCCAGGTGCGGTGGATCAGGCCGCCGGGCTGGCACACGGTCGCAGAAGTCGTGCAGGAGCAGTACTTCGACCACAGCGTGGCGTTCGCGGTCACGGCGGGGCTGGTGCTGGCGCTGCTCGCGATGCGACGGTTCCGGCCGACGGATCGCGGCGTCCGGTCGCTGGTGGGGATCAGCGCTGCGTGGATCGTGCTTCCGACGGCAGTGCTGCTGCTGTACTCCGTGTGGTGGGAGCCCGTGTACTACCCGCGCTATCTGAGCTACACCTCGCCGGCGATGGCGCTGCTGTTGGCGGTCGCCATCACCGCGGTCGCCAGGACGCGTGAGGCCGTCGCGGTGGTGCTGACCGTGCTGGCGGTGGCGGCGACCCCGAACTATCTGGTCGAACAGCGAGGTCCTTACGCCAAGGAGGGCATGGACTTCAGCCAGGTGGCCGACGTCCTGACGGCGAACGCCTCCCCCGGCGACTGCGTGGTCCTCGACAACACCACCAACTGGGCGCCCGGCCCGATTCGTCCGTTGACGGCAGCGCGCCCCGAGGCGTACGCGGCCCTCGTCGACCCCGGCCGCGGTCGCCGCGCAGCGGATCGAAACCGCTTGTGGGACTTCCATCTTGGGATTTGGGGTGTGGCCGACCGACTTCGGCCCTGCACCGTGTTGTGGACGGTCTCACAACGCGACGCCACCGTCCCGGATCGGGAGAGCGGGCGCGCACTGGACCCGGGACCGCGTCTGCGCCGAGCACCTGCGTACCGGGTGCCGCAGGCGATGGGCTTCCGGATCGTCGAGCGCTGGCAGTTCAGCTTCGCGCAGGTGGTCAAGTCGACCCGGTAGCGCGAGTGGCGGCTGTATAACCGGGTAACCGTTTCCCATGCCCGCAAGGCCAGCCCACACCGCGGCGGAGTTCGTACCCGAGACCCGCGAGCTCGCTGCGCTCGCCGACGCCGCGCACGGTTGCAAGGGATGCGATCTGTACCTCGACGCAACGCAGGTCGTGTTCGGCGGCGGTTCCTCCGGCGCGGACATGATGCTGGTCGGCGAGCAGCCCGGCGATCAGGAGGACAAGGCCGGACAGCCGTTCGTCGGCCCCGCGGGCAAGCTGCTGGACAAGGCGCTGGTGCAGGCCGGTATCGACCGTGAACGGGTGTACGTGACCAATGCGGTCAAGCACTTCAAGTTCACACTGCCCGAACGCGGCAAGCGGCGGATCCACAAGACCCCGGGCCGCACGGAAGTCGTGGCATGCCGACCGTGGCTGCTGGCCGAGCTGGATGCCGTCAGACCCGAGGTGCTGGTGCTGATGGGTGCGACCGCCGCACAGTCGCTGCTGGGCAGCAAGTTTCGGCTGACCGCACACCGCGGCGAGGTATTGGAACTCCCGGCGATCGAGGAGCTCGACGTCGCACCCGAAGTCGCCGTGACCGTGCATCCGTCATCGGTGCTGCGCGGGCCACCGCAGGATCGGGAGAAAGCCTTCGACGCGCTGGTGTCCGATCTGCGGTACGCCGACGGCCTGCGTGCACGCGGCTGACTCTTATCGCGCCCAACGTGAGGTTGTGTCCGAGAATTCGAGCTCAGTTCGACAACAAGCTCACGTTCGGCGCCGTTGGCGGCAATATCCGCTAGCAGGCGGCCGGCGGCACCCACATCGAGACGGCGGGAGGCACCCAGGCGCAGGGACCGCCGTAATGCGGACCGTAGTAGGCCGGGCCGTCCCAGCGCGGACCACGACGCTTGTCCCAGTCGTCCCAGTCATCCTACTTGTCGAGCTTCCAGGTCACGTCTGGTGTGCTGGTCACCGCTACCTCGGCGTTGGCGACACCCGCTCCGACGCCCAAGGCAGTGAACGCCAGTGCACCGACAAGTCCCGCTTGCACTCCGATCTTCTTTACGCTCACGACCAATCCCTCACTACTGCAATGAATTATCGGTTCCCACCCGCGTCGATCCTATACGCGCGATCCTCGCGTCGACGATCCCGCCTGCGCCCGGCGTGGCTCACTTCGCAGCAGCAAAGTCCGGCGCAGAGCCGTCCAGAGTGCGCTGAATGAGGCTGTCGCACAGTTCGGTTGGGAGACGTCAGTTTGCCCGCCGGAGGCGGTCTGGTGAGCTTTGGCGTCCTCGGCTAAAGCGGCTCACCGCAGCGCGGCCGGCCGCTTCGCGTCGACGCGATCAAGCCCAGGGCGGCAAGCCCGGCGAATGCGGCGAGCAGCCACCGCGCCGGTGTGGCGTCGCCGCTGTCGGTCATGTTCACCAGCACTCCGGCCAGCCCCGCGCCGAAGGCACCGGAAATCAGCTGAACGGTGTTGATAGCCGCAGCCGCGGTGGGCCCCTCCGACGGGTCGTCCACCCGGCTCATCGCCCATGCCGACAGATGCGGCCACGCGATCCCGATCCCGGTGCCCGCCACGATCAGCGCGACCGCCCAGACCGCTACCGCGACGGCCGATGCGTCGTCGCGCATGGCCACCGCCGTGAGGGCAAGACCGGTGGCCATCACCGCCGGCGCGACGGCGACCGTACGCTTGATCGCGCGCCGGTTGCTCATCGAGGCGCTGCCGATTTCACCGACCGTCCACCCGAGCGCCAGGCCCGCCCCGAGAAAACCCGCCGCGACCGGTGTGAGATCGGCCAGTCGCTGACCGAACAGCGGGATGTACATGTCCGCCATCGTTGCGGCCATCAACACAGCGAGGGTCAGATAAATCCACTTCAGCGGCCCGCGCCCGAAAGCGCTGGGCGGCAACACCGCTGCGGGTTGGCGCCGATCGACGAACAAGAACACCGCCACCATGACGGCGCCCAAGCCCAGCAACACGCCCGTGAGCCACACATCGCGCGGGATACCGGCCGCGCTGACGGCCAACGCCGCAAAACCCAACAACATCAACGACCACACGGGAATCGGTGTCCGCGGCGCATCGACGTCGGCGCCCGTGCGTCTGGGCAACGCCAGCGGGACCAATACACCGATGGCCACGGTCAGAATCGCCAGCGCACCGAAAGCCCAACGCCACGAACCATACTGGGAGAACAGACCCCCGGCGGCGGGACCCAGCAGCGTCCCGACGCCCCACATCGCCGACACCAACGCCGACGCCTTGGTCCACAACCACTCGGGCAACGCCGTATTGATCACCGCATAGCCCAACCCGGCCAGCAGCCCGCCCGCCAGCCCCTGCACCGTGCGCCCCACGAGCAGGGCTTCCATCGTGGGCGCCGCGGCGCAGGCCAGGCTGCCCAGACCGAATACGCTGAGCGCCCCCAGATACGACACCCGCGGCCCGAAACGCATCAACGTCGAGTGCACCGTGGTCGCCGCGACCACCGAAGCGACCAGATACACCGTCGTCACCCATGCGTACAGCCGGTAACCGCCGATGTCGGCCACCGCGCTGGGCATCAGGCTGATGGTGAGGAACTCGTTGGTGGCATACAGCGCGACGCCGCCGGCCAGGACGGTGCTGGCGCCGAGGTACTTCGGCCCCAACAGGTCGCGCCAGCGTCCCGCAGGGGTCGTCGGCGCGGTGTCGGTCACGCCGGACACGCTACGAGCTCAACCATCGTTCAGGTCAAGCGGCGACCTCAGTCGGCAGGAGTGATGAGCCCGTAGTGGCCGTCGTAGCGGTGGTAGAGCACGGCTGCACGACCTTGCGCCGCGTCGATGAAGAACATGAACGGCAGCCCGAGCATGCCCATCCGCTCGGCGGCCTGCTCGACGGTGTGGCATGGCGGCGGGTGGGGGCTGATCGTCAGCGGCAGTTCAAACGGTGCCAGTTCGTCTTCCGAAGCCGGTTGCACCTGCGCCAGCCGGTATTCGGACGGACCGCTCTTGTAGAGGACGCTCGCCATCTGAGTGCGCTCCTCGGTGAACAGGTGGAAGTCGTAGTCGAGCAGGTTCATCTCCATCGCCGCCTCGTCCACCGTGCACGGCGCCAGGGTGAACGACTTGCGCCGCACAATTTGGCGCTCCTCGGGCGGAAGGGCAAGGCGGTTGGGTTGCTGCGCGGATTCGTCGGTGTCCTGCGGAGCTCGCACCGTTCGGCCGTCGCGGCGAGCCTGCCAGTGCTCGGCGGCACGCCGGAGCTGGCTTCGAAGGCGCTCCCCGAGGCGGTCGATCGCATCGCGCGCGGTGTCGCCCGAAGCCTGAGCGCGGACCAGTCGGCCGTCGACGTCGAGATTGGCTTGCGCGATGACCGGACGTTCCAGTTCCGGGTCGCCATGGCGCGTCAGCTTCACGTGGGCATGTGTCAACGGTCGGTGCGCGAACCGGCTGACGTCGTCGATCTTGCTCCGCGCGTAGTCGGCCGCGCCGGGAAGATCACCGCGCGTCGTCACGTCGACGTGGACTGGCGATTCGATATCGGTTCTGTCACTCATACTTTCGTTTGTACGCGAGGCGACCGGCCGGGACTAGGGCCGAAGGTCCCGACGGGGTCCGTCCTACTTCAAACCCGCGGCGTCCATGCCGCGCAGTTCCTTCTTCAGGTCGTGGATCTCGTCGCGGATGCGCGCGGCCAACTCGAACTGCAGATCCCGCGCTGCGGCCATCATCTGTTCGGTCAGGTCCCTAATCAGATCGGCCAACTCGGCTCGCGGCATGTTCGAGGTGTCACGGCCCTCGATGATGCCTGCGCTGACCGCCCGCCCGGGCTCGCCCTGCGCCCTGCGGCCGCGCGACGCGTTCCGTCCCGAACCGCCCACTTCGACGTCGTCGGCTTCGCGGTACACCTGGTCGAGAATGTCGGCGATCTTTTTGCGCAACGGTTTCGGATCGATGCCGTGGGCCTCGTTGTAGGCGATCTGCTTGGCACGCCGGCGCTCGGTCTCGTCGATGGCTTCCCGCATCGAATCGGTGATGTTGTCGGCGTACATGTGCACCTCGCCCGACACGTTGCGGGCGGCGCGGCCGATGGTCTGGATCAGGCTGCGGGTCGACCGCAGGAACCCCTCCTTGTCCGCGTCGAGGATCGCGACCAGCGACACCTCCGGCAGGTCGAGACCCTCGCGCAGCAGGTTGATGCCGACCAGCACGTCGTAGTCGCCGAGGCGCAGTTGGCGCAGCAATTCGACGCGACGCAGCGTGTCCACCTCCGAGTGCAGGTAGCGAACCCTGATCCCCATCTCGAGCAGGTAGTCGGTCAGGTCCTCGGCCATCTTCTTGGTCAGCGTGGTCACGAGCACCCGCTCGTCGCGCTCGGTGCGCATGCGGATCTCCCCGATCAGGTCATCGATCTGCCCCTTCGTCGGCTTCACGACCACCTTGGGATCCACCAAACCCGTTGGACGGATGACCTGTTCGACGAACTCACCGCCGGACTGGCTGAGCTCGTACGGTCCCGGCGTCGCCGACAGGTACACGGTCTGCCCGATGCGGTCGGCGAACTCCTCCCAGGTGAGCGGGCGGTTGTCGACGGCCGAGGGCAACCGGAAGCCGAAGTCGACCAGGTTTCGCTTACGCGACATGTCGCCTTCGTACATGCCGCCGATCTGCGGCACCGTCACGTGTGACTCGTCGATGACCAGCATGAAGTCTTCGGGGAAGTAGTCCAGCAGCGTGGCGGGCGCGGAACCGGCGGGCCTGGCGTCGATGTGACGCGAGTAGTTCTCGATACCCGAGCAGAAGCCGACCTGGCGCATCATCTCGATGTCGTAGTTGGTGCGCATCCGCAGCCGCTGCGCCTCCAGCAGCTTGCCCTGGCCCTCGAGCTCGGCCAGCCGCTCCTCGAGTTCCTGTTCGATGGTCGAGATCGCGTGCGCCATGCGCTCCGGGCCCGCGACGTAGTGGGTGGCCGGGAAGATCCGCAGCGTGTCGACCTTGCGGACGACGTCTCCTGTCAACGGGTGCAGGTAGTACAGCTCTTCGATCTCGTCGCCGAAGAACTCGATGCGGACCGCCAACTCCTCGTAGGACGGGATGATCTCGACGGTGTCTCCGCGCACGCGGAACGAGCCGCGGGTGAACGCCATGTCGTTGCGGGTGTACTGCACGTCGACGAGCAGCCGTAGCAGCGCGTCGCGCGGCACCTCGTCACCGATCTTGAGCTCGACGCTGCGGTCCAGGTAGGACTGCGGTGTGCCCAGGCCGTAGATGCAGGACACCGAGGCGACCACGACCACGTCGCGGCGGGACAGCAGGCTCGAGGTCGCCGAGTGGCGCAGCCGCTCGACGTCGTCGTTGATCGAGCTGTCCTTCTCGATGTAGGTGTCCGTCTGGGCGATGTACGCCTCGGGCTGGTAGTAGTCGTAGTACGAGACGAAGTACTCGACGGCGTTGTGCGGCAACATCTCCCGCAGTTCGTTTGCCATCTGCGCGGCGAGCGTCTTGTTCGGTTCCATCACCAGCGTCGGCCGCTGGACCCGCTCGATGAGCCACGCCGTCGTCGCCGACTTACCGGTGCCCGTGGCGCCCAGCAGCACCACATCGTGCTCGCCCGCCTTGATCCGGCGCTCCAGCTCGTCGATGGCGGCCGGCTGGTCGCCCGCCGGCGAGTAGGGGCTGACCACCTCGAAGCGGTTGCCCGTGCGCACGATCGCATCGACGGGGCGGTACTCCGAGTGCGCTAGCACGGGGTGTTCAGTAGCGAAAGCCATAATCACTCAGGGTAAGCGCGTACTCCGACAAGTTCATTCCCGCTGCGCCCTATCCTGTTGTCATCCACGCTCCCAAACACGAGACGTTCGACCTCGTCGCCCGCACCAACACCGACCCGAAGGGCATCGTGCGGGCGGTCGACATCTACACGGTCCAGCCCTGGGGCCTCTACATGGCTCGTCCGACCCCGGGCCGGGCGCAGTTCCACTATCTGGAGTCCTGGCTGCTGCCCTCGCTGCGGCTGCGCGCGACGGTGTTCCACTTCAACGCAGGTCACGAGCTCGACCAGGACTACTACCTGGACGTGGGCCACTACACACCGGGCTCGAAGGTCTGGCACGCCGAAGACCACTACCTCGACCTGGCGGTCCGCACCGGCCGGGGCGTCGAACTCCACGACGTCGACGAACTGCTCACCGCGGTGCGGCACAACCTGCTGGCGCCCGAGACCGGAGAACAGGCGGTCCAGACCGCGGCGGCCGCGATCGACGGGCTGGCCAGGCACGACTACGACCTCAACCGGTGGCTTGGGGGTCTTGGCATGCCGCTCACCTGGCGCGACGAGTAGTCATGCCCGAACCACCCGACGTCGAGGGCTTCCGCAGGGAGCTGACCGTGAGCTGCCGGGGCGTCGCATCCGCCGCGTCGACGTACGCGACGCGGAATGGCTCCGGGTAACGAACCACCTGCAGTTACCGATCTTGATGTCGATGGCTACCGCTACGAATTTGTCTGCCCAGGCACGGCCGGTATTCTCTCGTCGCATGTCCCCCACAACGCGCATCCGGACCGCTGGCGCGACGGCCGCGGCGATGCTCGTGGGCTCGGTTCTGTTCCCGGGTGGCGCCGCGGCCCAACCGAGCGCCGAGACCGAGGCGCAGCCGGCGCCCGAAGTTCTGCACAACGTCATCTACCGAGCGCGTGCGGACGGTACCTCCCGCGGCGCGGTCGTCGCGTACAAGATGGACGACCACAACGTCAACAGCGCGCAGCCCACGCTGCTACCCGGTCAGACGTTCGAGGTGAACGCGGTGCTGGCCGACCCCCAACTGGCCGGCATGGAGATCTCCATCGAATGGCCCTACGGCTCCAACCTGCACTGCGAGATCCTCGTCGACGACCAGATCGTGGCCAAGGCCGACCAGTTCATCGCGCCGCGCCTGCTGCGGCCCAAGGACGACCCGATGTACGGGGTGCTGCAATGCGGTGCCCCGCTGAACCTGCCGACCGACGGGGCCGCCACCGCACCGACACCCGACGTCAGCACACCGTTGCCTCCCGAGGCTTAACGCCTCACGGCCGCCACCCGGTGGTGTCGGCCCACTCCCACGCACGCCGGTAGGCATCGAGGAACCAGGGCTCCTTCGCGTCGGCATAGGCGCCCGTGTGTACGTGCCCCTCCTCGGCGACGCGCCGCTTCAACGCGAGGTAGTCGGCCTGGACGCCGGGATTGGCACGCATCCAGTCCACGAACAGCAATGCGAACTGCTGGCCCGGCCATCCGTCGACGCTGATGTGAACGTTGGTCGGCCGCCCCGGATCGGCCGAGCAGTAAATACGCTTGTGCCACAACGCATCATCGTTCGAATGATCGAACTCGGCAACCGTGCTGCGGGCATCCGGCCTGGCGACGCCCGCAGTGGCCTGCCCGCGCACGTAACCCGCGCCGGTCAGCGCGTCGTCCAGTTCATCGGCATCCGCGAGCGAGGCGACCGTCACCTGGACGTCGATCACGTCCTTGGCGTCCATCCCCGGCACCGCCGTGGAGCCGACGTGGTCGACGCGGACGGCGCGGTGCCCGCATGCGGTGTTGAGCCGAGCCACGATGCGCCGCGCCTGCTCGGGCCAATTCGGGTCGAAGGGCACCAGGACCGGCTTGGAGTGTGCCTGCTGCTTTTCGTGCAGGTTGTGCGCGAACGGCAGGATCCGCTCGTGCCACAGCGCGCGGGCCTTCTCGACCAGTTCACCCGCGGTGCCCGAGTTGTCGAGCCAGACGTCGGCAACGGCACGACGCTGCTCCTCGGTGGCCTGCGCGGCGATCCGCGCCCGGGCGTCCTCTTCGGTGAAGCCGCGGTGCTCGAGAAGGCGTCTCACCCGCACCTCCTCGTCGGCGTGGACGATGACCACCAACGGAAACATCGGAGCCATACCGGATTCGACGAGTAGCGGGATGTCCTCGATGATCACGGCGTCCTCGGCCGCGGCCGCGATGAGCTCGGACCGGCGGTGGGCCACCAGCGGATGCACGATCCCGTTGAGGGTTTGACGCTTCTGTTCGTCGCTGAACGCGATCGCTGCCAGCGCGGGACGGTTCAAGGCGCCGTCGTCGTGCAGGATCTCCCTGCCGAACGCGTCGACGAGCTTGGCCAACCCTTCGGTCCCCGGTTCGACGACCTCGCGGGCGATCACGTCACCGTCGACGACGATTCCGCCCAGATCACTGAACGTCGAAGACACGGTCGATTTTCCGGCGCCGATACCGCCGGACAGCCCAATGCGCAGCACCGCACCAGTCTGTCAGGGCCGCTCGACGGCGAAGGCCCCGGCTCGGTGAGCCGGGGCCTTCGGTCGTTACGAGTTAGGCGTTGCCTGCGAGCTTCTCACGCAGCGCCGCGAGCTGGGCGTCGCTGGCCAGCGAGCCGCCTGCGGACTCCTCGCCGCGCGAAGCGCCGTTGGACCTGGAACCCGACGCCTCAACAGCTTCTGCTTCAGCAGCGGCGAACTTCTCCATCTGCGCGGTGTGCATCTTGTGTCGGCGCTCGGCCTCGGCGTAGCGGGACTCCCACTCCTCACGCTGCTTCTCGAAACCCTCGAGCCATTCGTTGGTCTCGGAGTCGAAGCCCTCCGGGAAGATGTAGTTGCCCTGCTCGTCGTAGCTGTCGGCCATGCCGTACTTGCTGGGGTCGAACTCCTCGGTGTAGTCCTCGTTGGCCTGCTTCAGGCTCAGCGAGATACGGCGACGCTCCAGGTCGATGTCGATCACCTTGACCATCGCGTCGTCGCCGACCTGGACCACCTGATCCGGGACCTCGACGTGGCGCTCGGACAGCTCGGAGATGTGCACCAGGCCCTCGATGCCCTCCTCGACGCGGACGAACGCACCGAACGGGACCAGCTTGGTGACCTTGCCCGGCACGATCTGGCCGATCGCGTGGGTGCGGGCGAAGTGCCGCCACGGGTCTTCCTGAGTCGCCTTGAGCGACAACGAAACCCGCTCGCGGTCCATGTCCACGTCGAGCACCTCGACGGTGACCTCGTCGCCGACGTTGACAACCTCGGACGGGTGGTCGATGTGCTTCCACGACAGCTCCGAGACGTGCACCAGGCCATCGACGCCGCCGAGGTCGACGAAGGCGCCGAAGTTGACGATGGAAGACACGACACCCTTGCGGATGGCGCCCTTGGTGAGCTGGTTGAGGAACTCGCTGCGGACCTCGGACTGGGTCTGCTCCAGCCATGCGCGGCGGCTCAGCACGACGTTATTGCGGTTCTTGTCGAGCTCGATGATCTTGGCCTCGATCTCCTTGCCGATATACGGCTGCAGATCGCGGACGCGACGCATCTCGACCAGCGACGCGGGCAGGAAGCCGCGCAGGCCGATGTCGAGGATCAGGCCGCCCTTGACGACCTCGATGACGGTGCCCTTGACGGCCTCGTCCTTCTCCTTGAGCTCTTCGATGGTGCCCCAGGCCCGCTCGTACTGAGCGCGCTTCTTGGACAGGATCAGACGGCCTTCTTTGTCCTCCTTGGTGAGGACCAGGGCTTCGACCTCATCGCCCACGGAAACGACCTCGTTGGGGTCGACGTCGTGCTTGATGGAAAGTTCTCGGGACGGGATGACGCCTTCGGTCTTGTAACCGATGTCGAGCAGGACTTCGTCCCGGTCGACCTTGACGATGGTTCCCTCGACGATGTCGCCATCGTTGAAGTACTTGATGGTCTTGTCGATGGCGGCGAGAAAGTCCTCGCTCGAGCCGATGTCGTTGACGGCTACTTGCGGCGAGGTGACGGAGGGACTTGGCATGTGGTGGGTTGCTCCGGACAGGTTTGATCGTAGGGACTTAGGACATTCGAGTTATTGGCTCGGCGCGGGCGCCGACATCGTGCTCTGTACCCGCCGCAGAAGATGACGAAAACCACAGACAGGTACCCGTAGAGGCTACTCGACTGGGCACATGCTGGACAAACTCGGTCCCCACCGGCCGCTAGTCTGCTCAGGTGTCACATCCCGGCGCCCCACATCACCCCTGGCTGCCTGCTCCGCCGTTTCAACGCAAGGTCCGCAGGGTCGGGGCGCCGTTGGCGGTGCTCATTCTGCTTGCCACCGTGGTCGGGCTCATCATCATCGGGCTGACCGCTCTCAATCCCATCGGGGCGGGGATCGGGCTGGTGCTGTCGAGCCTGGCCATGGTGGTCGTGGTTCTGGCCTACGTGTGGCTCGACCGCTTCGAGCCCGAACCGCCGCGGTTGTTGGCCTTCGCGTTCCTGTGGGGCGCCTCGGTCGCGGTGGTGCTGTCGGTGATCCTCGGCCTCTACCTCGAGTCGTTGATTGTGAGGGGTGACGCCGAGGGGGTCAGCGCGGTCTCGGTGGTGGTCATCGCCCCGGTCATCGAGGAAGCGGCCAAGGGCGCGTTCCTGTTGGTCATGATGACCGGCCGGCGCCGCCGCGAGCTGAATTCCCTGACGGACTGCCTGGTCTACGCGGGGTTGGTCGGTGCGGGATTCGCCTGGCTTGAGGACATCCTCTACATCGCCAGCGGTGAATCGCTCGGCGACTCGCTGCTGACAGCCGCGCTACGACTGGTCATGGCGCCGTTCGCGCATTCACTGTTCACCACGTTCTTCGGGATCGGCGTCTACTTCGCCCTGCACCGCCGCGACGCATCCGCCAAGGCCGGCGCCGTTCTGCTGGGCTACCTGGCTGCGGTGTTCACCCACGCACTCTGGAACGGTTCGTCGCTGCTGGGCGTCGAGTGGTATCTCGGGGTTTACCTGTACTGGATGATGCCGCTGTTCGCGCTGGCGATCGTCCTGGGCGTGCAGAGTCGCCGTCGTGAGCAGGCGATTGTCGCCAGCAAGCTGCCCGGCATGGTGCAGGCCGGCCTCGTCACACCCGCCGAGGCCACCTGGCTGGGCTCGCTGCGGCACCGCAAGCTGGCGCTCGCCCAGGCCGCCCGCCAGGGAGGGCGCCCCGCCCGCAACGCGGTCAAACGGTTCGCCGGCCAGGTCGTCGAGTTGGCGTTTGTGCGCGACCGCATCGACCGCGGGTTCGGCGATCCGCGGGTGCAGGCGATGCTGGTCGAGGAGACCCACGCGCTCTACGCCGCCCGCGCGGCTGCGCCGGTACTGCAGGCGATGGCCGGTTATCGCGGCGGGCGCTGACCAGGTCGCCGCCTACGCCGCCGCCAGCCCCCGGGGCGCCGGAACGCTTGCCACAACACCAGGCCGGCCTGCAGACCGAGCGCGACCGAGATCATCGAGATGAATGTCACCCCCAGCGCGGAGTCGCCGTCAGCGCCGAACAACTCGGCGATTCCGATCAACCCCATCGAGCCTGGGACCAGGAGCCAGAAGCCGGGCAGAATCATCGTGAGCGCCGGCGGCGCGCTGCGGTACCGGCTCATCAGCAGTGCAGCCACGGTCAGCACCACGCCGCCACAGAAGCCGCTCGCGTAGCTGCCCAGCACCAAGTCGCCGAGGTACTGGGCGATGAAGGCGGCGTAAGCGACCAGCAGCAGCCACGGCAGAAACGACGTCGGCGGCCCGAGAAACAGCATGACGCCGACGGCGTAGACCGCGACCCCCAGCCACGGGGCCCACGGCCCCAGTTTGTTCAACGGCTCGGCGCTCAGATGCGATACGTCCTCGCCGAGCAGCTGGGCGGCGATGAGGATTCCGAACACCAACTGGGCCAATTGCGCGAACCCGGCCACCAGCCGACTGGAACCCGACACCGCATCTCGGGCGGTGACCTCGATGACCGCCAGAGTGATCGCGGCACCGGGCAGGAACATCGCCAGCGGGGGGATCAGCGCGCGCAGCCCGATGTGGTCGAGCCCGAGGTACTCGGCGACGGCGATACTCACCGCGGCCACGGAGAAAGCGCTGACAACCGGCAGCAGCTGGGCGAGCACACCGAAGCGCTGCCCCACCATGGCGAAAATCCCGACCATCACACCGAGCACGGTGGCGCCGAGCAGGTTCAGCGGTGTGGGCTCGAGCACCAGCCCCAGACCGGCGCTCCACACTCCGTAGCCGAGTACGGTCATCCACGGCCGGAACCGGGGCCGCGAGGCCAGGATGCGGTCGAGTTCGGTGTCTCCCTCTGCGGGATCGATCGCGCCGCGCATGGCGTTGGAAACCAAGCGCGCCAACGGGAAAGCTTGGTCGAAACGCACATCGCGGTCCAGATGGGCCGACTTGGCGATCGTTCCCGAGCCGGTCGCCGGGCCCACGACCTGCACGGTGTTGGGTAGCACGATCACTTCGGTGGGGACGCCGTACGCGGCGGAGGCGCGGCCCAGCATCTGCCGGATCAAGGTCACCGGGTAATTCGCCGCGGCCATGGCCGCGCCCAGTCGGGCCAGGAACCGGATCTCGTCGTCTGTGGTCTTGTTGTCCATCACACGCGCCCGTGTCGGACCGTACCCGACGACCGGCTCGCTAGTGGGCTGCGGCGTCCCAGCTGCGGCCGTAACCGACGCTGACCTCGAGCGGCACGTCAAGCGGGTAAGCGTTGCCCATCTGCTCGCGGACCAGCGCCTCGACCGCGTCGCGCTCACCGTCGGCGACCTCGAACAGCAGCTCGTCGTGCACCTGCAGCAGCATCCGCGACTTCAGCCCCGCTTCCTTGAGCGCCGTGTCGACGTTGATCATCGCGACCTTGATGATGTCGGCCGCGCTGCCCTGGATCGGCGCGTTGAGCGCTGCACGCTCGGCGGCCTCGCGGACGTTGCGGTTGCTGCTGTCCAATTCCGGCAGATAGCGCCGCCTGCCGAACACCGTCGATGTGTAGCCGTCCTTGCGCGCCTGGTCCACCACGTTGCGCAGGTAGTCGCGCACCCCGCCGAAGCGGTCGAAGTACTGCTCCATCTGGACCTTGGCTTCTTCGGTGGAGATCTTGAGCTGAGCGGCCAGCCCGTAGGCGCTCAGCCCGTAGGCCAGCCCGTACGACATCGCCTTGACGCGGCGCCGCAGTTCGGCGTTGACCTCGTCGATCGGCACCGAGAACGCCCGCGATGCGACGAACGAGTGGAGGTCCTCGCCCGTGTTGAAAGCTTCGATGAGGCCCTCGTCCTTGGACAGGTGCGCCATGATGCGCATCTCGATCTGGCTGTAGTCCGCGGTCATCAACTCCGCGTAACCCTTGCCCACCACGAACGCGTCGCGGATCCGGCGGCCGGCGTCGGTGCGGATCGGGATGTTCTGCAGATTCGGCTCGGTCGACGACAACCGCCCGGTGGCCGCGATCGTCTGGTTGAAGGTGGTGTGAATGCGGCCGTCGGACGCCACCGAATTGAGCAGCCCGTCGACGGTGACCTTCAACCGCGTCGCATCGCGGTGGGTCAGCAGATGTTGCAGGAACGGGTGGCCGGTCTTGTCGAACAGGGATTGCAGCGCGTCCGCGTCGGTGGTGTACCCGGTCTTCGTGCGCTTGGTCTTGGGCATCTCCAGCTCGTCGAACAGCACCACCTGCAGCTGCTTCGGCGAGCCGAGGTTGATCTGCTTACCGATCACCGCGTACGCCGCCTCGGCCGCGTCGCGGATGTGGTCGGCGAACTCGCTCTGCAGCTGCCCCAGTTGCTCGAGGTCCACCGCGATGCCCGCGGTCTCCATCTCGGCCAGCACCCGCTGCACCGGCAACTCCATGTTGTTGAGCAGAGCGAGCGAGTCGATGCGGGCGAGTTCCTCGTCGAGCGCGTCGGCCAGGTCCATCACCGCGCTGGCTCGCAGTATCACGGTCTGCACGGCCTGGTCGTCGACGCCGTCATTGTCGTCGAGCAGCGAAAGTTGTTGTTGCTCCGGGTTTTCAGCGCGCAGTTCACGCTTGAGATAACGCAGCGAGAGGTCGTCGAGCGCGAAACTGCGCTGCCCTGGCCGCACGAGGTACGCCGCCAGCGCGGTGTCCGACGTGACGCCGGCGAGCTTCCAGCCGCGGCCTTCGAGGTCGTGCATCGCCAGCTTGGCTTCGTGCAGCGCTTTGGGCGGGCCGGGGTCGGCGAGCCACGAGGCGAGGGCGGCCTCGTCGTCCTCGGTCAACGTGGCGGTGTCGATGTAGCGCCCTTCGCCGTCGGCGGCGACGATACCCAGCGCCGTCGCGTCCGCGTCGAACGCCAGGTGCGTGCCGACGACGGCCAGCCCGAACCGCTTGCCCGAACTGTGCTCGGCCAGCCACGCGGCCAGCTCCCCCGCTTCCAGCGCCCCGCCGCGGACGTCGAAGCCCTGGTCGACCTCGGGATCCGCCGAGGCCAGCGTGTCGAACAGCCGATCGCGCAGAACGCGGAACTCCAGGTCGTCGAACAGCCGGTGGATCTGGTCGCGGTCCCACGGCTGCATGCGCAGGGTGTCGGGGGTTTGCGGCAGCGGGACGTCCCTGACCAGATCGGTCAGTTCCCGATTGAGCACGACGCTGGACAGGTTGGCCCGCAACGCGTCACCGACCTTTCCCTTGACGGTGTCTACGTTGTCGACCAACGCCTGCAGCGAGCCGAACTCCGCGATCCACTTGGTCGCCGTCTTCTCACCGACGCCGGGGATGCCGGGCAGGTTGTCGCTGGGGTCGCCGCGCAGCGCCGCGAAGTCCGGGTACTGCTGCGGAGTCAAGCCGTACTTCTCCAGTACCGCCTCCGGGGTGAACCGCGTCAGCTCGCTGACGCCCTTGCGCGGGTACAGCACTGTGACGTCATCGCTGACCAACTGCAGCGAGTCACGGTCGCCGGAGACCACCAGGACCCGGTAGCCGCCCTGCTCGGCCTGCGTGGCCAGGGTGGCGATGATGTCGTCGGCCTCGAAGCCCGGTTCGGCGAGCACGGTGATGCCCAGCGCGCCGAGCACCTCCTTGGTGATGTCGATCTGGCCGCGGAACTCATCGGGCGTCGACGAGCGGCCGGCCTTGTACTCGGGGTACTTGTCCACGCGAAACGTTTGGCGTGACACGTCGAAAGCGGCGGCGATGTGGCTGGGCTGCTCGTCGCGCAGGAGGTTGATCAGCATGGCGGTGAAGCCGTACACCGCGTTGGTGGTGAGCCCGCCCTGGGTCTTGAAGTTCTCGGCGGGCAGTGCGTAGAACGCCCGGTATGCCAGGGAATTGCCGTCGAGCAACATCAATGTCGGCTTCTGGTCCGTCGGCTGGGACGCCGCCTTCTTGGCGGTGGCGGTGGTGGCAGGGCTCACGGACCTAACTCTAGGCACCGCCGCCGACATCAAGGCCACCGCCGCGACCGGCAAGGTGGCCCGTGAATGTGCGGTTTCATCCGCGACTCGCCGGCGCGGTCGGATGAATTCGCACGCTCACGACGGTCAGACCCCACGTCCCACTGAACTGGAACACGTTTCAGTTCTGCCAGACGACTCGGTACTCTGAGCGGGTGTCAGCTTCCACTCAGCCCGCGATCGACGGTTGGTTCGCCACCGACGGATCCGGAGCGCCCTACCTGATCGGGGGCAAGTGCCACCAGTGCGGCACCTATGTGTTCCCGCCCCGCGCCAACAACTGCCCCAACCCGGCGTGCGACGGTGACGAACTGGCGCAGGTGCCGCTGTCGCGGCGCGGAACCCTGTGGAGCTATACCGAGAACCGTTACGCTCCCCCGCCCCCGTATCCGGCGCCGGATCCCTTCGAGCCCTTCGCCGTTGCCGCGGTGCAGCTCGCCGACGAGGGCCTGATCGTGCTCGGCAAGGTCGTCGAAGGAACACTGGCCGCCGACCTGAAGGTCGGGATGGAGATGGAACTGACCACGATGCCGCTGTTCGTCGACGACGACGGCGTCGAACGCGTCGTTTACGCATGGAGGCCTGCGTCATGAGTCCTGAACCGCTGTACATCCTCGGCGCCGGTATGCACCCGTGGGGGAAATGGGGCCGCGACTTCACCGAGTACGGCGTCGTGGCCGCGCGGGCCGCGCTGGCCGAGGCGGGTCTGGACTGGCGTCAGATTCAGCTCGTCGCGGGAGCGGACACGATCCGTAACGGCTACCCCGGATTCGTGGCCGGCTCGACGTTCGCGCAGAAGCTGGGCTGGAACGGTGTGCCCGTGTCGTCGAGCTACGCCGCCTGCGCCAGCGGCTCGCAGGCGCTGCAGAGCGCCCGGGCCCATATCCTCGCCGGATTCTGCGATGTGGCGCTGGTGATCGGCGCTGACACCACCCCGAAGGGCTTCTTCGCCCCGGTCGGCGGCGAGCGCAAGAACGACCCCGACTGGCAACGCTTCCACCTGATCGGCGCCACCAACACCGTCTACTTCGCACTGCTGGCGCGCCGGCGCATGGACCTCTACGGGGCCACGCTGGAGGATTTCGCCGCGGTGAAGGTCAAGAATGCCAAGCACGGGTTGGACAACCCGAACGCGCGCTACCGCAAGGAAGCCACGATCGACGACGTGCTCGCCAGCCCGGTGGTCTCCGATCCCCTTCGGCTGCTTGATATCTGCGCGACGTCGGATGGCGCGGCCGCGTTAGTGGTGGCGAGCAAGTCGTTCGCCGAGAAGCATCTGGGCTCCGTCGACGGGATTCCGTCGGTGCGTGCGATCAGCACGGTGACACCGCAGTACCCGCAGCACCTGCCCGAATTACCGGACATCGCAACGGATTCCACGGCGGTCGTGGATGCACCCGAGCGGGTGTTCAAGGACCAGATTCTCGACGCCGCCTACACCGAGGCCGGTATCGGGCCGGAGGACCTGAGCCTCGCCGAGGTGTACGACCTGTCCACCGCGCTCGAACTCGACTGGTACGAGCATCTGGGCCTGTGCCCGAGGGGCGAGGCCGAGCAACTGCTGCGCAGCGGTGCGACGGCGATCGGCGGGAAGATCCCGGTCAATCCGTCCGGCGGCCTGGCCTGCTTCGGCGAAGCCATTCCAGCGCAGGCCATCGCGCAGGTGTGCGAGCTGACCTGGCAGCTGAAGGGACAGGCGACCGGCCGCCAGGTCGAGGGCGCCACCGTGGGCGTCACCGCCAACCAGGGCCTGTTCGGGCACGGCTCGTCCGTGATTGTTGCTCGCTAGGCAGTTCGAACCGTACGGCCCCTCCTACTGGGGCGCCATCGCCGTGTTCGTGGTCGGCGCCGCCGTGCTGGTGTGGGTGGGTCGCCGACAGACCGACCCCCAGGCGCAGCGACTCGGCCGCGCACTCGGCGGGCTGACCGCGCTGATCTACGGCGCGATTTTGGCCTACAACCTGGTGCCGCCGACCCTGGCGGGTTCGGTGCCGCTTCAGCTCACCGACGTGGCGACCGTCGTCGCGGCCTACGCGCTGTGGTCCCAGCGGCAGTGGGCGTATGCGCTCACGTACTACTGGGGTCTGGTGCTGAGCGTGCAGGCGTTGATCTCACCGGTGTTGCGGGGCCCCGACTTTCCGCACTACCGCTTCCTGGCGTTCTATGCGATCCACCTGCTCGTGGTCTGGGCGGCGATCTATCTGACGTGGGGCCGCGGCATGCGGCCCCACTGGCGCGACTACCGACTGGCGGTGGCGGTCACCAGCGCGTGGGCGGTGGTGACCGTCGTGTTCAACAGGATCGCCGACACCAACTACGGCTTCACGAACTACAAACCGGAGACCGCGTCGGCGTTGGACATCCTCGGGCCGTGGCCGGTCTACATCGTGAGCACTGCGGCCCTGGTCTTTGCCGTGTGGGCGTTGATGACATGGCCCTGGGTGCGCCGGCGATGATCGTCGTCGTCCGGGTCAAGCCAGGCAGCGCGAAAGGCCCGCTGGTGGAGGTCGACGACGCCGGCGAGCTGACGGTCTACGTTCGGGAGCGAGCCGTCGAGGGCAAGGCCACCAGGGCCGTCACCAAACTGCTCGCCGCGCACCTGGGCGTAGGGCCAAGCCGGCTCAAGCTGGTATCGGGCGCCGCGTCGCGGATCAAGCGCTTCGAGGTCAGTTGATCAAGCGACACCGAGGTAGGCGGCGCGAATACTGTCGTCGTTCAACAACTCCCGGGCATCCCCGGTGCGTGTGACCTCACCGGTCTCGAGGATGTAGGCGCGGTCCGAACGGCTCAGCGCCTGCTGCGCGTTCTGCTCCACCAGCAGCACCGTGGTGCCCTGCGCGTTGATCTCCGCGATGATCCTGAAGATCTGCGAGATCACCATCGGCGCCAGGCCCATGGACGGCTCGTCGAGCAGCAGCACCCGCGGCCTGGCCATCAGCGCGCGGCCGATCGCGAGCATCTGCTGCTCGCCACCCGACAGCGTGCCGCCGACCTGGCTGCGGCGTTCGGCCAACCGAGGGAACGTCTCGAGGATCCAGTCCAGTCGTTGCCTGTGCTCGGAGCGGGAGGGGAATTTGCGGCCGTAACAACCCATTTCAAGGTTTTCCACGACCGTCATCCCCGGGAAAACCCCACGTCCCTCTGGTGCCTGCACCAGCCCCTGGATCACGCGTTGGTGAGCCTTGACCTTGCTGATGTCCTGACCCTCGAACCATATCGAGCCCGACGTCAGGGGCAGCAGCCCTGAGATCGCACGCATGGTGGTCGTCTTACCGGCACCGTTGGAGCCGAGCAGCGTGACGAGCTCACCCTCGTGGACCTTCAGCGAGATACCGTGCAGTGCACGGATTCTCCCGTACTGCACGACGATGTCACGCAGCTCGAGGATGACGGGTCGTTCGGGGGCCTGGTCACTCGGCCTTTCATTCAAGGCTGTCATCGGGCACCCCCAGATAGGCTGCGATGACCTTCGGGTCCTCGCGGATGTCGGAAGGCAGGCCGTCGGCGATCTTGCGCCCGAACTCCAGCACCACGATGCGATCGGTCACGCCCATCACCAGCCTCATATCGTGTTCGATCAGCAGCACCGTGTAGCCGTCGTCGCGGATCTTCTGGATCAGTTCGATCAAGGCGGCCTTCTCGCGCGGGTTGAACCCTGCGGCCGGTTCGTCCAGACACAGCAGTTTGGGTTCGGTGGCCAGCGCCCGGGCGATCTCCAACCGGCGCTGATCACCGTACGACAGGTTCTTGGCCTTCTCCTCGCCGCGGTTGGCGATCCCGACGAAATGCAGGAGCGCCGCGGACCTCTCGATCGCCGATTGTTCCTCGCGCCGATGGCGCGGGGAGCGGACCAGCGCGCCCGGCACCGAGGTGAAGTGCCTGGCGTCGGTGCCGACCATGACGTTCTCCAGAGCCGTCATCTCGCCCCACAACCGGATGTTCTGGAAGGTGCGGGCGATGCCGCGGCGGGTGATCTGGTGGCGTTTGATCCGGCCCAGCGGCGCGCCGTCGAACGTGACGGTGCCCGACGTGGGTCGGTACACGCCGGTGATCGCGTTGAAGCACGTGGTCTTGCCCGCCCCGTTCGGCCCGATCATGCCGAGAATCTCACCGCGGCGGATGTCGATGGACACCGAGTCCAGCGCCGTCAGCCCGCCGAACTTCATTGTGAGATCGGTTGTCCGCAACAGGATCTCCCCCTCTGCGGCCTGGATCTCGCGGTGCACACCCGCCAGCTCTTCGATAGTCATCGCGCCGACTCCTTCTCCGGCGAGCGAAGCAGGTCGCGGGCGGCCTTACCGTAGGCCAGCAACTGCGCTCGCGCCGGGAACAGGCCCTGCGGCCGGAAGATCATCAACACCACGAGCGCCAGGCCGAAGAACAGGTACTTCAGGTCACCGAGGTTGATGCCCAGGAACTCCACCCCCAGCAACCGGTTCGGCAGGTAAACGATGATGAACGCACCGACCACCACGCCGAGCTTGTTGCCTTGCCCGCCGAGCACCACCGCGCATAGGAACAGCATCGAGTTGATGATGTTGAACGTCGGTGGGGCCACGAACTGCACCTGACCGGCGTACAGCGCGCCCGACAGCCCGCCGATCGCCGCGCCGATGACGAAGGCCCACAGCTTGAACCGGAACGTGTTGACGCCCATCACTTCCGCGGCGTCCTCGTCCTCGCGGACCGCGATCCAGGCGCGTCCCACGCGGCTGCGTTCGAGGTTGCCCACCAGTACCAGGATCCCGATCATCAGCACGATGCCCAACCAGAACCACCACGTCCCGTAGTTGGCGTCGCCCGCGGAGTTGCCGCTCGAGAAGACGCCGTCGGGCACGCGTTCGCTCGCACCGACTCGCGGGTAGGCGACCTCGTTGAGGCCGCGCGGCCCGTTGGTCACCTCCGAGAGGTTGTCGGCCATCAGGCGAATGATCTCGCCGAACCCCAGCGTGACGATCGCCAGGTAGTCGCCGCGCAACCTCAGCGTCGGCGTCCCCAGGATCAGACCCGTCAGCGCGGTGATCGCCATCGCCAGCGGCACACACGCCAGCCACGCCCAGTCCTCGTTGAACCACCCCGTGGCGCCCATCTTGTTCCACGGACTGTTCGGACTGGTCAGCAGCGCAACGGTGTACGCGCCCACGGCGTAGAACCCGACGTAGCCGAGGTCGAGCAGACCGGCCTGGCCGACCACGACGTTGAGGCCGATCGCGATGATCGCGACCATCGCGAACTGCGCCATGGTGCCGCCGAAGCTGATGTTCGGCGTGTTCAGGAACGGCGGCGGAAACAGCGGCAGCAGCGCGAGCAGGCCGAAGGCGATCAGCCCGAACCCCCACTTCTGTACGCGGGAAAGCCCGTCCCACCAACGACGCAGTGCGTCGCCGGGTGCCAAGACCTTCTCGCTGGCCCTCATGCTCGCGCCTTCCCGAGGCTTTCGCCGAGTATCCCCGTCGGCCTGAAGAACAGAACGAGAACCAGCAGCACGAAGGCGACGACGTCACGCCACTGGGTCCCGAACACGGCCTGCCCGTAGTTCTCCATGATGCCGAGCAGCAGGCCGCCCAGCAGGGCGCCGCGCAGGTTGCCGATGCCGCCGACGACCGCGGCCGAGAACGCTTTGATGCCGAGCAGGAAGCCACCGGAGTAGATGATGCCCTGCGGCACCTTCAGCGTGTAGAGCAGCGCGGCCGCCCCGGCCAGCAGGCCGCCGATCAAAAACGTCGTCATGATGATGCGTTCGCGCGAGACGCCCATCAGGGTCGCGGTGTCCGGGTCCTGGGCCACCGCCCGGATCCCGCGCCCGAACCTGGTCCGGTTGATGGTCAGATCGGTCATCAGGGCGAGAACCAGCGCCGCGCCGACGATGATCAGCGTGATGTTGGAGACCGCGGAACCGAACACCGTGAATTGGGTTTCGGGCGCGACGAGCCGGATCGGTTGTTGCGCATTGGATCCGCCGTACCCGTCGATGATCTCGGGCAGGATGAAGTGCACGAATTCCTGCAGCACGAACGACATGCCGATCGCGGTGATGAGAAAGGACAGTCGGTCGGCCTTGCGTCGTCGCAGCGGTCGGTAGGCCACCGCCTCCAGGCCGACCGCGGTGGCACCGGACACCGCCATCGCGAACAGCATGGCGATACCGAGATACAGCACCGTCAGGGCGATGCCCCTGTTGTAGGTGTTACCGCTCGGTGTGAAACCCAGGATCATGTCGAGGCAGAAGTACGCGCCGAACATGCCGAACATGAACACTTCCGAATGCGCGAAGTTGATCAGCTTCAGCACGCCGTAGACCAACGTGTAGCCGACGGCCACCAGCGCGTAGATGGCGCCCCACGACAGGCCGTCGATCGTCAACTGCCAGAAGCCGTCTCGCAACCCGTCGAGGTTGAAGCTGATGTTGGCTGCCAAGCAGGTGTACTGGTCGACGCACTCGGGTGGGATCCCGGTCATCCGGTGGCGGCTCCTCGCGGGAACGGGCCTCTAGCGAAAACGCGTCCGAGCCTTTCGGTCTCGGACGCGTTCGCCTCAGCGGCTATTGAACTTTGTAGATCCAGATCAAGCTGGTGGTCAGCTCGCCGTTCGGGGTCCACTGGTACTGGCGAGCCACGCCGCGACCGTCGTAATTGCGGACGAAGTCGAGCAGCGCGGGCCGGGTGACGGCGCCCGAGTCGATGCCCTTCAGCAGGATGGTGCCCAGGTCGTAGCCCTCGCTGCTGTAGGTGCCCGGTTCTTGGTTGAACTTCTTGGTGTACTCGTCGGCGAAACCGCCGGTGGCCGGACCGCACGGGCAGGACAGCACGGCGTCCTTGGACGCGTCGCCGGCCTGCTTGACGAACTCGGGGTCCTTGGTGCCGTCGGCGCTGGCGAACGTTCCCTCGTACCCGCCGTCGCGCAGCTGCTGCACGAACGGCGCCGCCTCGGCGTAGTAACCGCTGAAGAACACCGAGTCCGGACTGGCGCCCTTGATCTGGGTCACCGCTGCCGAGAAGTCCTTGTCGCCCTTCTTGACCGAGATGTTGCAGGACGAGTCGGCCACCGGACCGAGCGTCTGACGAACGGTCTGCGCCAGGCCCAGGCCGTAGTCCGTGCTGTCGTCGACGACGCAGACCTTCTGGTGGCCGAGGGTGTTCTTCAGGTAGTTGGCGACCGAGGGGCCCTGCACGCCGTCGTTGCCCAGACCGCGGAAGAAGGTCCGCCAGCCCTTGTCGGACAGCGTCACGTTGGTGGCCGAGGCCGTGGCGGCGACGAGACCGGCCTGGTTGAAGACGTCGCCGGTGGCCATGGTCTCACCGGAGAAGGCGGGACCGATCAGGCCGATGGTGGAGGCGTCATTGATGATCTGCGGTGCGATCTGGGTGGCCTTCTGCGGATCGCCCTCCGTGTCGAAGGTCTTCAGCTGGACCTGGCAGCCCGGGTTCGCGGCGTTGTGCTTGTCCACGGCCAGCTGGATGCCGTTCTTGATGTTGATGCCCAATGCCGCATCGGGCCCGTTGAGCGCTCCGGCCATCGCCAGCGACACCGGCGGGCACTGCGCGTTGCCGTCACCGGCGGGGTCGGCAGGCGCGGCGCTCTCGTCGGCCTTGACCTCGGCGCCGTTCTCGTCGATCTGCACCTGTTCGACGATCTTTAGATCGGTCTGTGCCTCACCGCCCTCGGTCGGCTCGGCCTGCTGGCAGCCGGCTATGCCGAGCACAACCAGACCAGCGCTGCTGATAGCAAATGCTTTCCGTGCCATGCGACCGCGCACGCTTCACCTCCGGGTCGTTGTGTTAGTCGGCTCCGGCGCCTGGGCCCGGCGGGCGGGGGCGGCGACGTTCCGGGAAGACCATAGCCAACGCTCGGCGCTGGTGCGCGGTGTTGAACGACGCGTCGCGGCCGTCGCGGTCAATCCGCGCCATCGGAAACGCACTTTTTACGCGGTGGCGAAGTCAGGGGTTAGCTCGACTCCGACGCGTCGCTCGGCGTGTCGAGGGTTTCGAGGACCACTTCGGCGACGCGTTTCATAGTGGTGCGCCGGTCCATCGCGGCGCGTTGAATCCACTTGAACGCCTCGGGCTCGGTCATCCCCTGATTGGCCTGCAGCAAACCCTTGGCCCGTTCGACGAGCTTGCGCGTCTCCAGTCGGTCGGCCAATGTGGCCACTTCCTGCTCCAGCGCGGCGATCTCGCCGAAGCGGCTCACCGCGACCTCGATGGCGGGAATGAGGTCGGTGACGGTGAAGGGTTTGACGAGGTAGGCCATGGCGCCGGCGTCCCTGGCGCGTTCGACCAGTTCTCGTTGGCTGAACGCGGTCAGGATGACGATCGGCGCGATGCGCTTGCTGGCGATCTCGGCCGCGGCGTCGATGCCGTCGCGCCGGGGCATCTTGACGTCCATGATCACGAGGTCGGGCTTGAGGCTCTCGGCGAGATCGACGGCCTCCTGTCCGTCGCCGGCCTCGCCGACGATCTCGTAGCCCTCTTCGCGGAGCATCTCGGCCAAGTCCATCCGGATCAGCGCTTCGTCCTCGGCGACGAGAACACGGCGGGCCTTCCCGGCCTCAGGTGGTGCCCCAGCAGCGGTTGCCATGGAAGCCATTGTGGCGGTAGCGGTGCCGTTCAGCGAGTTCGGGGCATCATCTAAGGTGGTAAGCCGCGCAGCAGAGCCGTCCGACTACTAGAGCCCTCGTAGCCCAATTGGCAGAGGCACACGACTCAAAATCGTGACAGTGTGAGTTCGAGTCTCACCGAGGGCACCGAGAATCAGCAGGTCGAGCCCGTTCGGCGTTACGCTCTAGTCGTGGAGATGAGGCTGCGGCCGGTCTGCGTGCCCGACGTGGCGCTGGAGAACCGGACGCCCGCCCGGGTTCGGCACCACGCGGAAAGGTCCGTGCGACGCCGCCGGGTGCTCGACGTCACCGCACTGATCAGCGCGGCGATCAGCGCCTTCTTCGGTTTTCAGGGTCTGCTCGTCGGTGTCGAGGTGTGGTGGATCCCGGTCCTCAGCCTCGTCAGCGCCGTGGCGTTCGCCACGATTCCACTGCTGTGCCGGTTCGGCGAACTCGTCGCACCGCTGGTGTTCTTCGCCGTCGCGTACGTGACCATCGCGATCCAGTGCATACAGTTGGGCACCGGGTCGGGGCTGCAGTTCTACTTCGTCGCCGCGGCCGCGATCGTGGTGGTCATTCTCGGCATCGACCACATCGTGCTGGCTTGCGTGCTGGCGGCGTTGGGCGCGGCGACGGTGGTGGCGCTGGAGTACCTCGTCCCCGAAGACACCGGCATTCAACCGGATTGGGCCCGCACCACCTCGTTCATCCTCACCGTGGCCACCGCGTGGATCCTCGTCGTCGCCACGCTGTGGTTCGCGCTCCGGGAGCTGCGCCGGGCGCGGTTGGCGATGGAAGCCGAATACGAACGCTCCGAACGTCTGCTGGCGAACATCCTGCCCTCGACCATCGCCGAGCGGCTCAAGGACCCGACCCGCACGGTCATCGCCGACAGGTACGACGACGCATCGATCCTGTTCGCCGACATCGCCGGGTACACCGAGCGGGCCAGCGACACCAATCCCTGCGATCTGGTGCGCTTCCTCGACCGGCTATACACGGATCTGGACGCGCTCGTCGACCGTCACGGGTTGGAGAAGGTCAAGACCAGCGGCGACTCGTACATGGTCGTCAGCGGTGTGCCGCATCCCCGGCCGGATCACCTCGAAGCGCTGGCGTGCCTGGCGCTCGACATGGCCGACGCCGTCGCCGACCTGCGTGACCCGCGCGGACGCAAGGTGCCGTTGCGGATCGGTCTGGCCACGGGACCGGTCGTAGCCGGGGTCGTCGGGGCCCGCAAGTTCTTCTACGACGTATGGGGCGATGCGGTCAACGTGGCATCCCGAATGGAGACCACCGACGTCGAGGGACGCATTC
Source organism: Mycobacterium sp. 852014-52144_SCH5372336 (assembly GCF_001665615.1). Lineage (NCBI taxonomy): Bacteria > Bacillati > Actinomycetota > Actinomycetes > Mycobacteriales > Mycobacteriaceae > Mycobacterium > Mycobacterium sp. 852014-52144_SCH5372336. The sequence continues at coordinate 77,227 of NZ_LZSW01000003.1, forward strand.
AGGTGCCCCAGGACGTGTACGAACGCCTGCGCAGCACCTTCGTGCTGGAGCCTCGTGGCGAAGTCGAAGTCAAAGGCAAGGGCGTCATGACGACGTGGTACCTCGTCGGACGCCGCGACGACGCAGCCGTGCGCGACGCGGTGGAACTCGAACCGCTCAGTCGTCGACCTCAGTCGGTTTGAGCCGCTCGGCCAGCGAGGCCAGCCGCCACAAGGTCTCCCGGTTGCGGGGGTAGACGGCGATGTCGGACAGCTTGCTGGGCATAACCGCCGCCGGACCGCTCACCGGGACTTCCGTCATCTCCACCCGGCATCCGTCGGGAATGTCGTACAGCCGCAGAGTGATTCGCGCGCCCCCGAAAGGCCGCCCCTTGGCGTGCAGGACCAACTCCTCGGGCGGCACGCTCTTCTCCACTACGGTGACGTCATTGAGCAACAACGGCCAGACGCCTATCGAATGGCGGATCTCGGACCCGGGCGCCGGCCAGTTCGGGTCGACTGCACGCATCCGGCTGTTGCCGACCACCCATTGTGAGTACGTCCACCCGTCGGCCATGACGTCCCAGACCTGTTGACGGGAAGCGTGAATATCGCGTGTCACAGTCACGGCGGAAGATATACCCCGATCGCGGAAAACGACTCACCTTCGCGACTGTGCCGTTGCATACGCAAAACGCCGCGACCGGCGTCGTGAAACGCACAGTCGCGGCGTCGGCAGTCCCTTAGACCTTGCGGTTCTCGGACTTGATCAGCCAGGCCAGCTTCTCGAGACCCTCGATCAGCTGGTGGAGGATGTCGGCGGTGGTCGGGTCCTCGGCGTCCACCGCGTCGTGAACCTGACGCATGGTGTCGACCGCGGCGTATACCCGACCCGTGATCAGGTCGACCGCATCCTGCGTGCTCACCGCGTAGGCGGGGAACTGCGGCAGTGTGGTGCCGGCGGTGACCGTATCCGACCGGCCATCGGGCCAGGCCTCCATCGCACGCATCCGCTCGGCGACGGTGTCGCTGCCCTCACGGGCGAAGTCGACGAGTTCGTCGAGTTGTAGATGAAGGTCGCGGAAGTTGGTGCCGACGATGTTCCAGTGCGCCTGCTTACCCTGAAGCTGCAGCTCGATCAGATCGACCAGAACCCGCTGCAGGCTGTCGCTGAGTTCCGGCGAGGCCTCGAAGGCCTGGATGTCTGCTTCCGAACGACGTGTTGTTGTGGTCATGATCGCTACAACGCCTCCTTTTCTGGACTGATTCCAGTTTAGCACATTTCCTGGTCAGAGGCCATTTTGTTGGTCTTGCCTGTCCAGGAGGCGGGCATATCCGGCGCCCATGCCCAACAGCACCAGGCCGACGACGATAAACACCACTACCCGGAAGATGCCGTCGAGCGTGCCCAGGTCGAACAGGAACAGCTTCGCCACCGCCGCGGCCACCAGCGCCAGGCCCCCGGCGATCGGAACCGAGCGGTCGGCTCGGGGCAACCGCGCCGCGTAGCCGAACAACGCCGCGGCCAGACCGATCCAGCAGATGGTCGCAGCCATGTGACCGGCGTAGAAGCCGCTGTCGGTACCGCCGACCAGCACGCCGGTCGTGACGGCGAACGTGGTGACCGCGTATCCGGCCACCGCGGCCGCGACCGCCCACCAGGCCGAGTTCCTGCGGTCGAACGCCCACACGACCGTCACCGACCACGCGATCAGCAGGACACTGGCTATCAGCGTCGACGCCGCGACCCCGCCGCTGGTCGCCGTCCCCCACATCAGCGTGTCCGGCGGCGCCCAGTTCAGGTAGTAGACGGCACCTACGACCGCGAAGCCGATCGAGATCGCCTTGGCCATGACGAGCTGCCGTCCTGCCGTCGCGACCACCAGCGCCATCGCCAACAGGACCGGCCCCGCGATAGGGCCGTCGAACGCCACCACCACCGCGATCATCGCCGACAGTGCGGAGAGCACCGTCCAGATGCGCCGCACCGCGCCGTCCACACCCGGCAATCGGTCGCTGATGAGCACGATGGCAAGCAGTGCTGCCGCCAGTGCGGCCGCCATCAGCGCCGCGACGATGCGGTCGACGGCCAGCGCGACCGACAGCACCGGCAGCAGACCTGCCCCCGTCAGCACGGCCATCGCCGACTTGTTGGCCGTCCCCGGCAGCAGGATCAGCGCGCCGGCGATCGCGAGCAGCGCCGCGATGGCGCACGCGCCGACCAGCCGCGGATCGCGGCCGTCGTCGAAATACACGCCGATGAGCGCCACCAGCAGCGGCAGCGTGCCGGCCGCGATGCGGGCGGCGTGCAGCCAGAGCCAGTCCTTGCCGATCTGCACGGGCAGCGAGGCCGCGGACAGCGCGAGCATGAACGCCACGAGCAGCAACGTCACACCACCGACCACGATCGGCGCCAGCACCAACAACGGCACCAGGACGAGCAGCCCCAGCTGCTCGGAGTTCCAGCGCCGGGCCAGCGTGAGCCCGCCACCGCCGATCAACGCGGCGAGTACCAGCCCGGCGGGCGCGGCCACCCAGTCGTAGATCGTGGTCAACGCGATGACGTCCATGTACGCCGCGGCGATTCCGGTCGCCGCCAAGGCGACGGCCCCGGTGCGGCCGCCGGGCCTGCGATGCAGCCACCAGCCTGCGCCCACAAGTCCACCGGCCAGTACCGCCCCGGCCGCGACGCGGATCTCGGGCCTCAACAGGCCCGCCTGCGCGGCCAGCACGAGGAGGAACACCACCCCGATCAACGTCACCGCGACACCGGCGACCGCCAGCAGCTTGCCGATCCAGCCTTCGTCCCGGGACGGAGGCGGAGCCGGTGGAGGTGAAGCCGCAACGGGTGCACCGTGATGCGGCGGATGCTGCGGCGGCGCTGGGTAGGCATGCGGCTGGTATATCGGCTCGTGTTGCGGTGATGACGTCAGCTGCCGGTCGAGTTCGGTCAGGTCCGACGACACCCGCGCCAGGTACGCGGAGATCGCGGCGACATCAGCGGACAGGCGGGCGACGACGGCACGCTGCGGTTCGGTCATGCAGCCATCGTCACAGCGCGACGGGCCTCACGGGATGAGTAGGACTACTCGTCCAACCCGTGTTCGATCGCATATCGCGCCAGCTCGACGCGATTAGCGACCTGCAGCTTGCGGAACGTGGCCTGCACGTGGTTCTCGACGGTGCGGTGGCTCAGCGACAACCGCGCCGCGATCTGTTTGGCGGTCAGCCCTTTGGCGACGTGGCGAAGGATCTCGGTTTCCCGCTCGGTCAGGCTCGGCGTCTCGGGCCCGCCGCGATTCTGGGCGATCCGCCGGTACTCGCCGAGCACCAGGCCCGCCAGGCCGGGGGTGAACACGGCCCTGCCCTCGGCGGTGGCGCGCACCGCATCGCCGAGTTCCTGCTTCGACGCGCTCTTCACCAGGTATCCGGTCGCCCCGGCCTTCACCGCCTCGAGCACGTCCTCCCGTTCGTCAGATGCCGACAGCACAAGGATTTTCGAGGACGGCGACACGGCGAGCACTTCCGCGGTCGCCTGCGCGCCGTCGCCGTCGGCGAGCCGCATGTCCATCACCACCACATCGGGCTGAACCGCCGCGGCGCGGCGGCGCGCAGCGCCGACGCCGTCGGCCGTGGCGACCACGGTGAAACCGTCCTCTTCGAGGTCGCGGGCCACCGCGTCGCGCCAGATGGGATGGTCGTCAACGACCATCACCGTCGGGGTAGCGTCAGTTCCCATTCCGTCCCGCTCTCCGGCGCGGTGGTCAGCTTGGCGCTGCCACCGAGCCAGTCCATCCGTCCGACAATCGATTTCGAGACACCGATGCGGCCCTCGCGCACCGCCTCCTCGAGCCGCCCTTCGGGAATCCCGGTGCCGTCGTCACGGATGCTCACCGTGATCGTGTCGCCGAGGTCTTCGAGCAGCACATAGGCATGGGCGTCCGGCCCGGCGTGCGCGACCACATTGTCGAGCGCGTTGACGACCGCGGCGGACAACTCGGTGGCCACGACGGCGTCGAGCAGTACGGGTTCGGCGGGCAGGCTGACCGATACGCGGTCGGACGCTCGCTGCCGCAACAATGCGCCGACGTCTCTCATCGCTCCTACGCGAGGTTCGGCGTCACCGGAGCTGACCAACCGCCTCAGCGCACGCTCCTGCTCGCCCGCGAGTTCAGCGAGTTCGGCTGTGGCTCCCCCGATTTCGCGGCCGCGACGCGAGACCAGCGCGAGCACCTGGATGGCGCCGTCGTGCACCTCCCGAGACAACCTCTGCCGCTCCTGGTGCGCCGCGGCCAGCCGGGTCGCCTGCTCCAGCTCGGAATGGGCCCGTCGGGCAGTCTGCGCGGCCATGCCCACCGCCAGGCCGACCGCGAGCTCGATGACAATCGTCGCGTTGCGGCCGAGGTCGTAGTTGATGAAGCCCTTGACGACGGTGCTGGCCACCATCACGAGCACGCCGGTGAACATGCCCGCGATCGGCCCAGCCACGATCGCCGCCGAGATGGTCGCGTTGGTCGCCCACAACGTCGTCGGCCACGACTGGTTGTCGAACGCCCACTGTGACGAGGCGACCACCTCGGTCGACAGGATCAACGCCACGACCACCGCGATCTCGACCAGCACGAACGCCGGACGTCTGCCGAACCCCTGCAGATAGGCGACGGCGCACAGCGCACTGGACCCCAGCAACACCGCGAACAGCGCCCACGCCATACCCGGGCGGTCCAGGTCCGGATTCACCGACACCTGGAATCCGAGCGCGTAGAGACAACTCAGCAATCGGAACACCTGGGCCGCCCGCCACAGCGGGGTGGCCGGATCCGGGGCGTTGGCCGACATCTGTCTACAACACCTTGGACAGAAACGCCTTCGTGCGTTCGTGCTTCGGGTTGGCCAGCACGTCGCGCGGCGGTCCGCTCTCCACGACCACGCCGCCGTCCATGAAGACCAGATGGTTGGCCACCTCGCGGGCGAACCCCATTTCGTGTGTCACCACCACCATCGTCATCCCCTCGGCGGCAAGCTTTTTCATCACTTCGAGCACCTCACCCACGAGCTCGGGGTCCAGCGCCGACGTGGGCTCGTCGAACAGCATCAGTTTGGGGCTCATCGCCAGAGCGCGGGCGATCGCGACGCGCTGCTGCTGCCCTCCGGACAGCTGGGCGGGATAGGCGTCGGCCTTGGCGGTCAGCCCCACCTGGTCGAGCAGGTCTCGCGCACGCGCCACCGCCTCGTCCTTCTTGACGCGCTTGACGTGAATGGGCGCCTCGATGATGTTCTCTAACACGGTGCGGTGCGGAAACAGGTTGAAGTGCTGGAACACCATGCCGATGTCGCGGCGCTGCCGGGCCGCTTCGCGCGGAGGCATCTCGTGAATCTTGTTGCCCCGCTGCCGGTATCCGATCAGCTCTCCGTCCACGTACAGGCGCCCGGCGTTGACCTGTTCGAGGTGGTTGATGCACCGCAGGAATGTGGACTTGCCCGAACCGGACGGCCCCACCATGCACAGCACTTCGCCGCGCCCGATCTCGAGTGTGACCCCTTTGAGAACCTGCAACGCACCGAAGTTCTTACAAACGGCCTCGGCTTTGACCATCGGTGTCACGGGTGCGCCTCCCCCAAGGTCTGCGCCTTGGCCAGCGCCTCGAGTTGTTTGGTGGTCAGCTTGCGCGACGCACCACGCGAGTAGTAGCGCTCCAGGTAGTACTGGCCGACCATCAGCACGCTGGTGATCGCCAGGTACCACGTCGCGGCGACCAGCAGAAGCGGAACGGGTTCGAAGATGCGCGCGGCGATCTCCCGCGACGTGATGCCGTACAGGTCCAGCGTGAACGGCACCGCGGTCACCAGCGACGTGGTCTTCAGCATGCTGATCACCTCGTTGCCGGTCGGTGGGATGATCACCCGCATCGCCTGCGGAAGCACGGTGCGCCGCATCGTCATCCCCCACGACATGCCCAGCGCCGTCGAGGCTTCGGTCTGCCCTTCGGGCACGGAACTGATTCCGGCGCGGATGATCTCGGCCATGTACGCGGCCTCATTCAGTGCCAGCCCGAGGATCGCCAGCAGGAAGGGGATCGACAGCGACTGCAGGTCGACCTCAAGCAGCGAAGGCCCGAACGGCACCCCGAGCCGAAGGTTCTGGTAGATCGTGGGTAGCAACCCCCAGAACACCAGCTGCACATACACCGGGGTGCCGCGGAAGATCCACAGATACACCCAGGCAACGGCTTTCAGCACCGGGTTGGGCGACAGCCGCATCACCGCGAGCAGCACACCCAACACGATCGCGAGCACCATCGAATAGACAGTGAGCTGCAACGTGTTGAGCACCCCGACCGTCAGCACCCGTTCGTTGAACAGGTACTTCCAGTACGTCGACCAGCGGTAGGAATCGTTGGTCGCCGCGCCGTAGAGGAACAGGGCGACGAGTATGACGATGACGACCGCCGCCACCCAGCGCCACGGATGGCGCAGCGGCACCGCATCGATGGCGGCCGGGGCCTCGGGTGACGACGTGTCGACATCGCTCATGGAAACGTCCTTTACGAGACGGCGCCGTTGATGACCGGCTTGTCGATCATCCCGTTCTCGACGCCCCAATTGGCGGCGATCTCTTTGTAGGTGCCGGTTTCGATCAGATGCTCGAGCGCCTTCTGCAGCGACTGCGCGAGGGCCGATCCCTTCTGCACGGGCCAGCCGTACGGCGCCGAATCGAAGATCTCACCGGCCGCTTCGAGCTTGCCGTTGGTCTCCTTGATCGCGTACGAGGTCACCGGTGAGTCGGCCGACATCGCGTCGGTCTGGCCGAGCACCACCGCGTTGGTGGCGGCGTCCTGCCCGTCGAATCTGACGATCTCGATCGGTGGCTTGCCCGCATCGATGCACGCCCTGCTCTTCGCTGGCAGCTCGTCGGTGTCTTGATAGGTGGTGGCCTGAACCGCCACCTTCTTGCCGCACGCATTGTTGGGGTCGATCGGCGCCTCCGGTCGCTGAGCCCACAGAGTCCCGGCGTTGAAGTAGGTCACGAAGTCGACTGACTTCTCGCGTTCCTTGGTGTCGGTGAACGACGACATCCCCACATCGAAGGTGCCTCCCTGGATCGACGGGATGATCCTGGCGAAGTCCGCCTCGCGGTATTCGGGCGTCAATCCGAGCGTGGCCGCGATCGCGTTCATCAGGTCGACGTCGAAGCCCACGATCTTGCCGCTGGGATCCTTGAACTCGTTGGGTTTGTAGGGGATGTTGACCCCGACGATCAGCTCTCCGCTCGACTTGATGTCCTCTGGAACGGTATTGGCGATCTCGTCGACCTTCGCCGCCGGCGCCGTCGGGGATGCACTGGTGGCATCCCCACCGCCGCCTCCCCCGCCGCTGGCGCAGCCGGACATCGCCAGGGCGCCGGCCGCGGCGAATACGACTGCGAAACGCCAGAATCCACTTCGACGGTTGTGACACTCACCTAACACGGATGCCTACTTTCTGCGTCGTGGGATCGGTGCGCAGCACCGGTAACGGAACAGTAGTGGAGACACCACGCTGCGGCAGGGGAACCCAACGGCACATACGCCGCGACCTCACCACTGATAGTCGAACCGATATCGAAATGCGATGATCATTGACGTTTCGCTATGCCACACTGCGGCCATGACTAGCACCGCGCCGCCCGACCTGCTGCGGCACCTGTGGAAAACGACCCTGGTCTCCGGACTTCTCGCGCTGATCCTCGGCGTGCTCATCTGGGTGTGGCCGGGCAAGACGATCGTGGTCGCTGCGATCTTCTTCGGGGCATACCTGCTGATCGCCGGCGTCGCCCAAGTGATCTTCGCTTTCAGCCTGCACGTTTCCGCCGGCAGCAGGGTGTTGCTGTTCATCTCCGGCGCCGCGGCGCTGATCCTTGCGGTTTTGTGCTTCCGTAGCCTGCAGGAGTCGATTCTGCTGCTGGCGATCTGGATCGGCATCGGCTTCATTTTCCGCGGCGTAGCGACCGCGGTCTCGGCGATCAGCGACCCGACGCTTCCCGGGCGGGCGTGGGAGATCTTCGTCGGCGTGATCAGCCTGATCGCGGGCGTGGTGATGCTCGCTCTGCCGTTCGAGTCGCTCGCGATTCTGACGGTTGTGGCCGGCATCTCGCTGGTCGTGATCGGCATCTTCGAGATCGTGGCCGCGTTCGGTATCCGCAAGGCGTTCAAGAACCGTGACAACGCCGGATCGGCCGCCCCACCTGCGTCGGAAGAGCCGGTGAGCTAACCCACACTGACGTCTACTACGCCCTGTCGTAGGCTGGTGCCACAGCCACGGAAGAGGGTGAGATGGACGCGCTCGATGTGTCGCGGTGGCAGTTCGGTATCACGACCGTCTACCACTTCATCTTCGTCCCGCTGACCATCGGGCTGGCGCCGTTGATCGCCGCCATGCAGACCGCGTGGCTGATCACCGGGAACTCGTCGTGGTACCGCCTCACCCGCTTCTTCGGCAAGCTGTTCCTGATCAACTTCGCCCTGGGCGTGGCCACCGGCATCGTTCAGGAATTCCAGTTCGGCATGAACTGGAGCGAGTATTCGCGGTTCGTCGGCGACGTTTTCGGCGCACCGCTGGCGATGGAGGGGCTGGCCGCCTTCTTCTTCGAGTCGACGTTCCTGGGCCTGTGGATCTTCGGGTGGACCCGGCTTCCCCGCCTCGTGCACCTGGCCTGCATCTGGGTGGTGGCCATCGCGGTGAACCTGTCGGCGTTCTTCATCATCGCCGCAAACTCATGGATGCAACATCCCGTCGGCGCTCGACTGAACCCGGACACCGGTCGCGCGGAGTTGACCAGCATCGTCGCGCTGTTCACCAACAACACCGCGATCGCCGCGTTCGCGCATGCGGTGTTCGGGGCGTTCCTGACCGCGGGGATGTTCGTCGCAGGCGTGTGCGTGTGGTGGATGATCCGCGCGCGAGACGACAAGTGTTCCGAGGCGCAGACGATGTACCGGCCGGCGGCGCTCATGGGCTGCCTGGTCGTCCTCGCGTCGACGCTCGGCCTCGTCGTCACCGGCGATGTCCAGGGCAAGTTGATGTTCGAACAACAGCCGATGAAGATGGCGTCGGCAGAATCGTTGTGCCACACCGCAACCGATCCCGACTTCTCCATTCTGACCGTCGGCACCCACAACAACTGTGACAGCGTCACGCACCTCATCGAGGTGCCGTACGTGCTGTCGTTTCTGGCCAAAGGCGAATTCGAGGGCGTCCACCTCGAAGGCGTCAAGGACCTTCAGAACCAGTACGTCGAGAAGTTCGGACCGGGCGACTACCGGCCCAACCTGTTCGTCACGTACTGGTCGTTCCGCGCCATGATCGGATTCCTCGCCGTCCCAGTGCTGTTCGCTTTGACCGTGCTGTGGCTGACACGTCGTCGCCGGATTCCGCAGTCGCGCCGGCTGTCCCGCTTCGCCCTGGTGGCGCTACCCGCGCCGTTTCTGGCCAACAGCGCCGGATGGATTTTCACCGAGATGGGCCGTCAACCGTGGGTGGTCGTGCCCAATCCGACCGGGGATCCGATGATTCGGCTGACCGTCGCCGACGGGGTCTCCGGGCATCCGGTCGGCATGGTGGTGCTCTCGCTCGTGGCCTTCACGCTGGTGTACGCGGCGCTGGCGGTCATCTGGTTCTGGCTCATCCGCCGCTACGCGATCGAAGGTCCGCAGGAACACGACTCCGAGCCCGCCGCGCCACTGCCACCCGGTAGCGACGAGGTCGCGCCGTTGTCGTTTGCGTACTAGGAGGAGTGGTGGCAATGGCGCTTGGCGAACTGTGGTTCGTGGTGATGGGCGGTCTGTTCCTCGGTTTCTTCGTCCTGGAGGGCTTCGATTTCGGCGTCGGCATGCTGATGGGCATGTTCGGCCGCAAGGGCGACGATGACCCCGAACGGTCACGTCGCGCGGTGCTCAACACCATCGGACCCGTCTGGGACGGCAACGAGGTCTGGCTGATCACCGCCGGCGGCGCAATGTTCGCCGCCTTCCCCGACTGGTACGCGACGATGTTCTCAGGTCTGTACCTACCGCTGCTGGCGATCCTGCTGTCGATGATCCTGCGCGTCGTGGCGATCGAATGGCGCGGCAAGATCGACGATCCCGGCTGGCGGCGGTGGGCCGACATCGGGATCGCCGTCGGATCGTGGGTGCCCGCCGTGCTGTGGGGTGTCGCGTTCGCGGCACTGGTGCGCGGGCTTCCCGTCGACGCCGACAAGCAGCTGCGCACCTCGATCGGCGACCTCGTGAACGGCTACACGCTGCTTGGCGGCCTGACCACCGCCGGACTGTTCCTGTTCCACGGCGCGGTGTTCGTGGCGTTGAAAACCGATGGCGCCGTGCGCGAGAACGCACTGCGATTCGCCGGCCGGCTGGCACTGCCGGTGACGGTGGTACTGGCGTCGTTCGGGCTGTGGACGCAGCTGGAGTACGGCAAGGCCTGGACATGGCTCGTGCTTGTCCTCGCAGGTATGGCACAGCTGGCGGCGACCCTTCGGGTGTGGCGCGGTACCGAAGAAGGCTGGGCTTTCGCGTACACCACTCTGACTGTCGCAGCGGTTGTGGTCTTGCTGTTCGGCGTGCTCTACCCGAACCTGATGCCGTCGACGATCGATCCCGCCTACAGCCTGACGATCGACAACGCGGCCTCCAGCCCGTACACGTTGACGATCATGAGCTGGGCGGCGCTGATCTTCGCACCGCTTGTCCTGGTGTATCAGGGATGGACGTATTGGGTTTTCCGGCAACGTATCTCGGCCGAGCGGATTCCCGATCCCGCGGGTTTGACGCGGCGGCGGACATGAACCTGTGGCGGACCTCGCCTGCGATGCGTCGCTACCTGGTCGCATCGGTGCTGTGCGGGGTGCTCATCACCGGCGCGACCATTGGTGCGGCCGTCGTGCTCGCCGATGTCGTCGCAGGCGTGATCACCGACCCCACCACGCGCCACCTCCGCCACTGGGCCGGCCCCCTCGCACTTCTGGTGGCGCTGTGGGTGATCCGCACCGTCGCACACTGGCTGCAGAGCAGGCTGGCGTCGACGGGCGCGACGCAGGTGATCGCCGATCTGTCCGCTCAGGTGCTCCGCGCGGTCACCGCGCTGCCACCGCGACTTCTCGCCGCCGAACGCGACACCGCGGCCGCATTGATCACTCGCGGCCTCGACGGTCTACGACCGTTCCTCACGGCGTACCTGCCGGCGGTGTTCCTCGCTGGGATCCTCACCCCGGCCACGGTGCTGGTGATCGCCGTGGTCGACTGGCGCTCGGCACTCATCGTCCTGATTGCGCTGCCGCTCATTCCGATATTCATGGTGTTGATCGGGCTGCTGACCAAGGAACGCTCGGTGGCCGCATTGTCGGCGATGAGCACCCTGCAGTCGCGGATGCTCGACCTGGTGGCGGGCATACCGACGTTGCGGGCGTTGGGGCGACTCGAAGGCTCTGTCGGGCGCATCACCGAACTGGCTGCAGCGCATCGCCGTTCGACGATGTCCACCCTGCGGATGGCGTTTCTGTCGGCGTTGGTCCTCGAACTGCTGGCCACTTTGGGCGTCGCGCTCATCGCCGTCGGCATCGGGTTGCGGCTGGTGTTCGGCGAGATGACACTGACCGCGGGCCTCACCGCGCTGCTGCTGGCACCGGAGGTGTTCTGGCCGCTTCGCCGCGTCGGGGTGGAGTTTCACGCCGCCCAGGACGGCAAGACGGCGGCCGACGCCGCACTCCGGCTCCTCGACAAGCTGCCGCGCCGACCGGCGGGAACCCGCACCGTCTCGGCGGCCGGGGCCACCATCCACCTCGGAGCCCTCGACGAGGATGTGGAGCCGGGCCGGGTGACGGTGCTGACCGGTCCCAACGGTGTCGGTAAGTCGACGCTGCTTCACACGATCCTCGGCCTGCATCCTGGCGAGGTTTCGATCAGCGGTATCGATGTCGGCGACCTCGACCTGCCGTCATGGTGGCACCAGGTCTCCTGGTTACCGCATCGTCCGGTGCTGGTACCGGGCAGCGTCCGCGACAACCTCGAGCTGTTCGGGCCCATCGCGAGACTCGAAGAAGCCTGCCGCTCAGCGGGTTTCGACGAAGTTCTCGCAACGCTCCCCCAGGACCTGGAGACCGTGCTCGGTCGCGATGGTGCGGGCCTGTCACTCGGTCAGCGCCAGCGGCTGGGGCTGGCCCGGGCGCTGGGCTCGACCGCGCCGGTGCTGTTGCTCGACGAGCCGACGTCGCATCTCGATGCGGCGATGGAGGCCCGTGCGCTCGACGCGATCGTCGCGCGGGCCCGCGCCGGCGCCACGGTGCTGGTCGTCGGTCACCGGGATGCGGTGCGCGCGATCGGCGACCGGGTGCTCGTCATGAGGGAGTTCGTCGATGCGTGAACTGTTGAGGGCTCGGCTGGGGCGACTGTCGCTCGCGGTGGTGCTCGGTGTCCTGTCGCTGGGCAGCGCGCTGGCGCTGGCCGCGATTTCGGCCTGGTTGATCACGAGGGCGTGGCAGATGCCGCCGGTGCTGCACCTGACGGTCGCCGTCGTCGCGGTGCGCGCGCTCGGCATCTCCCGCGGTGTGCTGGGGTACTGCCAGCGGCTGGCGTCGCACGACACCGCGCTGCGCTGTGCGGCGGACACCCGCGAGGCCCTGTACCGCCGCCTGGCCGAAGCGCCTGCCGACACCGCGATGCGAATGCCCAGCGGTGAACTGGTGGCCCGGATCGGCGCGTCGGTCGACGACCTCGCCGACGTCGTGGTGCGGGCGGTGCTGCCGATCGCGGTGGCCGCCGTACTCGGGCTGGCCGCCGTCGTCGGTATCGGCCTCATCTCCCTCGAGGCGGCCGTCCTCCTGGCGCTGTGTCTCCTGATCGCGGGCGTCGTCGCACCCGCGATGGCCGCCCGCGCCGCCGAGGCGACGGAAGATGCGGCCACGCAACATCATTCGGGACGTGATGTGGCGGTGATGCACGCCCTCGACCATGCTCCGGAGCTTCGGGTCTGCGGACGCCTCGAGGCGGTCCTCGCCGAAGCCGAGCGTCGCCACCGTGACTGGGGACGAGCCACGGACATGGCGGCGGCACCCGCCGCGGTGGCGGCCGCGGCCTCGACCGCGGCGATCGGCGCCAGCGTATTCGGCGCCGTGATCGCCGCGATCGCGATCGCCGACTCGGTCGCACCGACGACGCTCGCGATCCTGATGCTGTTACCGCTGTCGGCGTTCGAGGCGAGCGCCGCATTGCCCGCCGCCGCCGTGCAGTTGACCAGATCGCGTATCGCGGCGCGCCGCCTCGCCGAGATCACCGAACCGATCGACTCGGCGCGCGAGCGGCCGACCGTTCCCGAGGTCTCGGTGGGGCCCGGCGACCGCCTCGCGATCGTGGGCCCGAGCGGATCGGGCAAGACCACGCTGTTGCTGTCCATGGCCGAGCGCGACCCGGCCGCAGTCTTTCTCGCCGAAGACGCCCACCTGTTCGCCACCACAGTGCGGGACAACATGTTGGTGGCGCGCGGTGATGCCAACGACGACGAGATTCGAGCCGCGTTGCAGCGGGTGGGTCTGCGCGACTGGCTCGACGCGTTGCCGGACGGGCTGTCCACGGTGCTGATCGGCGGGGCGGCCGCCGTATCCGCCGGGCAGCGTCGGCGGCTGTTGTTGGCGCGCGCTCTTCTCACCACGGCCCCGACGGTGTTGCTCGACGAACCCACCGAGCATCTCGACGCCGCCGCCGCCCACCGGATTCTGGTCGACCTGCTGACTCCGGGTGCGCTGTTTGCTGCCGACCGCGCGGTCGTCGTGGCCACACATCATCTACCCGAGCACCTCGAGTGTCCTACCGTCATCCTCGCTGGTCGCGGAGTAACCTCCTCGGCATGAGCGAGCCGGAAAACCCCGAGACGCCACCGCAAACGCCGCCCCAAACACCACCGCCGCCGTCGCAGTCGCCGCCACCGCCGCCGCCGTCGCAGCCACCTCCGTCACAGCCGCAGTACGGCGCCTATCCGGGCGGTTATCCCCCGCCTCCGCCGCAGGGTTACGGCTATCCACCACCGGCGAGCGCCCCCAAGAACGGCATCGGCATCGCGGCCCTGGTTGTCGCGATCATCGCGCTGCTGTCGGTCTTCGGCGGGATCGTCCTCGGCGTCGTCGCCGTGATTCTCGGCTTCATCGGCTGGGGCCGGGCCAAGCGCGGTGAAGCCACCAACGGCGGTATCGCCATCGCCGGCATCGTGCTCGGGTTCTTGAGCATCATCGAAGCCATCGTCGTCATCTGGCTGGCCGTCTGGGGTTTCAACGAGGTGGGCGGCAGCGACTACATCGACTGCATATCGCGCGCGGGCAACGACCAGGATGCGGTGCAGCAGTGTGCCGAGGAGTTCCAACACCGGGTTGAGGACCAGTTCGACGTGACGATCACGCCGACGCCGTAGTCAGCGGGGCGGGAAATACTTGACGATCCCCTCCTGCACCACGGTGGCGACCGGCTGACCGGACCGATCGAAGAAGTGGCCGGTTCCCAGGCCTCGGGAATCGGCGGCCACGGGTGAGGCCGTCGAGTACAGCAACCATTGGTCGAAATGCACGGGCCGGTGAAACCACACCGAGTGGTTGGTGGTGACCGCGAAGATCCGGTCGTAACCCCATGACAAGCCGTGCGTGGTGATGATCGAGTCCAGCACGGTGGTGTCCGACGAGTAGACGAGCGCGGCGGCGTGCAGCACCGGATCGTCGGGCATCTGGCCGAGAGCCCTCATCCACACCCGGTTGTGCGCCAGCTTCTCGCCCTTGTCGCGCATCACCCAACTCGGATCGTTGGTGTAGCGCCAGTCGATGGGCCGCAACGCGTTGACGAAATGCGGGACGACCTCCTCGTAGCCGCGCAGCAGGTCGTCCACCGGCGGCACCGACTCCGGGTCGGGCAGGTCAGGAGGCGTGATCGCGTGCTCCAGGCTGCGACCGCCGGCAAGGAAGGACACCATCGCCGTCGTCAGTAGTTGGCCGTCCTGCATGACGTCGACGCGGCGGTTGGCGAAGCGGCGCTCGTCACGGAGCCGCACGACGTGGAACTCGAGATCCTTCTCCGGGTCCCCGCCCGCGATGAAGTGGGCCGACAACGCGCTGGGCGGCGTCGGCTGCTTCAAGCTGCGGCCGGCCGCCACGAACGACTGGGCCATCATCTGCCCGCCGAAGGTCCGCACTGGGTTCTTGCTGGGATGCGAGCCGATGTAGATGTCGTCGGCGATCTGGCGGAGGTCGAGTACCTCGAGCAGTTCGTCGAAATCCGCTGTCACACGTCATCCTCGCCGATTCTGTGCACATGGATCAGGTTGGTGGAGCCTACTGTGCCGGGTGGGATGCCGGCGATGACGACCACCAGGTCCCCTCGCTTGTAGCGACCGAGTTCGAGCAGCGACTTGTCGACCTGGCGGATCATTCCATCGGTGGTCTGGATGTGCGGCACGATGAACGTCTCGGTGCCCCAACTCAGCGCGAGCTGGCTGCGCACCTCCGGCAGCGACGTGAATGCCAGCAGCGGCAACGGCGTGTGCAGCCGTGCGAGCCTGCGCACCGTGTCACCCGACTGCGTGTAGGCGACCAGCGCCTTCGCGTCGAGGCGCTCGCCGATATCGCGAGCGGCATACGAGATGACGCCGCGCTTTGTCCGGGGCACGTGCGTAAGCGGCGGTGCGGCCACGGAGTTCTCCTCGACCGCCTTGATGATGCGCGCCATCGTCTTGACCGTTTCGAGCGGGTACTTACCCACGGAGGTCTCACCGGAAAGCATCACCGCGTCGGTGCCGTCGAGGATCGCGTTCGCGACATCGGACGCCTCGGCTCGGGTGGGCCGCGAGTTCTCGATCATCGACTCCAGCATCTGAGTCGCGACGATGACGGGTTTCGCGTTCTCCCTTGCCATTTGGATTGCGCGCTTCTGCACCAGCGGCACTTCCTCGAGCGGCAACTCCACGCCGAGGTCACCGCGGGCGACCATGATCGCGTCGAATGCCAGTACCACGGCCTCGAGATTGTCGATGGCTTCTGGCTTCTCGAGCTTGGCGATGACGGGCACTCGGCGACCGACCCGGTCCATCACCTCGTGCACGAGTTCGATGTCGGCAGGCGAACGGACGAATGACAGCGCGACGAAGTCGACGCCGAGGCGCAGGGCGAACTCGAGGTCGTCGATGTCCTTTTCCGACAGCGCCGGCGCCGAGACGTTCATCCCGGGTAGCGACATGCCCTTGTTGTTGCTGACCGGACCGCCCTCGGTGACGGTGCAGACGAGGTCGTTGCCCTCGATGCTCTCGACGACGAGGCCGACGTTGCCGTCGTCGACCAGGACCCGGTCACCCGGTGTGGCGTCCTCCGCCAGGCGCTTGTAGGTGGTCGACACGCGGTCGGACGTTCCCTCGACGTCGTCGACGGTGATGCGCACCGTCTCGCCGGCGGCCCAGAAGGTGGGGCCGTCCTTGAATCGGCCGAGCCGGATCTTGGGGCCCTGCAGGTCGGCGAGAATGCCGACCGCGCGGCCGGTGGCGTCGGATGCGGATCGGACCCGCTTGTAGTTGGCTTCGTGGTCGGGATAGTCGCCGTGGCTGAAGTTGAGCCGCGCGACGTCCATTCCCGCTGTGACCAGGGCACGGACGGCGTCATCGGTCGCGGTGGCCGGACCGAGGGTGCAGACGATCTTTCCGCGTCTATTCACGACACTCGAGCATAGTCGTTATCGATTCAGACGACGGCCAGCGGAAGAGCGCCTGGGATCACCGGGGCAGGCAGATCCGACTCCCCCATCAGGAACATGTCGACCGCGTGCGCAGCGCTGCGGCCCTCGGCGATCGCCCAGACGATCAGCGACGCGCCGCGGTGGGCGTCGCCGCAGACGAACACGCCGGGTGCGTCGGTCTGCCAGTCCGATCCGCACGGCAGCGCGCCGCGCCGGTTCGGTGTCAGGCCCAGTTCGTCGAGGAGCGGCATGTGTTCGACGCCGTCGAAACCGATCGCCAACAACGCCAGCTCGCAGGGGATTTCCATCGGTTCGCCGACCGGGGTGATGACGCGACGGCCGTCTGGGTCACGCTCGACCTTGACCTCGGCGATCTCCAGTGCGCGGAGGTTCCCGCTGTCGTCGCCGACGAATCGCTGGACGGCGACCTCGTAGCGCCGGTGGCCACCCTCGGCGTGGGCCGGTGAGAGCCGGGTCCGCAATACGAGCGGCCAGGTAGGCCATGGTGTGCGCGAGTCGTCGCGGGTTTCGGGCGGTTCGGGGTTGTAGTCGAGCTGGGTCACCGACAGCGCGCCCTGCCGATGCGCGGTGCCGAGGCAGTCGGCGCCGGTGTCACCGCCTCCGATGATCACGACGTGCTTGCCGTTGGCGCTGATCGTGCTGGGCCCGTCGCCCTCGCATTCTTTGTTCGCGGGCACGAGGTGCTCCATCGCCAGGTGGACACCTTTGAGATCGCGCCCCTCGACCACGTAGTCACGCGCACGCAGTGCACCGACGGCGAGCACGACGGCGTCGTACTGCGCGCGGAGCTGCTCGACGGAGACGTCCACGCCGACCTCGGTCTCGGTGACGAATCGCGTTCCCTCCGCCCGCATCTGAGCCAGTCGCTGATCCAGCGTCGCCTTTTGGAGCTTGTATTCGGGGATGCCGTAGCGCATCAGCCCACCGATGCGGTCATCCCGTTCGTAGACCGTCACCTCGTGGCCGGCACGGGTGAGCTGTTGTGCCGCAGCCAGTCCCGCCGGACCGGAGCCGACGATCGCGACGCGCTTACCGGAGGCGATCGCGGCCGGTTGCGGTTGCACCGCGCCCGAGTGCCATGCGCGGTCGGCGATGGTCTGCTCGATGCGCTTGATCGTGACGCTGCCGCCGGTCTGCTCCTCAGAGATCGACAGCACGCACGCCGCCTCGCACGGTGCCGGGCACAACCGGCCGGTGAACTCAGGGAAGTTGTTGGTGGCGTGCAGGCGGTCACTGGCCGCGTCCCATCTGCCGCGGCGCACAAGATCGTTCCACTCCGGGATCAGGTTGCCCAGCGGACAGCCCGCGGTTCCGGAGTGGCAGAACGGAATTCCGCAGTCCATGCACCGCCGGGCCTGCTGGGACACCTCGGCGGCGCGCAGGTTTGGGTCCTGCTGCTCGTAGACCTCGCGCCAGTCGCCCACGCGTTCATCGACAGGACGTTTGGCCGCCTCGACCTTCGGAACCTTGAGAAATCCGGTGGGATCAGCCACGGCTGGCCTCCATGATCGCGGTGTCGACGTCGCGGCCCTCGCGTTTGGCGGTGAGAGTGGCCTGCAGGACGCGCTGGTAGTCGCGGGGCATGATTTTGGTGAACTGGCTACTGCGCCTTGGCCAGTCCGAGAGCAGCGAGGCCGCCAGGCTACTGCCGGTGTACTGGGCGTGCCGGGAGATCACGTCGCGCAGCCAGGCGAGATCTTCCGGGTCGAGGCACTGCAGCTCCACCATCTCGGTGTTGACCCGCCTGTGGTCCAGGCCGAGGACGAAGGCGATGCCACCGGACATGCCCGCGGCCATGTTGCGGCCGGTCTTGCCGAGCACCACGACCCGACCGCCGGTCATGTACTCGCACGCGTGGTCGCCGACGCCTTCGACGACCGTCAGCGCACCCGAGTTTCGGGCCGCAAAGCGTTCGCCGGCGCGGCCGCGCAGGTACACCTCCCCCGACGTCGCGCCGAACAGCAGCGTGTTGCCGGCGATCACGTTGTCCTCGGCCAGGAACAGCACGTCCTCGGGCGGCCGCACCACGATCCGGCCGCCGGACAAGCCCTTTCCGACGTAGTCGTTGGCGTCGCCGACGAGTTCCAGGGTGATTCCCGGTGGCAGGAACGCACCGAGCGACTGGCCCGCAGAGCCGGTCAGGGTGATGTGAATGGTGCCGTCGGGCAGGCCCTGCGCGCCGTAGCGCCGGGTCACCTCGGAGCCCAGCAGCGTGCCGACGGTGCGGTTGACGTTGCGGATGGGCAGTTCGAGCCGGACGGTATGGGCGTCCTCGAGTGCACCCTCGGCGAGCTGGATCAGCGTCTGGTCGAGCGCCTGGTCCAGTGCGTGGTATTGCTCGCGGACCTTGCGGCGAGGCGAGGGTTGGCCCGTGTGCCCGTCGGCGGGCACGGCGAAGATCGGTGACAGGTCCAAGCCTTGGGTCTTCCAATGCTGGACGCCCTCGTCGGTATCGAGCAGCTCGGCGTGCCCGATTGCCTCGTCGAGGGTCCGGAAACCCAGCTCCGCCAGATACTTACGGATGTCTTCGGCGATGAAGCGGAAGAAGTTCTCGACAAACTCGGGCTTGCCGGTGAACCGGGCGCGCAGTTCGGGGTTTTGCGTGGCGACCCCGACCGGGCAGGTGTCGAGGTGGCAGACCCGCATCATGATGCAGCCGGACACGATGAGCGGGGCGGTGGCGAAGCCGTACTCCTCGGCGCCGAGCAGCGCGGCGACGACGACATCGCGCGCAGTGCGCATTCCGCCGTCGCACTGAACGGTGATCCGGTCGCGTAACCCGTTGAGCATCAACGTCTGCTGAGTCTCGGCGAGTCCGATCTCCCACGGCACGCCGGCGTGCTTGAGGCTCGTCAGGGGTGCCGCCCCGGTGCCGCCGTCGTAACCCGAGATCAGCACGACATCGGCGTGGGCCTTGGACACGCCTGCGGCGACGGTTCCGACGCCGACGCTGCTGACGAGCTTGACGTGGATGCGCGCCCGGTCGTTCGCGTTCTTGAGATCGTGGATCAGCTGCGCGAGATCCTCGATGGAGTAGATGTCGTGATGCGGCGGCGGCGAGATGAGGCCGACCCCTGGGGTGGAGTGTCGCGTCTTGGCGATGTTGGGATAGACCTTGAAGCCCGGGAGTTGACCCCCTTCACCGGGTTTCGCCCCTTGGGCCATCTTGATCTGGATGTCCGTCGCGTTCACCAGGTAGTCGCTGGTGACACCGAAGCGACCGGAGGCGACCTGCTTGACGGCGCTGCGACGCTTGGGGTCGTAGAGCCTATCGGTGTCCTCGCCGCCCTCACCGGAGTTCGAACGGCCGCCGAGGTTGTTCATCGCGATCGCCATCGTTTCGTGGGCCTCGGCCGAGATCGACCCGTAACTCATGGCGCCGGTGTTGAACCGCTTGACGATCTCCTCGACGGGTTCCACCTCGTCGAGCGGTACCGGCGGCCTGACCTTCTTGAACTCGAACAGGCCCCGCAGCGTTCCGCCTTCACGGCTGAGGCGGTTCACCTCGTCGGAATACTGCTGGAAGATGTCTTGGCGGGAGGTGCGCGTCGAATGCTGCAGCAGGAAAACGACTTCGGGGGTGAACAGGTGCAGTTCGCCTTCTCGGCGGAACGCGTAGTCGCCGCCGACCTCGAGGCGCCGGTGGACACGCTCGGTCGGGTTCTCCGGGTAGGCCCTGCGGTGGCGTTGTTTGACTTCTTCGGCGACCACGTCGAGGCCGACACCGCCGAGCTGGCTTGGGGTGCCGGTGAAGTACTCGTCGATGACATCTTTGTCGATGCCAACCGCCTCGAAGGCCTGCGCGGCCGTGTAGGAGGCGACGGTGGAGATGCCCATCTTGCTCATCACCTTCATGACACCTTTGCCGAGGGCCTTGCAGTAGTTGCGTACTGCGGCGGCGGGTTCGATACCGGTCAGTTCCCCTTCTCGGACGAGGTCTTCGATCGACTCGAAGGCGAGGTACGGGTTGACCGCGGCGGCGCCGAAGCCGATGAGCATCGCGATGTGGTGCACCTCGCGGGCGTCGCCGCTCTCGACCACCAGCGCGACGGTGGTGCGCTCCTTCGTGCGCACGAGGTGGTGGTGCACGGCCGAGACGGCCAACAGCGACGGGATCGGCGCGCGGGTGTGGTCGGAGTCCCTATCGGAGATGACAAGCGTTCGTGCGCCTTTGGCGATCGCCTCACAGGCTTTAGCGCGAAGGTCCTCAAGAGCGTCGGCAAGCCCTTCCCCGCCGCGCTCGACATCGTAGAGGCCCTTCAGCACGGTGGTGCGCAGGCCGGGGTGTTCACCGTCGTCGTTGATGTGAACGATCTTGTTGAGCTCGTCGTTGTCGAGAATCGGCCAGCGCAGCACGATCTGGCGACATGAGGCGGCGGACGGTTCGAGCAGGTTCTGTTCGGGACCCATGATCCGTGCCATCGATGTGACGATCTCTTCGCGGACGGCGTCCAGCGGCGGGTTAGTGACCTGTGCGAAGAGTTCGACGAAATAGTCGTAGAGCAGTCGGGACCGTTGTGAGAGCACCGCGGTTGGAGTGTCGGTGCCCATCGAGCCGAGCGGCTCTGCCCCCGAGGCGGCCATCGGTGTGAGCAGCACGCGCAGATCCTCTTCGGTGTAGCCGAAGGCGATCTGGCGCTTGACGACGTTGTCGTGGTTGGGCTGAACACGGGTGCGGTCGGGCAGGGTGGCGATGTCGAGCAGGCCGGCGTGCAACCACTCGCCGTAAGACTCCTGCGCCGACAGGTCCGCCTTGATCTCGTCGTCGGTGACGATGCGCCCAGCGCCGGTGTCGATCAGGAACATCTTGCCCGGTTGCAGGCGGCCCTTGGCGACGATCTGCGCTGACGGCACGTCGAGCACGCCGCTCTCGCTGGCGAGGATGACGCGATCGTCGATCGTGCGCCACCACCGGCCGGGGCGTAATCCGTTGCGGTCCAGCACCGCACCGACGAGCGTGCCGTCGGTGAAGGTGACACACGCGGGACCGTCCCAAGGCTCCATCAAGGATGCGTGGAACTGCCAGAAGGCGCGTTCGGCGTCGTCCATGGTGGCGCTGTTCTCCCAGGCCTCCGGGATCATCATCAGCACGGCGTGGTGCAGGCTGCAACCGCCGAGGTGCAGCAGTTCGAGCACTTCGTCGAAGGAGGCCGAGTCGGAAGCCTCCGGCGTGCAGATCGGGAACAGGCGGGACAGATCGCCGGGGATGTTCGCGCTGGCGAGCATCGCCTCGCGTGCGCGCATGCGATTGCGGTTGCCGCGAACGGTGTTGATCTCACCGTTGTGGGCGACGTAGCGGAAGGGGTGAGACAAGGGCCACGACGGGAACGTGTTCGTCGAGAACCGGCTGTGCACGATCGCGATGGCACTACGGCAGCGCTTGTCGCGCAGATCCGAGAAATATTGTGGCAGCTGCTTTGTGGTGAGCATGCCCTTGTACGCCATGGTGCGGCTGGACAGCGACGGAAAATAGACGCCTTCGCGCTCGGCCCGTTTGCGGAGCGGATAGACGCGTCGGTCCAGTTCGATGCCGCCGACCTCGGTGGTCGAGGCGACGAACAGTTGCTCCATGTGCGGCATGCAACCCAGCGCGGTGGCACCGAGGTTTGCGCCGAGGGGATCGATCGGCAAGAGGCGCCAGCCGAGCACCTTCAGCCCTTCGTCGTCGGCGATGGCTTCGACGCTTTCGCGGGCGGCTGCGCGGGCCGCGGGTTCTTGTGGCATGAAACAGATACCTGCGGCGAAGGTGTTGCTTCCGTCGAGCGCAGGGGCCGGGAGGTCGAAGTCGACGACCTCGCGCAGCAGCTCGACGGGCAGTTGGATGAGGATGCCCGCACCGTCACCGCTGTTGGTCTCGGCGCCTGCGGCGCCGCGGTGGTCGAGATGCTCGAGGGCGGTCAGCCCGTCGGCGACGATGGAGTGCGAGCGTCGGCCCTGGATGTCGACGACCATGGCGACACCGCAGGAATCCGCTTCATTGGCCGGGTCGTAGAGACCTTGGGGTTCGGGGAATGCCGAAAAGAGCATCGAGGGGGCACCTTCGCAGTCCGGAAGTGTTCATGTCCGGGACTGCACCGGCCCGCAGCCGATTGTAACAGCGCGGCTAAGCGCTCACCCGTCGAGAACCGTGGGGACCAGCGGGAATCCGGGAAGGTTGCGTACCACTGTCCAGGTCAGGGCTGAGACGACAATCACGACGATCATCGGGGTGTTCATCAACGGTTTGCTCTGGCGCCATCGGACCAGAAGCCACGTCAGCAAGAGGGGAAGGCCGACGAGTAGATAGAGGTTGTCCACCACGGCCGCAGCGAGATCGCCGTGCAGCAGATCGTGCGTCATGCGCAGTCCGCCGCAGGCGGGGCAGTCCAGACCGGTGAGCGCCTTGAAGGGGCAGGCCGGGAAGATGAAACCCGGGCGATGCGGATCGGCGATGCCGATGTAGGCCAGCGCGCCAGTCAGGACGGCGCCTGCACCGAGTGCGCCGTAAAGCCGCTTGCGGCTCGTGCCGACGCTAGGTGCCATCGCGCAGCGGGCGCCCCTGAGGATCGCGGACTTTGTCGGTGAGCAGCATGATTGCGTCGATGATGCCCCAGATGATGGCGCCGATACCGCACGTGATCAGGCCGACGACCAATTGCGCTATACCCAGCCCGGTGTAGCCGAGGTAGATGCGGCCGATGCCGACCAGGCCGAAGAGGCCAAGCAGCTGAAGCAGCCCCGCGACGAGTTTGGACTTGTCGGAATAGGGTTCGCCCGTAA
The DNA here is from genome assembly GCF_001665615.1 of Mycobacterium sp. 852014-52144_SCH5372336. Taxonomy (NCBI): domain Bacteria; kingdom Bacillati; phylum Actinomycetota; class Actinomycetes; order Mycobacteriales; family Mycobacteriaceae; genus Mycobacterium; species Mycobacterium sp. 852014-52144_SCH5372336. Next base: position 100,715 of record NZ_LZSW01000003.1, read on the forward strand.
TGGGGTGACGGCCGTAGGGCGCCAATGGATCGCCGTATGCCGACGGGTAACCCCCCGGCGGCGGCCCGTACTCGCTGCCTGGCGGGGGCGGATATTGCGGCTGGTAATTCGGCTCTTGCGGGGGCGTGCTGCCATGCTCACTACCACCGAACTGCGGCTCCGTCATGGCACCCAGCATGCCAGACGGGGTGGTGCCAGTCAGTAAGAATTCTGTGCGCACTGGCCTCACGGCATTGCCCCGATGTTTGCGGAGGCTCGACGAACCCGGCGGTCGTAGCCGACAAAGGTCAAGAGATTGTCGCTCAATCTGATTCGCTAGAGCGGCCGCGGAAGGACTTCGCAAGTACCGATACCGCGCGTGTCAGAACGGTGGCGGTTGGTAGTTGGCGGCCAGCCAGGCTTGCCGCTGCCGTTCTTCTTCGGCAATCAGCTCGGCGCGCTGGCGACGTTCGGCTTTAATGCGATCGCGACGGTCGTCTTCGCGTGTCTGTTTGCGACGGGGCATCATCAGGCTTCGAACGGCCTTGTCGGGCGCGGTATCGGCGGGAATCTCAAGCTCGCCCGTCGACTGTCCGAGTGCCGGAAACAGGCTTGCGCCATGGGGTTCGCGGCGCCACACGTGTCCCGTGGGCCCGATCAACTCGATTGTGCCGTCGGGGAGTTGTCGATCGGTCCAGCCGCGTGGTCCGCAGAAGAACGTCTTGATCAGATGGTGAGTCCGGCAGTAGTGCTTGGTGTTCGACGGATGCGTCGGACCCTGGGGCCAAGGAGTGGTGTGGTCGACGTCGGACTGGTGCACCGGTTTGTCGCAGCCCGGCCATCGGCAGGTCAGGTCTCGCCACTGCAGGAAGTCGCGCAGCGCCACGTTGGGCCGGTACCCGTTGTCGGCTTTGGTCGGCACGGTTAACTGCTTCAGTTGCGCGGTCTTGGCAGTCTTACGAATCGACTCGGCGGGCAGCACCCCGAAGCCCTTCAGGTAACCGGGCTTGTCACTGCCTCCCTCGAGGGTGGCCTGCTCGGCAAGCACGTGGATGATGGCCGTCGTTGCGGCCGCGCGTTCTGCGGCTGCGGGGCAGTCGTCGAGCCCACATTCACAGGGCAGTGTGGATTCCCCGCGAGCCAGCGGTCCACATGCATCGGCGCGGCGCTGCTGCTGGGTTCGAGGATCTTTTTCGCACACCGTGGTGGCCAAAGCATTCAGTCGGTTGTCCAGTGCCGCACCATCGGTCGCCCGCAGATTGCCCCCGATCCAAGCCATCCCCGGACAGCCCGGCTCGACGTTGATGTGGCGATTGTCCTCGGCTCGGCGCGGGACCCGCACTGCTTCCGGATCGAAGCGTGCTACGAACATGTCCACGCGGTCAATTAGTTTGGGACCAGACAGTTTCATCCACTTCTCGGCCCTGGCAGCCAGCGCCTCATCGAGCGCGGGCATGATGTCGGGCTCGACGTTCTCGGTGCGAGACATGATGGTGGCCACCACCCGGTAATCGATCCACCCGCGTCGAAACACTTCTGCTACCCGGGGAAGCCGTTCGCGCAACGTGTTCGCCGCATGTACTTGACTGAGCGCGCGGGCATGACTGATGTTCTGAACCGGCGATATCTCTGCCGCTACGACGACAGCGACATCGGTTAGGAACATCTTGGCTTCAATATGCTCGGTGACGCGCCGTGCGTAGAGTTCGGCGACGAGCGCCAGCCGGCGCCCCATCGCCGCAGCCTCCTCGCGAGCCTCTTCACCCATAAGGGTGATTAGATCGCCAGCGGAAGCGTCTTCGAACATGTGTTCGATACTACTCGAATCCACTGACTCAAACTTTCTGACAGGGTCGCGTTATCCACAGCGCGGCTGACGTTGAGGAGGTTGGGTGAGTCATGG
>NZ_LZSW01000004.1:0-1752 GCF_001665615.1 Mycobacterium sp. 852014-52144_SCH5372336
TACCTTCGGCGATCGATTCCCGGCAGCCGAAACCTACTGATGAAAACCGCCGGAAACACCGTTAACGAGATAGCCCCCACGCGCCCGCCGCACCGGTAATGCCTACAAATCGGAACGTCCCTAGGAACTAGTGGTCGTGGTCGAAAAGGACGAGGGTGTTAGTCAGGTTGCCGTCGATGAAGTAAGCACGGCAGTTGAAGGGATCATGGATCGTCGTCCCGAACTCGTTCTGTGCATCCACGACTCCAGAGACGTTCAACACTGTGATCCGGGAGTGGCCGACGCCTTTGAGAGGCTCATCGAGTAGTGAGAACAAATCCTTGCTGTCGGGGTCAAGGACGGTGCTTGCCGTCTTGACGTTTGACAGTTTCGCGGTCGACGGTGACGCCAGTCGACTCAGTACTTCGGACTCGCAGCGGTCCTGCGCAGTACGTTCGTTCAAGTTACGGTCCGTCGAGTTGGCGAGGCCGAAACCGTGTGTCGCTACGACGGTCACGACCAAGATCGCTGCGCAAATCGCCGTCACCACGATCACCCACGCACGCGTCCGGCGTTTGCGAGGTGTCTTTGGCGAACTATCCATTGCCTACCTGTCCAATATCGCCCGTTGAAGGTTATCTGCCGTGTCGCGGGGTCGTTGTCGGTTTTGTCGCGCCGCATAGGCCGCAAAGCATTCAGCAGACTGCAGGACTGACCGGCCGACAATCAATAATGATAGGGCCAACGCCCAGGTTAAGGCGGGGCGGCGGACGCCTTCGCTCGTCTAGGCGCAGCCGTCGGGACCGAATTGGACTCGGGACAGATGCGATGGTTTTCTGAAAAGATGTCGTGTGTTGTACACGATGCGACGAGGTCTTGCGCGTGGTACACGATGCGACTCTCGGCGTCGTCTGAAAACTGAACCCGTTTCGACGTGGGTCTTGCCGAATTTCGTACTAGGCGATAGGTGGTGCGGCGCGTCCCAGTGGCTGGTCGCGAACTTAGGGACTTCCATTGCGGCCGCCGAGGCAGTGAATCCTGGCTACTATGTAGTTACGTAGATGATACGTGGCCGCCGGGAAGGGGTCGCATGACGATGTGGTACGACGGTAACTGGGCATGGCGGCTGGGTATTCATTGCCATGGCAAAATGGCACCCATCTGGACCCTCTGGGCCATTTTCATGATCACAGCCCTGGTGCTTGCTGTGGGGCTCTCGAAGCGCCCCACGCATACACCGAAATGAACAAGCGCGGTTCATCCGAATCCGCGAAATTACAACACCCCCACGTCTCCCGACGACAGGGGTCGATGACAGGGAAGTCTCGGCGAGATTGAGATGGGATGTCACTTCATCGAGGCTTGAACGGGCCATGTCATCATCGGACGGATGGCACTAAGAGTAGTTAAGAAGACCGACAGCAGGCTGGCTGCTCGTCTCGCGGCGATCGCTTCCCTCGGCGCGGCCGTAATCCACTTTGTCATCGTGCCGACACACTGGCAAGAGTGGATGCCGTCGGGGCTGTTTTTCCTGTCAATCGCGCTGTTCCAACTGATTTGGGCGCGAGTGGTGCTGGCTCGGCCGGCTACGGCAGTACTCGCCGCTGGGATCGCGGCCGATGTTGGTCCCACCGCGCTGTGGGCCCTGTCTCGGACCGCGGGAGCGCCATTTGGTCCACACGCCGGAGAGCCCGAATTGACCCGTCCCGGTGAGTCCGGAGACTGCATTTGTTGAATCACCCCGCCTTTGGTGGGGTGCGCCTGTGATCGTAG
>NZ_LZSW01000005.1:0-71615 GCF_001665615.1 Mycobacterium sp. 852014-52144_SCH5372336
GATGTGTATAAGAGACAGGGAGTGGGTGGCGGGCCCAGCGGTACGGGTGGAGTGGGCGCACCGCCTGGTGAGGGAAGCGGCGCGACGGGCGCTTGGCCGGTCGTCGTCGGGCCCGCGGCGGGCGGGGCAGTGGTCTGGGATGGCGTTGTCGGGGGAGTGTCCGAAACTGGGGGAAGATTGGACGGCTGCATGGCCGATGCGGCAATCGGCGCGGATTGCGGTGGCGGAATCGGTGCCTGAGCAACAGCTTTGGCGGCCGATTCGGCCATGGTTGATTGGAAGTCGGCCATTGGCGTCTGAGTCGGCGCGGCGGCTGCGGGATTGACAGTGCTCGGCATGCTCGGCGAGGTGGACGCGGGCGGTGTGGCTGGGACCGACGGTGTCGACGAACCGGCGCTCGATAGCGGACTGGTTGGAGCGCTGATGCGCGGAGGTGCGGGTGCCGCGGGACCCGTTGGGGTAGCGGGTATTCCGGAGAAGGCTGGCGGAACTGCGCTCCCCGCGCCCATCTCTAAGTCAGTCGAGATTGCAGTCGGGTTTTGAGACGGAGCTGAAGGTGCGACGTCATTGACTGCAATGGTGTCCGGCGCGGGTGACGGTATAGCTGTCGGTAGTTCGTCTGGCGCACTAGGCTCGCTGGAACTGAGACCATCCGTCTCAACCCCACCCACGGCTTGTTCACCCGCGGGGGAATTCGGGATGCTCGCGGGACCCTGCGAGTCCACGACATTGCTGGCGGGGACAAAGGCAGGCTGCTGTTCCGCACCCATGTCCTGAAGCAGATGTAGATCATCCCTGTCCGAGCTATCGGAGTTGAGTGCTGAAGGTGCGCCTGAAATGCCGGCTCCGGCGGTCGCTATAAGCGAGATGTTCTCGCTGCGGATAGCGGCGATTCCTTCATTGATCGCAGCAGTCTTGGCGTCTTCAGGTATGTCCTCCCTAGTCCGAATCCAGTCGAGAATCTCATTTGCGATTTCGACGGTATGAGTTATTGCATTCTTGGTGCTGACCGTCGCGGAAACGCTTTCACCCAAGAGCTTCGCCGCGGTGTCCAGATTCCTCTTCGCTGACTCGAGAGCCGAAATACGGTCATTGAGAGTTCTTGACGCGATGTCGGCGGCGATACCAGACCATAAGCCGCTGCCACCGAACAATTGCAATCGTTCTCGGTGGGCATCGGTGAGTTGCGCGCCAACCCTACTTGAGACGTCTTCGAATGCGGTTGCGTTCGTCCGAAGGAGATCCTCGTCGACTTCGGGCCACGCCGGCGGCGCTGTCAAGTCATACGGATCGTATGGTCGAGGAATTCCCATGCCTTACGACTCGGCCGATTCGCAAGCTTCGTAGATCGCCGACGCCGCATTCCGAGAGGTGCTTGTCAAGAACGAATCCGCTGGCGTGTAAGAGGGCAACGCCGCTGCATAAGCCCGCCGGTATTGTGCGGAGAGCGTTGCGAAGTCTTGGACAACCGGGTTGACGCTAGTGCGTCCTATCTCTTCGATGCGGTCAGCAAAGCGCTCCATAGTAGGGATGGCAGCATCGGCGGTCGCACGCTCCTGTGGCGTCCAATCGCTTGCGGCCTTAGATGAATCGAGGGCTTGCCACGCCTTCGTATCATCGTTGAACTGGTTAAGAACACGCTCCCAGTCGGAACAGATTGGGTCGGGATTGAGCATGAATCGTTCAGAATCCCGTGGCGGCGAAAGTGGGGACAGCTTCGTCGGGGGCCCCGGAGTTCCGATCAGCGGCGCTCTTGCAGCGGCGGAGCCGTAGTCCGCTGCTGCGCAAATGTAGACAACCATGGCGCCCGTCGAGGTAAAGACGCGTGCAAGGTGGTCATCAACTGGCGTATACGACGGTACTGCATCGCTGTACGCCCGGGCATACGCGATGAATTGCTCATAACTTTCGCGTAGTACTCGATGCGGTGTTATCTGGGCGAGTCGTTCCGCTTGATCAGCGGCCTTGCGCGCCGCGTCGGCCACTTCTAGATGCTGCTGGCGTTCGTCAGCGGTCCATCGGGTGGACGGGACGGAGGGATCACGCCGATTCCAACCTCTTTTCTGGACGGAGGCAAACGTGTCGTTGATCGGCCCCCAAGCAGCGCAGCTCGGGTCCTCGGTAATGATATTTGCGGGGCCTGTGTCGTCGGCGCTTGCTAGACCGAAGGTCTCTCCCGACGGTGTCGCATCGTTGTCGCCTCCGCTGTCCGAGGTCACCGAAATCGTAACTGCCACAGTGACTCCGATGACAGCTAACAGCGCCACACCACCGAGCAGCCACTTCCAGGCGTTGCCACGCTTCTTCGGCGGCGGACCCGCTGGCCACTGCTGCTGCCACGGCGGCTGCTGTGGAGGCGGACCATACGGCCCCGAATAGCCCTGTGGCGGACCGGGATTGCCCGGTGGCGGACCTCCGGGCGGTGGAGGATAATTCACAGCGCCGGCCCCGGTCCCTCCCCGACCGAAGGCGTCGCGTCCGAGGATGACATCGTCCCCAACGCGGCACCCGACACACCGCCGACCGCGCCGCCCGCCCCTGCCGCATCACTGATCGATTCGACGCGCTTGCGTATGTCCTCGGCGATCTGGCGGTCAACCGCGTCATAGGTGTTGGCAGCGTTGACGACGTTCTGCGCGTACTTCGCCAACTCTGCCTTGACGACCGGCAGCTGAGCGATCGTCGGGTCGACCACTTCAGCCACCTTGGCAGCGATCGCCGTCGACAAAGCATCTTCACCCGCCGGCTTGAACGAAGCCGGCGGCTCGGGGATGGCATCCGCGACCGCACGCAACCGCCCACCGGCTTCGAGCACCAGGTCGGTATCGATTCGCAGCGTCTCAGTCATCGTCATTCCGCGCACGGATCAGCGTCGCGCCGATCGGTTGGCATGCCCCCTCAGGCGTCACCCGGCAAATGCTACCCGACCCCCAATACCAGCCATCGCACCAATTCTCACCACTCTGGCGCACCCGTTCTGACGTAGATTCCCACGCTCGACACCTCCTTCAAGCGTGCCTGCCACGCACGGCGAGCTACCGACCGACGCCGCGTCTGGCCCGAACCGTCACCGGACAACCGGACACAGCTACCGCCGCCAGCAAACCCCGACTACGCCCGTCGCCACCCGGAAGCACTTCCGCTATCGTTCCGCAGATGTCCGACCCCGACTCGAAGACGCTCGACGAGCTTTTCAACCGCATCCTGCACACCGAGGACGACGCCCTGCGCGCCGCGCGCGAGTCCGGCAACGCCGCAGGCATGCCGCCCATCGAGGTGTCCGGTCAGCACGGCAAGCTTCTCTACCTATTGGCGTCGCTGTCCTCGGCCACCCGCGTCCTGGAGATCGGCACCCTTGCCGGCTACAGCACCATCAACCTCGCCCGCGGCGTCGGGCCGGACGGCCACGTCGTCACCTTGGAGTACGACCCCAAGCACGCCGACATCGCCAAGGAAAACTTCGCCCGCGCGGGCGTACAGGATCGCATCGAGATCATCGTCGGCGCAGCCCTCGACACACTGCCGATGCTCGCCGACCGCGGCGACGTCTTCGATCTGGCCTTCATCGACGCCGACAAGGAGAACAACGTCGCCTACGTCGAGTGGGCCATCAAGCTCGGCAAGCCGGGCTCAATCATCGTGGTGGACAACATCGCTCGTTTCGGCCGCGTACTCGAGCCGGCAGCCGATGACGCCCAGGCCCGCGCCGTGCGCGAGATGCTCGAGATGATGGGCGACCATCCGCAACTGGAAACCGCCGCGATACAGACCGTCGGGCTCAAAGGCTGGGACGGCTTCGCCGTCGCCCGCATCGTCGAATAGTCATCTCGACCAGGGCGCCGTCGCGGCCGCCGCCGTCAGCGCGGCGACGATTCGCTTTTCGTGGGTCGCGAACCGTTCGGTCGGCGCGGGTACCGAGATGGCGACGACGTGTCCGCCGGCCGTACGCCCGGCCACGCCGGCGGCCGAAATCCCGACGGTGTGCTCGTCACGGTCGAACGCCACCTCGGTCGACCCGTTCAACAGCGCCGTCGCCGCCTTGCCGTTGGCCGTCGACTCCAGCGGAAAGCGCATGCCGACCGCCGACACCGCGCGCAGCCGATGCGCCGACTCCAGCTGGTCGATGAACAACATCTCGCCGCCCCGCAGCACCGACAGATCGACTGTCTCCTCAGTGGTCGTCGCGACCTGCTCGAGCGTCGGGCGGAACAACGCTGCCAGTCCCGCCACGTCGGCGCTTCCGAGGCCGAGCAGCCGATCCCCGAGCGAGAAGCGGCCCTGGTCATCGACCGCCGCGAAGCCGACCTCCACTAATCCGACGAGCAGTCGGCGCGCCGTCGACTTGGCCAGGCCCAGCTGAGCGCCTAGATCCACCAGCCGCAGGCGGCCGGGTGCCGCCGCGATCTCGTCCAGGGCGGCTGCTGCGCGGCGCAGCACCTGAATGCCGTCTTCCCGCCCCGCATCGGTTCGTTCATTTCGGTCCGGACGAGTCACGCCCTCACTATATTGATCCGCATACCGGTTCACAAAGATTCGGTATATGGACCAAGGAGGTCCCCGATGCCACTCCCATCTGGTCGTTCCTTCACCCGCTCCGACGACGGATACGAGGCTGCCCGGTGCGCGACCGTCTGGAATGCGCGCACCCCGGCCCGCTATCCAGAAGTGGTGGTCCAAGCCGCAGACGTCGATGACGTCGTCGCCGCGCTGCGCTATGCGGCCGCACACGACCTCCAAGTCGGCGTCCGCTCGGGCGGTCACAGCTGGGCCGGCAATCACGTGCGCGACGGTGGCATGCTGCTCGACGTCAGTCGCCTGAACGACTGCACCATCGACGCCGAGCGCATGACCGCGGTCGTCGGGCCCGGAAAAGGTGGCAGCCTGCTGGCCGCGGACCTGGAGGCGCAGAACCTGTTCTTCCCGGCCGGACATTGCAAGGGCGTGTGCGTCGGCGGATACCTGCTGCAGGGCGGATACGGCTGGAACAGCCGCATTCTCGGACCGGCTTGCGAAAGCGTCATCGGACTGGATGTGGTGACCGCCGACGGCGAGCGAATTCACTGCAGTCCGGACAGCCACCCCGAAATGTACTGGGCCGCACGAGGTTCAGGGCCCGGATTCTTCGGTGTGGTGACCGCATTCCACCTCAAGCTGTATGCGCGCCCTGCCATCTGCGGCAGCAGCCTTTACGTGTATCCGATCGAGTTGGTTGACGAGATCTTCACGTGGGCCAGGGCGATCAGCGCCGACGTCGACCGACGGGTGGAGCTGCAGATCGTCGCGTCGAAAAGCGTGCCCGGCGCCGGAATCGAGCAGCCCGGGATCGTCATGGCGTCACCGGTGTTCGCGGATTCGGAAGACGAAGCGTCGCAAGCGTTGGCGCTGCTCGATACCTGCCCGGTGCGCGACCGGGCCGTCGTCGCGGTCCCATACGCGCCCGCCGACCTCGCGACTTGGTACGAGGGGGTGATGAGCAACTATCCGACCGGCTACCGCTACGCCGCCGACAACATGTGGACGTCGGCATCCGCGGACGACCTGCTACCCGGGATCCGCCGCATCATCGACACTCTGCCCCCGCACCCGTCGCATTTCCTGTGGTTGAACTGGGGCCCTTCGCCGGCCCGCCAGGACATGGCGTACAGCCTCGAAGACGACATCTACCTCGCCTTGTATACGGTTTGGCGCGACGCCGCCGACGACGAGCGCTACGCGGACTGGGCCTGCTCGAACATGGCGGCCATGGCGCATCTGGCCACCGGCATCCAACTCGCTGACGAGAACCTCGGACAGCGACCGGCCCGATTCGCCACCGACGACGCGATGGCCCGCCTCGACCGCGTGCGCGCGCAGTACGACCCCGACGGGCGCTTCCACAGCTGGATGGGCAGGGTGTGACATGAAGTCCTACCTCGGTTACCGCGACGATGACCTCGGCGTCGAGTTCGCGGCGTTCTACAACCCCGAGATGTCGGCTCTTCCACGACATGTCGTCGGGGCACTGGAGCACGGCCCTCAGGCCGAGCCGACACTTCCGGCGTTCGAGGATCTCGTCGCGATGCGCGTCGACGGATACCAACAGACCGAGAACGGCTACGGCGTTCTGCGTGACGGCGGCATTCAGGTGTCGGTTCGCACCGACATGCCCAGGGTCACACCGGCCATGTGGGACTGGTGGTTCGGGTGGCACGGCCACGACTCACACCGCTACAAACTGTGGCATCCCCGCGCGCACGTGTCCGCCCGGTGGGACGACGGCGGCGGCGAAGGCGGGTACGTCGGTCGGACATCTCTAGTGGAGGAGTACCTCGGCTCGTCCTTCACCCGGCCTGCGATCCGGTTCGTGCAGCCGTCCGAACTGGGGCTGGGCGACCTGAGCGACGGTGTGGCGATCTGCGCGCGGCTCGGATCGGGCGACATTCCTGTCGATGTCGGCTGGCTGGTGCACCAGGTCCGCGGGACGCCGGACGGCGCCGAGATGCGTTCGCGGTTCTGGATGGGAGGCAGGCATGTCCGCGTTCGGCGCGGTAATCGATTGACTGACAGGGTCATTCGTCCGGTTGCGGCGCGACAGCTTCCGGATCCACGCGACTTGATGGTGCACTGCGCGCAGGAGATGAACCACCTCGCCGGATTCCTGCCCGAACTTTTCGATCGATTCTCCGGGCACTGATCTTCTCGACGTGTTACCCAGTCTTATGTCGAAAACCTTGCCGGCAGCCGTCTTTGCCGCCGCAGCCATGGTCGTGGCGCCCGTCGCACACGCGGACCGCGCCGAACCGCCGCCGCTGTACGGGTTCTACGACGTCTTCATCGACTTCTCGAAGCAGACCTTCAACGGTCGGCCGACGCCGATGAACCCGATCAACGTGCCCGTCGAGTTGACGACTCGTTGCGACGTCGACGGGTGTGTGGCGCGATGGAACAACGAGGACGACCATGCCCGCAACCCGGGCGCTCCGCAGTTCTATGAATATCGGTGGACCGGCGACCGTTGGTCGACAAGCGGTAAGTATCCCTACATGTGCGATCGCCACGACCCGAGCAGCGCCGTGAAAGCCACCCGCTCGGACTACCTGATGCCCAACCCGGACGGCAGCTTCTTCGGGGAGCGGACGCTCCTCATCGAGGGGGCCGGGTGCCCGGGAGAGGGTCCGGGCACTCACTGGCTGCCTTTCTCCCTGACTCCCATCGATCCGCCGCCCACCTAGTCGTTTAGCGCGCGACCGACCGGGGCATCAGCCAGAGATGGACTTCGGATTCCGACGCGGGATGCCGACGGTGGAATTACTCAGCGACGCTGCTCCCGAAGCCGTGTGGGACGTCATAACCGACCTCGAGACGTGGCCGAAGTGGGGTCCGACCGTGTCGGGCGCCGAACTGGACGAGGGCGGCGCCATGCACCTCGGCTCACAAGGCAGGGTGTTCACGCCGATCGGTGTGGCGCTGCCGTTCACCGTCACCGAATTCCGCCCCGGGCGCTGCTGGGCGTGGAAGGTCGCAGGCGTCGGCGCGACGCGCCACGAGGTGATTGCTGAAAACGGCGGATCCCGAATCGTGTTCGGGGTGCCGTGGTGGGCGACCGCGTACCTTCCTGTGTGTGCGATCGCCCTGCCGCGCATAGCCGGGCTGGCGTTCGCGCGCCAAACCCGCTGATTCGGCGACATCCGACGTTGCTCTGTGTTATCCAGAGCCCCTAGAGTTCTCAGTCCGCCGAGGGCTCCGGCCAAAGGAGCTCCGGTGAAGTCGAAAGCATTGTCCGTCGCCGTGGGCCTCGGCTGCAGCACGGTGGCACTGGCACCTCTTGCCAACGCCGACCGCCCCGAGCCGGTACCGATCTACGGCTACTACAACGCTCTACTCGATCACGCGAGACAGACGTTCAACGGTGCACCGGCTTCGGCGGGTCCGGCCACCCAGCTCGGCCTCTTCACCACGCACTGCGACGTCAACGGCTGCCTCTCCCGCTGGTTGAGGGAGACGGAAATCTCCCAAGACCCCAACGCGCCAGCGCAATTCGAATACCGGTGGAACGGCGACCGGTGGGAGTCCGCCGGTGATTACCCCTTCTACTGCAATCCCGACGGAAGCGGCGGCACCGTGACGACGCAGCGTTCGGACTGGCTCAAGCCCAACGGCGACGGCAGCTTCTCCGGTGAGCGCACATTCACCGTGCCCGCACCAGGATGCCCGGGCCAGGGGCCCGGCACGTACTGGCTGCCCATCGCGCTGACGCCGACCGATCCGCCGCCGCCTCGATAGCCGTTCGATAGCGCGCTCGAGCAGCCAGCGCTATCCGCAGACCGCGCCGACGGCTGCCGATCCGACCAGCTTGGTGTACTTGGCCAGCACGCCGGTGGTGTAGCGCGGTGGCAGCGGCTCGAAACCGGCCTTGCGGGAATCGAACTCGGTGGGATCGACGAGGATGTCGAGCGTCCCGTTGGCGACGTCGAGCCGGATGCGGTCACCGTCGCGGACGAACGCGATCGGCCCACCGTCGACGGCTTCCGGCGCGATATGGCCCACACACAGGCCCGTCGTGCCGCCGGAGAACCGTCCGTCGGTCATCAGCAGCACGTCCTTGCCCAGGCCCGCGCCCTTGATCGCGCCGGTGATCGCCAGCATCTCGCGCATCCCCGGCCCGCCCTTAGGGCCTTCGTACCGGATCACGACGACATCGCCGTGCGTGATCGTCCCGTCTTCCAACGCGTCCAATGCCGCCCGCTCGCGCTCGAAAACCCTTGCCGTGCCCTCGAACACGTCGGAGTCGAATCCCGCCGACTTCACCACTGCCCCCTCCGGCGCGAGCGAACCGTGGAGGATCGTGATGCCGCCGGTCGGGTGGATCGGGTTGTTCATCGCCCGCAGCACCTTGCCGTCCGGGTCCGGGGGAGCGATGTGCGCCAGGTTCTCGGCCATCGTCTGACCGGTCACCGTCAGGCAATCGCCGTGCAGCAGGCCGGCATCGAGCAGCGCGCGCATCACGACGGGCACACCGCCGATCTCGTCGACGTGCTTCATCACGTGCCGGCCGAACGGCTTCACATCGGCCAGGTGCGGCACCTTCTGGCCGACCCGGGTGAAATCCTCCAGGGTCAGCTTGACGTTGGCTTCGCTGGCGATCGCCAGCAGGTGCAGCACCGCGTTGGTCGAACCGCCGAACGCCATCACCACCGCGATGGCGTTTTCGAACGCCTCCTTGGTCAGGATGTCGCGGGCGGTGATGCCGCGGCGCAGCATCTCGACGACGGCCTCACCGGAGCGGCGGGCGAACTCGTCGCGGCGCTTGTCTATGGCCACCGGAGAGGCGCTGCCCGGCAACGACATTCCGAGAGCCTCGGCGGCTGAGGCCATAGTGTTGGCGGTGTACATGCCGCCGCAGGCGCCTTCACCCGGGCAGATGGCGCGCTCGATGATGTCGACGTCCTCACGCGACATCAGCCCGCGCGCGCAGGCCCCGACCGCTTCGAAGGCGTCGATGATCGTGACTTCCTTCTCGGTCCCGTCGGTCAGCTTGGCCGTGCCCGGCATGATCGAGCCGTTGTAGAAGAACACCGACGCCAGATCCAGCCGTGCCGCGGCCATCAGCATGCCGGGGATCGACTTGTCGCAACCGGCCAGCAGCACGGTGCCGTCGAGGCGCTCGGCCTGCACGACGGTCTCGACGCTGTCGGCGATCACCTCGCGCGACACCAGGGAGAAATGCATGCCCTCGTGGCCCATCGAGATTCCGTCGGACACCGAGATGGTGCCGAACTCCAGCGGGAAGCCGCCGGCGGCGTGCACGCCACCCTTGACCGACTGCGCGAGTCGCTGCAACGACATGTTGCACGGCGTGATCTCGTTCCACGAGGATCCGACGCCGATCTGGGGTTTGGCCCAGTCGTCGTCGCCCATGCCGACCGCGCGCAACATCCCGCGGGCGGCGGCCTTCTCCAGGCCGTCGGTGACGTCGCGACTGCGGGGCTTTATATCGGGCTCCGCCTGATGGCGGGCTTCGGTGCCGGGAGTTTCTGAGGGCATCAAACAAGTATGCCTCCGGTGTTTTGCCCCGGCCAAACCGTTATCGATACCCCGGTGGGGTATCCGGTACCCTCGACTTCATGACGTCGCTGATTGCTCGCCTCACCGCCATCCTGATCGCCCTCGCCACCGCGATGTTGCTCACATCGTGCACCAGCAGCCCGGCCTCTGACGGACATACCGACCACCAGCATTCCGACGAACCGGTGATCAGCGGCCAACCGGCCGGCTACAACGCCGACGATGTCGCGTTCGCGACGAACATGATCCCGCATCACGAGCAGGCCGTTGAACTGTCGGCGCTGGTTCCGGACCGCTCCACGAATCCGGAGGTGAAGGCGTTGGCCGACCAGATCTCGAAGGCTCAGGAGCCCGAGATCCGCACCATGCAGGTGCTGCTCGTGCAGTGGCAGGAGAACCCCGACGCCGACACCGGGCAGGGCGGCCACGAGGGGCACGGCGCGATGCCGGGCATGGTCGACGACGCCACCATGGCCAAGCTCCAGACGCTCTCGGGCCCCGAGTTCGACACCCTGTGGCTGGAGTCGATGATCGCCCACCACCAGGGTGCGATCGAGATGGCCCGCGCGGAGCTTGCCAACGGCGAGAACGTCGACGCCAAGCGGTTGGCTCAGACCATCGTCGATACGCAGCAGGCCGAGATCGACCAGATGAATCAGATGTTGAGGGGCTGAAGATGACTGCGGCGCACGGATATTCGCAACAGAAGGAAAACTACGCCAAAAGGTTGCGTCGGATCGAGGGTCAGGTTCGTGGCATCGCGAAGATGATCGAGGACGACAAGTATTGCATCGACGTGCTCACCCAGATCAGCGCCGTCAACAGCGCGCTGCAGTCGGTCGCGCTCGGCCTGCTCGACGAGCATCTCGGGCACTGCGTGGCACAGGCGGTCGCCGAAGGCGGTGACCAGGCCGACACGAAGCTGGCCGAGGCCTCTGCAGCCATCGCGCGGCTGGTGCGCTCCTAGCCGCCCAGGGCCTCGTCGATCCGCCTGACCTTCGCCGTCAGCTGATCGGTGTGGCCGGGGCGGATGTCGGCCTTGAGCACCAGGCTCACCCGGGGTGCGGCCGCGGCCACTGCGTCGACGGCCCGCTTCACGACGTCCATCACCTCGTCCCACTCGCCCTCGATGTTCGTGAACATCGCGTTGGTCTCGTTCGGAAGCCCCGATTCGCGAACCACCTTGACCGCATCGGCGACCGCGTCGCCCACGCTGTCGTCGCCACCCGTCGGGCTCACGCTGAAAGCCACAATCATGCGACCAGCCTGCCACCGGCAGGCCCGATCAAGTCATGCCTGTTGTCGGCGGGGCGAGCGATCCGGTAGCTGGGTGTTAACAGTGAGCGCCCATGACCGATGAACAAGGCAGGTCACGAGTGTGGATTGAGCGTTTGCCCAAGATGGAGAGGCCCGCCAATGGCCGGGGACGCCCGGGGCGTTATGCCACACTGGTTGGAGTTCTGCGACTGGGAGGTTGTGTATGCGCAGGGTAAAGCGCAGTCGGCTGCTCACTGCGATAGCGGCGGCGAGCGTCGTAGGGGGGATGCTCGCGAGCCCGTCAGCGCTCGCTCAGCCGGGTGTTCCGCCGCCACCACCGCCGGCGCCGGTCGATCCGGCCGTCGCCGCGGCACCGCCACCCGCGCCGGTATTTCCGCCGCCGCCGCCCCCACCGGCGGACCCGTTCGCTGCACCAGCGCCACCGGCGCCGCCGGCCCCGGCTGCCGAGGCTCCGCCGCCTCCGCCGCCGTCGAACCCGTTCTTCGCCCCGCCCGATCCGCTGGCTCAGCAGCAGCCGATTCCGGAGGGCACCCCGGCCGGACAGAATCCGACGCCGTATGTCGGCGCACCGGTGTTCGCGCCGCCGTCCTTCAACCCGACCAACGGGTCAATCGTCGGCGCGGCCAAGCCGATCTACATCAACTTCCAGCGGCCGATCGCCAACCGCAAGATGGCCGAGGACGCGATTCACATCTCGTCGGTGCCGCCCGTTCCCGGCCGGTTCTACTGGACCAGTGACACCCAGGTGCGGTGGCGTCCACAGGACTTCTGGCCCGCGGGCACGAAGGTCAACATCGACGCGTCGGGCACCAAGTCCAGCTTCACCGTGCCCGAGCAGCTCGTCGCGACCATCGACAACGACTCGCTGCAGATGCAGATCCACCGCAACGGGGAACTGGAGAAGACGTTCCCGGTGTCGATGGGCAAGAAGGGCCACGACACCAAGAACGGCACCTATTACGTGCTCGAGAAGTTCGCCGACATCGTGATGGACTCGTCGACATACGGCGTGCCCGTGGACTCACCCGAGGGCTACAAGCTCAAGGTGAAGGACGCGGTGCGCATCGACAACAGCGGTGTCTTCGTACACAGCGCCCCATGGTCGGTCGGTTCACAGGGCGAGAGCAACGTCAGCCACGGCTGTATCAACCTGAGCCCGGCCAACGCGAAGTGGTTCTTCGACAACTTCGGCAGCGGTGACGCCGTGGTGATCAAGAACTCGACCGGTATCTACAACCAGCCTGACGGCGCGTCCGACTGGCAGATGTTCTAAGGCGGTTTGGGTGTAGTTGGTCGCGGTGAGCGCGACCAACTACACCGAAATCCCCTAGTTCCAGATGTGTACTCGCTGTTCGGGTTCCAGGTAGAGCTTGTCGTCTTCGGTGACGTCGAACGCCTCGTAGAACGCATCCATATTGCGGATGACGCCGTTGCAGCGGAACTCCGGTGGTGAGTGCGGGTCGATCGCGAGACGCCGGATCGCTTCGGCGTCACGCGATTTCGTCCGCCACACCTGAGCCCAGCCAAAGAACACCCGCTGCTCGCCGGTCAGCCCGTCGAGGACCGGCGCGGGCTCACCCTTCAGCGACAGTCGGTAGGCCAACAGCGCGATCGACAGCCCGCCGAGGTCACCGATGTTCTCGCCGACGGTGAACGCGCCGTTCACATGCGGAACAGGGGAGTGCCCGTTTCCTAACTGCCGGGGCACGTATTCGTCGTACTGCTTGATCAACTTCTTTGTGCGCGCGCCGAACTCGGTGCGGTCCTCGTCGGTCCACCAGTCGACCAGGTTGCCGTCACCGTCGTACTTGGCGCCCTGATCGTCGAACCCGTGCCCGATCTCGTGGCCGATGACCGCACCGATGCCACCGTAGTTGGCGGCGTCGTCGGCGTCGGCGTCGAAGAAGGGCGGCTGCAAAATCGCTGCGGGGAAGACGATCTCGTTCATGCCGGGGTTGTAGTAAGCGTTGACGGTCTGTGGCGTCATGAACCACTCGTCGCGGTCGACGGGCCCGCCGAGCTTGCGTAGCTCCCGCTCGTACTCGAACGCGTAGCCGCGACGGTAGTTGCCGTAGAGGTCGTCGCGCTCGATCACCAGGCCCGAATAGTCGCGCCACTTCTTCGGATATCCGATCTTCGGCGTGAACTTGTCGAGCTTGGCCAGCGCCTTCTCCCGCGTCTGCGGCGTCATCCACTCCAGCGAGTTGATGCTCACGCGGTAGGCCTCGCGGACGTTGTCCACGAGCTCGTCCATCCGCTCCTTGGCGTACGGCGGGAAATGCCGCTCCACGTAGAGCTTTCCGACCGCGTCGCCCAGCAGCCCTTCCACCACCGACACCGCGCGCTTCCACCGGTCGCGGATCTGCTCGGTGCCCGAGAGCCTGCGGCCGTAGAACGCGAAGTCCTCGGCGACGAGGTCGTCGGTCAGCAGGAAGGCGCGGGCATGGATGACGCGCCACCGCAGCCAGCTCTTCCAGTCCTCCAGGTCCCCGCCGGACCACTCGGCGGCGAACGCGGTGAGGTAGTCGGGCTGTCGCACAACGACTTCGTCCGGCCGGCTGCGGTCCCCGAAAACGTCGGTGCCCAGCCCGGACACCCAGCCGGACCAGTCGAAGCCCGGCGCTTCGGTAGGCAGGTCGGCGAAGGCGCGCAGGTTGTAGGTGAGGTCGGCGTCGCGCCGCTTGACGACGTCCCAGTGCGCGGCGGCCAGCTTGGTCTCCAACGCCACGATCCGTGCGGCGGTTTCGGCGTGATCGCCTGCGCCGTACACCAACTCGAACATCGCCGTGATGTGCTGCGGATATGCGGCGAGGATTTCGGCGTGCTGTTCGTCGCGGTAGTACGACTCGTCGGGCAGGCCCAGGCCCGACTGGGTCAGGTGCAGCAGGTAGCGCGTCGAGTCCTTGGAGTCGGTATCGACGTAGACGCCGGTTCCGCCGCCGATTCCGGTGCGCTGCAACGCGCCGAGCACGCGCGCCAGCGACTCGGGGGAGTCGGCAGCGTCGATCGCCGCCAATTCCTCGAGCAGCGGTTGCACACCCCGCGCGGCGACGGCCTGCTCGTCCATGAAGCTGGCGTACAGATCGCCGATGCGCTGCTGGTCGCTGCCCGTCTCCGCGTTCGACGCCGCCGCCTCGGTGATCAAATCACGCACGTGCACCTCGGCGCGGTCGTACAGCAAGCGGAACGCACCGTCGGTGGCTCGGTCGCCGGGCATCTCGTACTCGGTCAGCCAGCGGCCGTTCACGTGGCCGAACAGATCGTCTTGGGGGCGGGCGTCGGCGTCGACGTAGCTGAGGTCGATGCCGGATCTGATTGCTTCTACCGTCACCCCACCAGGGTGCCAGAACGCGCGGCCGGCTCCCCTGGCCGCTGCGGCACCGCCAGACCCGCCAGCGCTTCGGCGATGCGGTCGAAGGCGTTCTCCCCGCGGATCTCGCGGCTCAACCGGCGCGCCGTGGCGCGGTAGGCGCCGGTGCCGAGGACCGCGTCGAGCGCGCCGACGATCTCGGCGCGGCCGGGCCGTGAGGTGCCCAGGTTGATGCCGGCCCGCGCGTAGCCCACGCGAGCGGCGACCTCCGGTTTGTCGGCCGAACCGCCCGCGACGATCAGGGGGATGCCGTGCGAGAGCGCCTGATGCACGCCACCGTATCCCCCGTTGGTGATCATCACGTCGACGTGCGGCAGGAGTTCGGCATAGGGCAGGAAGTCGGTGATGCACGCGTTGGCGGGCACGGGGCCGGGAAGCGTCGTGCGCCCCTCGCGCCCGGTCGTCGCCACCACCAGCAGATCTTCGCGGTCGGCGAGCGCCTCGACCGTGGGCACGACGAGCGCGTCGAGGTCGTCGTTGTCCCACGTGCCCTGGCTGACATGAACGACCGTGCGCGATTCGCCGGCCGGATCCCACGGCAGTCCCCGCTTCTGAGTGGCGGGTTTCGGTATCACCGGGCCGGTGTAGGAGACGTTCGCGGGCAGATCGCTGCGGGGATACTCCAGCGACGGCACCGTGAACTGCAGAAGCCGGTCGGCGAGCACGGGCCAGTCCGTCAGGAACACCGGAGACGGCGGAGCGCCGACGGCGGCGAGCGCGGCGTTCAAGTCGGCACGGACGTCGCCGAACAGCACCCGATGCGTCACCCAGGTCATCGGTTCGTAGTTGGTGTTCGAACGCGGCGCCCACGCGGTCCCGAACGGCGGCGCGTCGGCGCTCGACAGGGTCAACGGGCCGACCCCGCACACGAGAATCCACGGCCGCGGCCGGTGGCCGGTCAACAGCGGCAGGGCGCCGGTGAAGGCGACATCGCACAGCACCGCGTCGAAGTCGTCGCGCTGAAGCGCCTTACGCAACGACCAATACTGCGCAGCCAGTGGCTCGATGAACACCGAGCGCATCTCGGCGCGCCCTCGATACCAGCGGTCGAGCAACCCGGGTAGACCACACAAGCCGCTGTCATCTCGCTTCGGCCGAGCCGCATCGGGCAGCTCCAGCGCCCCCAGCCCCCGCTCGAGGACCGCACCTTCGTATTCGGCGCCCGTCAGCACGGTCACGCGGTGACCGCGCTCTCGCAGGTCGGCGCCGACGTGCAGCAGTGGCATGACATGCCCGGGGATCGGGCTGGCGGCAATCAGATAGTGGGCCACGCATCCCTTTCACTTCACCGGTCGCAAGCCTGCATACCCGTCTTGTCGAATCTCCAGCACCCGGTGGGTGTGACATTGACCGCTCACCGGCGTCCGGCCCACAGACCGGTACCCTCACGCGCATGCCCGAGGACGAGCCCACCGCAGTCGAGGACGGTTCCGTCTTCACCAAGTACGGCATCGCATCGGCGGTACTGGGACTGGTCGCGGTGGTGGCGGTCGCGCTGGCCGCCCTGATCTGGACCCAGCACCACGACCACACCGACGAGTTGCGTTACCGCGCCCGCGCCATGCAGACCGCGGTCGACTGGACCAACGTGCTGATCAACATGAACAAGGACACCGTGCAGGCCGACATGGTCCGGCTGCACGAAGGCACCGTCGGCCAACTGAACGCGGACTTCGACGCGGCCGTCGAGCCGTACCGCAGGCTCGTGCAGACCCTGCAGTCGCGCACCAGCGGGCAGATCGACTCGGTTGCCGTCGAGTCGATCTATCACCCGCCGCCCGGCCCGGACGACGCGCCGCCGCGCCGACCCCAACCCGAGATCTCGGAGTTTGCGTCGCGCACCGACACCGTCATGGTGGTGGCGACATCGGTCAGCGAGAACGTGGGCGGGGAAGAGCCCAGGACGGTGCGCTGGAATCTGCGGCTCGACGTCTCCGATGTGGACGGCACGCTGATGATCTCGCGCTTGGAGCCGATCCGATGAGGAACGTCTTGCGGGTCGCCGCGTTCGACGTGGCGCCTCCGCTGGCCGCGATCGCGGCGCTGGTGTACATCGGCATCGCGCTGGCGTGGCCGCTGTGGTGGGTTTCGGTCTGCTCGGTGCTGTGCTTGTTGATCGTCCAGGGCGTGGTGGTCAACGTGGTGCTGGCGCGCCGCGATGCGGTGACGGTCGGCACCGACGACGACGGTCCTGGCCTGCGGCTGGGAGTGGTCGCTGTCGCGACGGCGGCGGTGGTGGCCGCGGTGCTCGTCGGCTATCTGAAGTGGACGGTGCCCGATCGCGCGCTGCGCAACGACAGCACCGAGGTCGTCGGCATCGCCAGCAGTGTGGCCGAAGCGTCGGCGACGTTCACCCCGCAGAGTCCGACGGCGTCGATCGACCGGGCGGCGGCCATGATGTCTCCGGAACGCGCTGATGCGTTCAAGAATGAGTTCGCGACGGTGGCAAAGGATTTGGCGAACCGCAACGTGTCGGCCCAGGCCAGTACCGTCTCGGCGGGCGTCGAGGCGATCGGCCCGAGCGCCGCCAGCGTCGCGGTGATCCTGCACGCCACGCAGAGTTCGCCGGGGAAACCGGCGGACACCGCGGTGCTGGCGCTGCGGGTCACGTTGTCCAAGACCGACGGCCGGTGGTTGGTCGACAACGTGTCGCCGATCCACGCGCGGTGAAGGGGCTAGCGCAGCAGCCGGGCGTGGTCGACCTTGATGCAGCGGTCCATCACGACTTGTAATCCGGCCGCCTCGCCGTCACGGGCGACCTGCTCGTCCCACAGGCCGAGTTGCAGCCACAGCACCTTGGCCCCGACGGCGATGGTGTCCTGCAGCACCTCCGGCAGGTGTTCACGCCTGCGGAACACGTCGACGAGGTCGGGCACGACCGGCAGATCGGCCAGCGACGGGTAGACCGGGGTGCCCTCGATGTCGCTGACGGTCGGATTGACCAGAAACAGGTCGTAGTCGGCGGCCGCCTTGAGGTAGGTCCAGATCTCGTGGCTGGCGCGGTCGGGGTTCGGCGACGCGCCGACGATCGCCACCGTGCGGGTCTCCCGCAGAATCTCTTCGAGGTCCATTCCCGGCGTATACCCAACGGGTCCGTCAACCGTTGGGTCGGCTCGAACGCATCCGGGCGAACCGCTCGGACAGCCGCTTCATCCGCACCATCAACGCCGCCGACGGGCTCGTCTGGCCGCTGAGGAAGGACGCGAACTCATCGGGGGGCACGCCGATCCGCGATGCGAACTCCTGATGTCCCAGCCCGGAGTGCTCCAACAGTGCCTGGATGTGACGGGCCACCTCCGCGCGCTCGTTGGCCTCCAGATGTTCGCGCGTGCGGGTGAGCACCTCGGCCAACGCCTTGGACACGCCGTATGGCCGCGCGGTCTCGAGGACTTCCTCGACCTGACGCGCGGTACGGCCGAACGGGTCCCGCTTGATCGCCGCGACGATGCGTTGCCAGACGGCGAGGTCATCGGTCTCCAGGGCCGCGCGGATGGCCGCGGTCGGCCAGAATTCGACCGGGCGATCGTCGACGGACGGCGTCGCGGGCGGCCTCGTGCTCTGCTCCGCGGAGACAGCCTCTCGGCGGCGGGTATCCCGGATGTCGGGAGTCACCGTCACCTCGCCTCCTCCAGCATCGCGACCGCCACCGAAAGGCAGCGCTCTCGAACTTTTGCCCACTCGGCCTCCGCCTCCGGACCGGACATCCGGGTGTCGTGCTCGTCCGAAGGCGCAGGGTCGGCCAGTCGGCGCACCAGCTGAGTCGCCACCCACTGCTTTCTTGACTGTGAACCAGAGTAGTACCGGTCCATTGTGCTCAACACTTCCGCCGCCGTGCGCGCGTCCATGCACTCGACCAGATCGGCGAATTCCGCGTAGTCGCGTGTGGTGTTGCGGCACATGATGAGGTAACCCTTCAGCCGCAGCGTCTCCGCGCCCGTCGGGATCTGCAGCCGGTCGCCGGTTGGCAGTTGGACGTTGGTGGTTTCCATCGGGCTGCGCCGCTCCATCGTGGCGTGCTCGCACTCCGATGCGGTCTCCAGCGCGTCCAGGGCCACCGCCAACCGGCCCCGCCACATCGTCACCGGATGCACCGGGGGCGGGGCGGTGGCCAACGCGGTACCTCCGCCGCCGCCGCGGTGTCCGGCGTTGAGCCGACCGACGCTGCGCATCTTCGTGGTCGGCGCGTCCGGGCTGCAGCCGCTGAACGCCAGCGGATCGGCGACCGTGACAGCTTGCGGTACAAGGGTTTTCAACTTCGCCGCCGACTTGACGACGGTGCGTAGCTCGGAGCCCTTCGGTCCCAGCGACGAGAGGTCGTCGGGGATGATGATCAGATCGGGGGTGTCCACCTTGGGCAGGGGCTTCTCGAAATCCACCGACGGCAGGATGCGGGCCAGCCAGTGCGGCAGCCACCAGTTCCACTCGTCGAACATGGCCATCAGAGCCGGTACCAGGACCAGCCGAACGACCGTCGCGTCCACCGCGATCGCCACCGCGCAGGCCACCCCCAGCTGAGCGACCAGTGGCATGCCCGCGAACGCGAACCCGATGAACACCGCGATCATGATGAGCGCGGCGCTGGTGATGGTCCGAGCGCTGGTGCTCACGCCGTAGGCCACCGCGTCGCGCGTGTTGCGGGTCAGCAGGAAGCGCTCACGGATGCGGGTGAGCAGGAAGATCTCGTAATCCATGGACAGACCGAACGTCATCGCCAGGACCAGCGGCGGGATCGTGCTGTCCAGCGACGAAATCCGGTCGAAACCCAGGTCTTCGAGCCAGCCCCACTGGAACACCGCCACCAGGCTGCCGTAGGCGGCGGCCACCGACAGCACGGTCATCAGGACGCCCTTGAGCGCCAGGACCACCGAGCGGATCGCGATGAGCAGCATCAGGAATGCGATCAACGCCACGAAGAGGAACACGAGGGGCTGAGTGACGGAGACCCGGTCGTCGAAATCCTTGATCAGCGCGGTCGGACCGCCGACGTCGATCCGCACATTCTCGGTGCCGGGCGTCGACGGCAACTCCGCGCGCATCCAGTCGATCGTCTCGCGCGCGCCCATGTCCTCGGGGTCGACCGACAGCACCGCCGACAGCAGCGCGTGCCGGTAGTCCTCACCGAACGACGGCGGGCTCACCGACACCACGTTCGGGCCCTGCGCCATGCGCTGGCGAATCGCGTCGAGCAGCGGTTCCTTGGCGGGTGCCGAAGCGGCGTTGCCGTCGGGGAAGGCCACCAGCACCCGGACCGGGCCCAGGGCTCCGGGGCCGAGCGCCTCGGCCGCGGCGTTGACGCCGCCGCGGATCTCGTGGGTCGGCTCGAACTGACGCTGCATGCTGTTGCCGAGCATCATCGAGAACGCGGGCGCGGCCAGCGCGATCAGCAGCGCGGCGGCGGCCATCGCCGACAGCCACGGCCTGCGCATCACCCAACCGGTCCACCGCGTCCAGAACCGAGACTGGGTGGCTTCGGGGCGTCTCGACCAATGCAGGTACGACGAGCGTCGCGCAGCAGACCGGCCGAATGTCGCGAGCACGGCCGGCGTCAGCGTCGTGGAGGTGAGCACGGCCACCGCGACCGCGAGGATGGCGCCGGTGGCCATCGAGACCAGCACGGGCGTCTGGATGAGGTAGATGCCGGTGACCGACGCGATCACCGTCAGCCCGGAGAGTGTCACCGCAAGACCCGATGTGGCCATCGCGGCGTCTACTGCCTGATCCGGCTCGCGCCCGGCGCGCAGCTCCTCCCGGTAACGCATGAGGATGAACAGCGAGTAGTCGATCGCCAGCGCGATGCCGAACATCGACACCGTCGACGTCACGAACACCGACATCGTGGTGAACATCGACAGCAGGTAGACGAGCCCCATCGTCACCGCGACGGTGCAGACGCCGAGCACCAGCGGCACGGCCGCGGCGGCCAACGACCCGAACACCGCGAGCAGGACGATCAGGACGATCGGCAGGTTCCACCGCTCCGCCTGGGCGATGTCGTGTTTGGTGGCCTGCGTCGCGGCCGCGCCCAGAGCGCCCTGGCCGATGACGTACAGCTTGACCCTGCCGTTCTCGATCTCGCCGGGGTCCTCGCCGTCGATCCCGACCTTCTGACGCAATTGTTTGGCGACGTCGACCGCGCCGGTGTTGTCGAAGTCCAGCTGCAGCGTGATGACGTAGGGCCGATCGGGCTGCGGCGGGGGTTGTTGCGGGTTCGGAGCGATCTTCACGCTGGGCACCTCGGCGGCCAGGCGTTCCAGGTGTGCGACGGCGGCGTTCATGTCCTCGTACGAGGCATCTGCGCGCGGTGCGGCGACCAGCGCCAGCGGTGAGGCACCCTGGTCGGGGAAGTGCTCTTCGAGTTCGCGCTGCACGCGCAGCGACTGGGATCCTTCGACCTCGAAGCCGCCACCGGTGAGGTGGCTCGACTGGTTGAGCGCCAGCCAGATCGACGGGACGAGCAGGAGCACCCATACGGCGAAAACCGCCCAGCGATATCTGCGCAGTTTGCTACTCAAGCGCAACATGAATTGCTGGATTGGATCCCCCGCTTTCTCCCCGGCGTTTCGTAGCCGAAGCGTACAACAACCTGCGGTAAGGTGCCGGTCCCTTCGGCCTGCTCCCATACTGCCTGAGCGATCCGCAGCAACGCCTCACGATGTCCCAATTCGTTCTCGCGACCAAGCCGAACGGCGTTACGCCACCCGTGCGCATCGAGGCCGTTGGCCCTGCTGGATTGGCGGGGGTGAGGCGACCGGTGGCAGGATGTGGCTCGGCCGTTTTCGGCGTCGGGGACTGATTGCCGTCCATCGCGAGAGCATTTGCGGACCGGTCGAGATCGTCTGCGAATCGTTAGGAGTTGTCATGAAAACGACCACCGGGCTGATCCGTCGCCGCGCCGTCGGCATCGTCGCTGCCTCTGTCGCGGGCGGGGCCGTGTCGGCCGCGCTGGTGTTGCCGGCCCTGTCGTCTGCTCCGTCGGCGACCGCCGCCAAGGACCCGTGCGCGGCCAGCGAGGTCGCCAGGACGATCGGCGACGTCGCCACCTCGACCGGTGATTACCTCGACGCGCATCCGCAGACCAACCAGGCGTTGACGACGATCTCCAAACAGCAGGCCGGGCCGCAGTCGCTGGGCGCGCTGAAGGCGTACTTCGACGCCAACCCCGAGGTCGCCGAGGACCTGCAGCAGCTGCAGCAGCCGCTGGCCAGCCTGTCGGGTAAGTGCAAACTTCCGCTCACGCTGCCCCAGGTGATGGGTCTGATGCAGGCCGCGCAGCAGCAAGGCGCAGGTCTTCCGGCGGGTTTGCCGGCGCAGGCGCCGACCGCGAAGACCCCGCCGCTGACCGCGCCGGGGGCCACGGCCCAACCGCATGGGGCGTCACCGGTTTCCCAGGGCAACTCGCACGCACCGTCGTCGGCCATCGCGGGCCTGCCCTGACTCGAAACGACGCATAGCCACCCGCCGCGGGCACTTTCACCTGCAGATTTCGAGTTTTCGGCGACTCGTTGACCGCAAGGCAAGAAAGTCTGCGGACATTCTGCTTAGCTTTTCTTCGTTGGTCCCAGTTGGTAGACGTCGCTAACCACCATGGTTACGGCCACCCCACTCCCGATGAAGGAGCTCACCCATGTTTCTCTCGGCCCGTTCTGCGCGTCGTGCGGTTGCTGGCGCGGTCGGCACCGGCGCGATCGCCGGTGCGATGTTCCTCGGTGCGACGCCGCTCGCTGCCGCGGAGCCGCCCAACTGCACCGCGGCCGATCTCGCCGGTGTGGCCTCCGGCGTCTCGGCGTCGACGTCGGCGTACCTGTTCACCCATCCGGACGTCAACTGGTTCTTCACCAGCCTCGAGGGCCTGCCGCGCGAAGAGGTCCGGGGCAAGGTGCAGGAGTACTTGAACGCCAATCCTCAGATCAAGGCCGACCTGACGGGGATCCGCCAGCCGCTGGTCGACATCAAGAACCGCTGCGGCGACACCAACGGTGACGGTCTCGCCGACAGCTAAGCCGGCGTCCGCCTGACCCCCGGGCCGTCCTTGGCCGCTTCTCCCGCGGCCGGGGGCTCGGGGTCTGCGCGCGACCCGGGGCGGTGTCAGCGGCGAATCATGACGTGAATGGCCGCACGCCAGCCGAGTAACAGCACGGCGGTTGAGATCGAGGCCACCACAATGAAACTCGGCGCCACACCGGCAGACGTCAGCTTGCGCAGCAGCATGCCCACCACGATGGTGCACACCCACACCGCAAGGCCCGTCGGGATCAGCGAATACGGCCGTCGCCACCCCAGCGACAGCACCCAGCCGGCGAGGGCGCCCGAGACGAACGGCCACGCGGTCTCGGCGATGCCGACGAGATTCAGACCCTCGTCGTGGCTGCGCCGTCCGATCGCGGCGAACACGATCAGGCAGGCGACGTCGGTGGCCAGCGCCGTCAGGGCGGTCCGGGTCTGTTCGGAGCTATCGATCGGCATAGGTCATCACGTCCAGTTCCAATGGCATGGCGGTCTTTTCGTCACGAGCGGTGAAGCCGGGCTGAAGCTGCGCGGATGCACCCTCAAAAAGGGGTCCGTTGACGTCGTCATCGTCGACCATTCGCGCATCGACCCGGAAGTCGTCGAACACGAACGGCAATCCGTTGGAGCCCAACGGGTCCGGTGAGCTCATGACGTGGAAGTGCAGGTGTGGCGCCGTGGAATTGCCGGTGTTGCCGACCTTTCCGAGTACCTGTCCCGCAGTCAGTCGGTCACCGGGTTTGACCGCGACGGTCCCGGTCTTGATATGCGCGTACAGCGCGTAGTTCCCGTCGCCGAGGTCTTGTACGACGTGGTTGCCGGCGTACTGGTTCAGCGGTAGTCCGGTCGGGTTGCGGCCGGGCATCTGCTCGGGCAGGCCGTCGAGCACCGAGACCACCCGCCCGTCACGGACTGCGTGGATGTCGGCGCCGAAGAAGGCGAAGCTCTCGGGCTTCGACGGGTCGCCGGTGATCAGGCGTCCGTCGGGGTCGAGCTGGACGTAGTCGATCGCGAATCGTTCTGCGGCCCATAGGCGGCCGTTGATCGGGTTGAGCGCCGTGCGGTGGGCGCTGGTGCCGCAGCATCCGCCTGCGTCGACCCAACCGGCTCCTCTCAACGGGGGCCGGAGGACGACGGGTTCGCGGGGTTGCACTTCGACAGGGGCGATGTCGACGGTCTGGTCGGCGGGAAACAGTGGATCTTGCGGGTCGAGATTCGACAGCGCGACGGCGTGTGTCAACCGACTCGGCGTCTGCACGTTCTCGTCGAGCGCGACGTCGAACCAGACCACCGCCGTCTGTGCGGGACCGATTGCCGTTGTGGGGCTTGGTGTTCCGATGATCCGGGTCCATTGCGCCAATTGGTCGCCTTCGAGGTCGAGCAGCGCGACATCGCGGTCCAGCACGGTGATCGACTTCAGGGTCACCGGGTGCGGCAGCGTGTTGGTCAGGCTGACCTCGTAGACCAGATGTTTCCTGCCGTCGGTGGCGAGTACCGGCACGGGCTGGCTGATGGCGTCGCCGACGATCGGGGTGGCCACCGACGGGGCGGGACCTCGCAGCGGTCCCGGCGCCGTCGATGCCGTCGTGGTCTGGGGCGACGATTCGGCGGGCGATGTCGCTGCGGGAGGGTCGGTGCCCTGCGAACAAGCGGCGATCAGCGCCGCGACGCCGAGAACGGCTACTGCCGGTCGCATGCGTCGGGGTCGACGTCGGTGTCGGTGCGGAACATGAAGAAGAACACCACCCATCCGATAGCGGCGATGAAGATCCAGCTGATGAGCCGGTAGATCAGCATTGCCGAGATCGCTGAGGCCAGTGTCATTCCGCTCGACACCAGACCGGGCACCAGCACCGCCTCGACCACCAGCAGCCCGCCGGGCATGAGGGGGATCGAGCCGACCGCGCGGGCGGCGACGTAGGCCACGATGACCCCGAGCAGCGACGGGCGCCCGCCGGCCGCGTAACAGGCGAACAGCAGCGTGCCCACGCCGGTGACCAGGGTGAACATCGACCAGGTGGACGCGACGCCGAGCTGGCGCCTGCTCAGCTTGACCGACTCGAGCTGAGCCAGCGTCTCGCGCCATTTGGTCAGCCCGTTGTGGGCGGGTTTGGCGCGCACGTAGTTCACCCACGACAGCACCCGCACCCCGATGCCGTCGAGCAGATCGGGTCGCGAGGCCACCGCCTGCGCCAGCACGATCAGCATGATGAAGCCGGCCAGCGTGAAGATCAGCGAGAACGGGTTGTGCTTGGCCCCGAGAAAGAAGGCGCTGCCCAACCCCAACAGCGCCAGGCTGATCACCTGCAGTGCGCCCGACATCACCAGCTGCCAGGAGGCGATCACCGGCGTTGCGCCCCAGAGCCGCTGCTGGCGGTAGATGAACGTCGCCGACAAAACCGGTCCGCCGGGAAGCGTCGTGCTCAGGGAGTTGCCCGCATAGAACGCGGCCTGCGAACGCCATTGGCGCACAGGCACTCCCGCGGATCGCAACAGCTTGCGCTGGATGTCGCCGAAGAAGTGCATCGACGCCAGCGCTGTACCCACCGCCGCCAGCACCCACCACCACTGTGCGGTGTAGAGGCTGTGCCACGCCTTGGCGAGCTGATCCCACACCAATCCGAGTTCGACGCTGAGCACGACGACCGCCACGGCGAGGACGGCCCACCGCAGCCACCAGTACTTGCCGCGGAGGGTGCGCCCTTGGCTGTGGGCTGCACTCGCAGGCGCGTCGTGTGCCACGGAGTAAGGGTAAGGCGTGGTGCTGCGGTTTCGAGAGATCCGTCGCTGCAAGTGGCAGGCCGTTACGCTATCGGGATGCCTGGGGCCCCATCTGTTGATGACGAGTCCGTCTCACCTCTCGTTCGCAAAGGGGCAGCCTGGTCGTGGCGGCTGCTCGTCATCCTCGCCGCCGTCGTCGCCCTGCTGTGGGTGTTCAAGCGGCTGGAGATCATCGTCGTACCGGTCGCGCTGGCGACGATCCTGGCGGCCCTGCTGATGCCGGCGGTGGACTTCCTCGACCGGCGTGGGGCGCCCCGGGCCGGGGCGGTGGCGCTGATGTTGCTCAGCGGGTTCGCCGTGGTCGGCGGGATCATGTCGTTCGTCGTCACCCAGTTCATCGAGGGCGCTCCCGAGCTGACCCAGCAGGTCAGCCGCAGCATCGACGGTATGCGCAACTGGTTGATCGACGGCCCGCTACATCTGAGTCGGGATCAGATTGACAATGCGGGCAACGCCGCGATCGAGGCCCTTCAGAACAACCAGGAAAGGGTGACGACGGGCGCGCTGTCGACGGCGGGCACGGTCACCGAGATCGTGACCGGTGCCGTGCTGGTGTTGTTCACGCTGATCTTCCTGTTGCAGGGCGGACGCAACATCTTCGCGTTCGTCACCCAGATCTTCCCGGTCCACGTCCGTGACCGGGTGCGCGAGGCGGGCAAGGCCGGCTTCCATTCGTTGATCGGATACGTGCGTGCCACCTTCCTGGTCGCGCTCGTCGACGCCGTCGGCATCGGCACCGGCCTGGCGATCATGGGTGTGCCGCTGGCGTTGCCGCTGGCCTCGCTGGTGTTCCTCGGCGCGTTCATCCCGCTGGTCGGCGCCGTGATAGCCGGTGCGCTCGCGGTGGTCGTCGCGCTGATCGCCAAAGGTTTCATCTACGCGCTGATCACGCTCGGTTTGGTCATCGCGGTACAGCAGCTGGAAGGCCACGTACTGCAGCCGTTGGTGATGGGCCGCGCCGTGTCGATTCATCCGCTCGCGATCGTGTTGGTGATCGCGGGCGGCGGTGTCCTGGCCGGAATCGTGGGCGCGCTTCTGGCGGTGCCGGTGTTGGCGTTCCTCAACAGCGCCGTGCGGGTGCTGACGGCGCGGGATCCCGACGCCGAGACGGAAGCCCTCGAAGCCGACGAGGGTCCGCTGGTCAAGGCCGAAAGCGACGACGTCGACTGAACTTTCGCGACGAAGCGTCCTACAGCCGGCCTTCGCGCCGCAGCAGGTCCTGTGCGCTGACGCCGCCGCCGCGGCGCTGACGCTCGTCATCCTCGCGGGTGTTGAGCTTCTCGGTCGCCGCTTCAGCGTCGTCGCCCTGCTTGCCCGGGGTGGGGATGGCGGTCGTCGCGTCGGGGTCCTGCGTGGGCTCGGGGTCAGTCGGTTGTGACCGCGGTGTCGGGATCGCCGTGGTCGGCTCGTTGCCGGGCGTGGGAGGCGCCACGCGCGGGCGCTGTCCCCGGCCTTCCGGCGCGGTCGGCATCGCCCTGGTGGGTTCGGCCGACGGCCGTTGCGGGGCGGGCGCCGGCGGGGTGGGCGGTGTGCCGGTGCCGCGCAGTTCGCCCAGCCACGACTCGATTTCGCGTTCCTCCCGCGGCGGGCGGCCCCCACCCGGACGCGGAGCCGCCGGAGCGGGTGCGGGCGGGGCGGGCGGCGCCGGTGGCCGGGCGGCCTGTCGCGCCGTCGCGGCGGCGTTGCTCACCGCGTTGCGAACGGCGTTCTTCGCGATCGACAACCGTGTGGTCTGCGGTTCGTCGGCCGGTGCGGCCGGTGGCGTGGTCGTGCTGGGGATGCGTGTCGTGCCGGTGGCCGACGGGACCCGCTGCGGCACCGCGCGGGTCGCGCCGGGACGCGGGCCCGAGACGGCGGGGTGCGTCGGATCGTGCGGCGGGCGCGGCCGAGGCGGCACCGGTGCGCCGGCACCGACCAGCGCCTCGGGGTCCTCGACGGTCTCGCGCACCGCTGGACGCTTGCGTTCGTCGGGCAGCTCGGTCTCACCGAGGCCGAGGCGCTCCTGGATGCGCTTCATCCACCGCGGCGCCCACCAGCAGTCGTCGCCGAGAAGCTTCATCACCGCCGGCACCAGGAACATTCGGACGATGGTGGCGTCGAGCAGCAGCGCGATCAGCAACCCGAACGCCAGGTACTTCATCATCACCAGGTCGGAGAACACGAACGCTCCTGCGACCACCGCGAGCACCAACGCCGCACCGGTGATCAACCGGCCGGTGGTCGCGGTGCCGACGCGGATGGCTTCGGCGGTGGACAGACCGCGCTCCCGGGCCTCGACCATGCGCGACACCAGGAAGACCTCGTAGTCGGTCGACAGACCCCAGATGACCGCGATGATCAACCCGATCATCGGCGCCATCAGCGGCTGCGGCGTGTAGTTCATCAGCCCGGAGCCGTGACCCACGACAAACATCCACGTCAACACGCCCATCGTCGAACCCAACGTGAGCGCGCTCATCACCGCGGCCTTGATCGGCAACACCACCGATCCGAACGCCAGGAACATCAGGATCGTCGTCGTGACGATGAGGATGGTCACCATCAGCGGGAGCTTGTCGAACAGGCTGTGAATGCTGTCCTGTTCCAACGCCGGGGTGCCACCGACCGAGATCGACAACCCGCGCG
Source organism: Mycobacterium sp. 852014-52144_SCH5372336 (assembly GCF_001665615.1). Lineage (NCBI taxonomy): Bacteria > Bacillati > Actinomycetota > Actinomycetes > Mycobacteriales > Mycobacteriaceae > Mycobacterium > Mycobacterium sp. 852014-52144_SCH5372336. The sequence continues at coordinate 28,103 of NZ_LZSW01000005.1, forward strand.
GGGGCACGATGGCGCGAAGTTCCTCGACCTTCTTCGCCGCGTCGTTACGGTTCACCAGGCCGTTCTGGATCACCCGGACCGAGGGGTCCTGCGAGCCGCCGTCCTGATACGGACGCGGCTGCCACATCTTGGTCGGGTCGTCCTCGGGTTGGATGAACCCCGGGATCGTCAACGCCTTGCTGCGGATCTCGGCGACCTGCTGATCGGTGACCGGTTCGCCGTTGTCGTTCTCGATCACCAGCGTCAGGGGTTCGGTGCGAAAACCGGGGAACGACCTGTCGAACGCCTCCTGCGCCTGGCGCACGGCGTTGTCCGGCGGCAGGTACTTCTCGCTGATGCCGCCGAGCGAGAGCTGACCCAGCGGGATGATCATCAGGATCATCACGATGACGATGGGTGCGGCGAACGCGATCGGCCGCTTCATCACCCGGTTGACCAGCTTGCCCCAGAAACCCTTCTCGACCTCGGCGCGTGTCTTGGTCTTCTGGGTCTTCTCCGCCAGCCAGTTCAGCCACCACACCGTCGGCTTGCGGACCAGCGGGCTCATGCTCGCCGCCGACAGCACCAGGATGGTGCCCGCCACGAACACGGCGATGGCCATCAACAGCCAGAAGATTCCCGTGCCGAGGGTGTCCTTCGCGGAGAACAGGCCGACGAAGATCCAGGCGAACGAACCGACATAGCCCAGCACCAGGCCGATCTGGGCGTAGTTGGCGCCCTTGTCATAGGTCCGGCGGATCTGCGCTCTGGCGATGTGCCCGACCGGAATCGCGGCGAACGGTACGAGCACACCGAGCGGGATCGAAGCGATCGCCAGCGGGTTGGTGCGGTCGGTGGTCTCCGCGGGCGACGGGGCCGGATAGGGCTTGGTGAACCGCAGCAGCGTGCGCACCCCGAGCGCGTCGACGTTGGGCCCGAGCAGGGCCAGGGCCGCGGCCAGCACCGTCACCGACAGGATCGCGGCCAGCATGACCGAGGCGATGATCGCGTAGGTGATCGACTTCAGGAAGCCCTGTGGGAACAGCAGCAGCGGCACCGACGACGCCACCAGGATGACCGCCGAGAACATGATCGTGCGGCCCGACGTCATCACGGTGCGGCGGACCGCGGCCTCGGTGTCGTAGCCCTCGGCGATCTCCTCACGGAACCGGCTCACCATGAAGAGGCCGTAGTCCACCGCGATACCGAGGCCCATCAGCGTCACCACTGGCTGGGCGAAGAAGTGCACCGGCATGAACTCCGCGAGCAGGCGCATGATGCCCAGCGCGCCGGCGATCGTCAGACCGCCGATGAGGCCGGGAAGGGCGGCGGCGACGACGCCACCGAAGACGAAGAACAGCACCACACAGACCAGCGGGATGGCCGCGACCTCGGCGCGCCGCTGGTCCTCGCCGATGCTGCCGGTCAGTTCACTGGCCAGCGGGTTCAGGCCGGCCAACTCGATGCGGCCGTCGTTGAGCTGCTGCAGGTCAGATTCGACGGCCTGGTAGTTCTTCAGGATCTCGTCGTCGGTGTTGCCCTGCAGGGGGATACTCACGAACGTCTTCGACAGATCGCTGGTCTTCATCTGCTGGACGGTCGCGTTCGCGGCGTCGGGCGCCCGCAGCCAGCCGACCCAGCTCACCACCTGGTCGGGATGGTCCTTGACGAAGGTGTCGAGTTCGCCGACGACGTCACGCTGCCACTGCGGGTTGTCGACCTTTTCCCCGTCGGGCGGGGTGAGGATCGCCACCACGTGGCTGGTCCGGTCGCGACCGAAGGCCTCGTCGGCCACCACCGAGGCGTGGACCGACTGGCTGCCTTCGTCGTAGAAGCCGCTCTGGGTGACGTGATTGCCGAGACTGATCCCGAAGATGCCGCCACCGAGGCAGAGCGCGACCATGACGCCGATGACGATGTATCGATATCGGTACACCGTTCGACCCCACCAGGCGAACACGTAAGCTCCTTACTCGATTTTCTCGAAGTCGATGGCGACCCCTGAGCGGTTCAGTTGTTGACCCGCGAGGTCAATAGCGAGGACAGCGGCCGGAACGGCTGCAACCATGCCCCCTGCTCGGGCAGCGAATCGAGGCCGATTCGCGGTAGCGGCTCCCGGAAAACACCAGGGATGTCCTCCAGGTCGACGAACTCCAAGGTATCCGACGCTAGCGCCCAGCTCGCATGTTCGCGAAATCCGAGCACCTGGACGGGGATGCCGTCACGGGCGATTTCTTCCAGCGGTTGTTTGAAGGCCTGCCCGTCGGCAGAAGCCAGCAGCAGACCGGCCAGACCCTCGCCGCGGCGCAGCGCGATGTGGTCCAGCATGTCGCTGTCGACGTCGCTGTCCTCGTCGATCTTCGGCTTGGCGAAGACCGCGAACCCCACGTTGCGCAGCGCCTCCACCCACGGCCGGACGACGTCGGCGCTGCCGGGTGCGATGTTGGTGAAGACCGTGGCCTCCGGCTCCAGCGAAACCTCGGGACGGCCGGCGGACAGCTCGGCGGTGCGCGTCAGCAGCCAGCGGCCCAGCGCGTCGAAGCGCGGCCGGTGCGCGGCCGTCGGCCTGCCGCCCAGGATCGAGCCGAGCCCCATGTCGAGGTTCGGCGCGTCCCAGACCAGCAGCACGCGGGCCGTCGCCTCGGCCGGGGTCGGCGTCTCGGGGGGCGCCACATCCTCGATCTGACCGATGTCCTCGGTGAGGCTCATGATCGCCTGCTCTCCCCGTAGGCGTTACCCGCAGGCGGGCGGTACACCCACATCACGTTCTCTCCCACAGCAGTTCGGCGACCGCGCTGCCGGCGTGCTGCGCCTTGCCTTCGTATTTGGTGACCGGTCGTTCGACGGAGATCGGAAGCGCGTCGGACGGGCTCACCCGGCGAAGCCGCGGTTCCGCGTCGCCGACCTCGGCGATCTGCTCGGCGTACCCGGCGTGGTCCGTCGCCGCGTGGAGGACGCCGCCGGGGCGCAGCCGGTCGGCGATCAACGCGACGGTGGCCGGCTGCAGCAGCCGACGCTTGTGGTGGCGCGCCTTGGGCCACGGATCGGGGAAGAAGACCCGCACACCGGTCAGTGAACCGGGTCCGAACATGTGCTGCAGCACGTCGACGCCGTCGCCGCGCACGAGCCGGATGTTGGGCACCCCGTCGCGTTCGATGCCGGACAGCAGCTGGGCCAGTCCCCGGCGGTACACCTCGACCGCGACGACGTCGAGATCAGGCTCGGCCTTGGCCATCGCCAGCGTCGAGGTCCCGGCCCCGCAGCCGATCTCCACCACCACGGGCGCCGACCGCCCGAACCACGCGTCGGTGTCCACCAACGGAGCGGGGACATCGCCGTCGCGCGCCTGCATGCCGATCTCGGGCCACAGCCGATTCCACGTGGCCTGCTGCGCGGCAGACAACGTGGTACGCCGCGTGCGGAAGCTGGTGACGCGGGGATAGCGGTGCTGCTGGCCGGCCGGTGGACGGGAAGCCTCGGGTCCCGAAGTCGACCCCTCGGCGACGTCGGGCCCGGGCAGCTGCATTCGTCCATGGTCGCTCATCGACAGTGGAGTACCCGCATCGTGGTACAGATTGATACCCAACAGTTGCCTTCGGCTGGTATCAGCGGCTATCCCCAGGGGCAGGCACGGCCGCTCCCACGACGCTGTGTGAGGTGTCACGATCGTCGAAGGCGGACCGGGGTGAGGTCGCCGCACCCACGACAAGGGGAAGGTCACCAGATTTTCGTCGACGCGCTGCTGCAAATCTCTGAAGAGCGCCGCGATCCGCGGCTGACGGCGATCATCAAGCGCCTCTGCGCGCCGACGCGGGTCGCGGTGTGGGGTCGCGAGGGCGTCGGCCGCGCGACGGTGGCCGCGGCGTTGACTGCCGCGGGGGTAGGGGTCGCACCAGACGGTGTCGCCGACGTCGATGTGCTGGTGATCGCCGAAGCCCTCAAACCCGAGGACCGGGCGCTTCTCGACGGGTCCGGCAGGCCCGCCGTCGTCGTCCTGAACAAGGCCGACCTCACAGGCTTCGGCGGGGCGGGGCCGATGGCGCACGCGTATCACCGGGCCGCGCGGTGTCGAGCCTTGACCGGGCTGCCGACGGTGCCGCTGGTCGCGCTGCTCGCCGACGTGAACCTGACCGGCGAACTGCACGATGCGCTGCGGACTCTGCTCGCCGAGCCTGCCGACGTGTCGTCGACCGACGCGTTCGTCGAGGCGCCCCATCCGCTGCCGCGGGAGGTGCGCGAGCGGCTGTTGGGCGCGCTGGACCGGTTCGGCATCGCCCACGCGGTGCTCGCGCTGGACCGGGGCGCGAGCGTCGATTCGCTACCGAACCACCTACGCAAGCTCAGCCAGCTCGACCGGGTCATCGAGCACATCGATGCGGCGGGCGCACCGCTGCGGTACCGGAAGTTGCATACCGCGGTGGCCCAGTTACGCGCGCTGGCAACGCAATCGGACGATCCACGGTTGAGCGACCTGTTGGCGGCCGACGACGCCGTCCTCGCGGCGATGACGGCGGCGGTGGGCGTCGTCGAGGCTGCAGGCGCGCGAGTCGACCGGGGCGACGACGCGGACGCTCATCTGCGCCGCGCCGCCCAGTGGCGGCGGTACGGCAACGGTCCCGTCAACGCGTTGCACCGGGCCTGCGCCGCCGACATCAGCCGCGGTTCGCTTCGCCTGCTCGGGCGGTCGCGATGACGGCGGACGTTACGAGCACCGATCAACTCGCGGCGGCCGATGCGGTGGTCGCCGACATCGAGCCCGGACTCGCCCCGCCTGCGGTGCGCGCCCGCGACGTCGTGCTGGTGACGGGTCCCTGGCTGGCGGGCAGCACCAGCGTGGTCGCGGCACTTCGGGAGCGGATGCCCGAGCACACCTTTGTCGAGGCGGATGATCTCGCCCAGACCGAAGCGCCCGCAGCCGTGGTATTCGTCGTGTCGGCGGTCTCGCCGCTGACCGAATCCGACTGTGAGCTCATCGATTTGGTGTCACGCCATACCGATCTGGTGGTCGGTGTGGTGTCGAAGATCGACACGCACCGCAACTGGCGCGAGGTGCTGGCTGCTGATCGCGCGCTGCTGGCCGAACGGTCGCCGCGCTACGCTCCCGTGCCGTGGGTGGGGGCGGCCGCCGCACCCGATCTGGGGGAGCCGCGCGTCGACGAACTCGTGGGCCTGCTCCGGCAGCGGCTGGCCGACCCAGAGCTGGTGCGACGGAACCGCTTGCGGGCGTGGGAAACTCGGCTCGAGTCGGTGATAAGCCAATACCGCGCCGACGGCGACGGCGCCCATCGACGCGCCCGCGTCGCGGCGCTGCACCAGAGTCGCGACGACATCGTGCGCAATCGGCGGGTCGCGAAATCCGAACGCAGCATGGCACTGCGCACCCAGATCCAGCAGGCCCGTATCCAGCTGGGGTACCTGGCGCGTAACCGCTGCACGTCGGTGCGGGCCGAACTCGCCGAGGATGCGTCCGCGCTGGGCCGCAGGGCACTCGGGGACTTCGAATCGCGGGTGCGTGAACGTCTCGGCGTGGTCGTCGGAGAGGTTGAGCAGGGCGTCAGCGCGCAGCTGGCCGACGTGGCGGCCCAAGTTGCGTTGACGGCTCCCGTGGTGTCCGACGCGCCGGCGGTCCCCGAGATCGCCCCGCCGCGGTTGAAGTCGCGGCGGCTGGAGACGCAGCTGACGATGATCCTCGGCGCCGGCTTCGGTCTGGGGGTGGCGCTGGGGGTCACCCGGTTGTTCACCGGCCTGGCCCCCGGTCTGACCGTTGCCGGTCTGGTGGCCGGTGGTCTGGTGGGGCTGGCGCTGACCGTGTGGGTGGTCGGCATCCGCGGGGTGCTGCAGGACCGGGCGGTACTGGACCGCTGGCTCACCGACGTCACCGGCGCGGTCAAGGCGGCGCTCGACGAACGTGTGGCGACGCGGGTGCTGGCCGCCGAGAGCGCGCTGGCAGCGGAGCTGGCCACCCGGGACGAACGCGAGGCCGCCACCGCTGCCGAACGGATCGCCGCGATCGACGCCGAACTGCGCCAGCACGCGCTCGAGACCGCACGGGCCGCCGCCGAGCGTGACCGCAGGCTGCCGTCGCTGCAGCGGGCACTCGACGCCGTTCGCGCGGATTTGTACGGGCGTGCGGATCCGGCGGGGAGCTCGGCGGACGGCCCCCTAACGAGCCGGGGTACCGATTTGTACAGTTGACACGCGTCAACTCACGGCGCTCGGGACGCAAAACGCCTGTGAAACAGGCTTCTGAATCGTTCCTGTGAGTGATCGGACACACTCCCGATTCACCGCGGGCTTCCCACCCGCGATAACCTCGGTATAGGGAGACCGCAGCGCTGCCTGTCCCTGTCTGGGCGGCGCATACGGAGCCTTGGGGCCTGGCAGCAACAGACACAGGAGATTTTCATGACCGCAGCGACCATCCCGGGTTTGGACACCGCACCGACGAAGCACAAGGGTCTGCTCGCTTGGGTTCAAGAGGTCGCCGAGCTGACGCAGCCCGACCGCGTGGTTTTCACCGACGGTTCTGACGAAGAGAACGCCCGACTGTGCGATCAGTTGGTGGCGGCGGGCACCTTCAAGAGGCTCGACGACAAGAAGAAGCCGAACTCGTACCTCGCGCTGTCCGATCCGTCCGACGTGGCCCGCGTGGAGTCGCGGACCTTCATCTGCACTGAGCGCGAAATCGACGCCGGTCCTACCAACAACTGGAAAGACCCCGCCGAGATGCGTGGCATCATGACCGATCTGTACCGCGGCTGCATGCGTGGCCGCACCATGTACGTCATCCCGTTCTGCATGGGTCCGCTCGGTGCCGAAGACCCCAAGCTGGGCGTTGAGATCACCGACTCCGAGTACGTCGTGGTGTCGATGCGCACGATGACCCGGATGGGTAAGGCCGCGCTGGACAAGATCGGCGACGACGGCTTCTTCGTCAAGGCGCTGCATTCGATCGGCGCGCCGCTGGAGCCGGGGCAGAAGGACGTGCCGTGGCCGTGCAACGACACGAAGTACATCACCCACTTCCCGGAGACCCGCGAGATCTGGAGCTACGGTTCGGGTTACGGCGGTAACGCGCTGCTGGGCAAGAAGTGCTACGCGCTGCGGATCGCCTCGGCGATCGCCCACGACGAGGGCTGGCTCGCCGAGCACATGCTGATCCTCAAGCTGATCTCACCGGAGAACAAGGCGTACTTTGTCGCCGCGGCGTTCCCGTCGGCGTGCGGTAAGACCAACCTCGCGATGCTGCAGCCCACGCTGCCGGGCTGGCGGGCCGAGACCGTCGGTGACGACATCGCCTGGATGCGGTTCGGCAAGGACGGTCGCCTGTACGCGGTCAACCCCGAGTTCGGCTTCTTCGGCGTCGCGCCCGGCACGAACTGGGACTCCAACCCGAACGCGATGAAGACCATCGAGGCCGGCAACACCGTGTTCACCAACGTCGCGCTGACCGACGACAACGACGTGTGGTGGGAAGGCCTCGAGGGGGACCCACAGCACCTGATCGACTGGAAGGGCCGCGACTGGGAACCGGGGTCGTCGGAGAAGGCCGCGCATCCGAACTCGCGCTACTGCACCCCGATCTCGCAGTGCCCGACGCTGGCGCCGGAGTGGGATGACCCGCAGGGTGTGCCTATCTCGGCGATCCTGTTCGGAGGCCGTCGCAAGACCACGGTGCCGCTGGTGACGCAGGCCCGCGACTGGCAGCACGGCGTGTTCATCGGCGCGACGCTCGGTTCCGAGCAGACCGCCGCCGCCGAGGGCAAGGTCGGCACCGTCCGCCGCGACCCGATGGCCATGCTGCCGTTCCTGGGCTACAACGTCGGCGACTACTTCGCGCACTGGATCGACATCGGCAAGCAGTCCGACGAGTCGAAGATGCCGAAGATCTTCTTCGTCAACTGGTTCCGCCGCGGCGACGACGGCCGTTTCCTGTGGCCGGGCTTCGGCGAGAACAGCCGCGTGATGAAGTGGATCATCGACCGTATCGAGCAGAAGGCGGGCGGCCGCACCACGCCGATCGGCATCGTGCCCACGGCCGAGGATCTCGACCTGTCGGGTCTGGATGTCGACGCCGCCGATGTGGACGCCGCGCTGGAGGTGAACGTCGACGAGTGGCGTCAGGAGCTGCCGCTCATCGAGGAGTGGTTCGAGTTCGTCGGCGAGAAGCTGCCCACCGGCATCAAGGACGAGTTCGACGCGCTCAAGCACCGCCTCGAGGCCGAGTAGCCCCTCGCGTCCTCCCTCCCTCCCGCCATCGCGAGCGTGCGCGTCTGCACATGACACGCCGCGCAATAGCGACACTTTGAGCACGCTCACCGCAGGGTGAGCGTGCTCAAGTGTCTGTCGGCGCCTTCTCGGACCGCCGGATCCGGTCGATGGCCTCGAGCGCGTACGCGGCCATCGCCGCGTTGCTCATGGCTCGGCCCTCGCGCGCGAGCGACTCGTACCGCTCACGGCCCAGCGTCTCGCGCAGAGCCGTCACTGTGTCGTGGATCTCCGGGTACGTCGAGCTGGCATCCGATTCGGCCACGAACGCGGCAGTCGTTGTAGCGGCCTCGTGATGCCCGAGTCGGTAGAGCAGGTTCGCCAAAATCAAGACGGGTGCCGACATCATGTAGAAGCCGCCCGAGTCGAAGTAGTTGCGGATGGCTTCGGACAGAAACCCGCACGCCCTTACCGGGTTTCCGCGAATCGTGGCGATCCGGCCGAGACTCACTGCGTGGATCGATGCGATCTGCCGGTTTCCGGTGTCCTGCGCGATCGACAGGCCGCGCAGGTGGGCGTCGTATGCGGCGTCGGGATCGACGTCACGGTAGGCGAATCCGTATGCGAGGAGCCCCGCGGAGCGTAGATGGGGGTTGTCCGTGGCTTCCGCGTCGGCGAGCAGGCCTTCGGTCTCGGCGATCGCCTCATCGACGCGACCGGAGATAACGAGAGCGAAAACCAGCGATTGCCTTGTGTACAGGCGGTTTTCGGGATCAGATGCGAGCAGTGCCCGGCAGCGTTCGACGCACCACCCAGGGTCTCTCATCATGTAGCCCGCGTGGATGGTGGCCTCCATCGAATCCGGCACCGGGTCGTACCGGCCGCTCTCCATGGCGGCGAGGGCGGCCCTCGAGTACCGGAGGTAATCATCGCTTCTCCCGCTTACCGAGCATTGGGCCGCTGCGACGTAGAGCATCGCCAGTTGCGGATGCTCTTCTTGGCGCGCCGGTTCGAGAACCTCCTCCGCCCACGAGACGGCCTCGAAGATCTCGGCCCAGTAGCCGATGAATGTGGTGAGTACGACGATGTCCACAGCCGCATCGAGGTCGGAGTGGTCGCTGGCCCAGCGAAAGGCGCTGCGCAGGTTGGGTAGTTCGGTGTTGAGCCAGGCGTGCGCCTCCCGCTGCCGGGGTCCGTCCCAGATGGCGATGAGATCCCGTCTGCGACCGGCGAAGTATCGGGCGTGCGCGGCGTGGGCGTCGTCTGCTCCGCCGGAGCTCACAAGCTGCTCCTCGGCGAATTGCCGGATCGTCTCCAGCATCGAGAACCGCGTCCGCCCCGAGGTCTGGTCGGCAACCAACAGCGATTTGCGGACCAGCGACTCGAGTGGGTCCAAGGTCGCGAACTTGTCGCGCGTGTGCGCCACCGCCGCTGCGCCGTCGAGGTCGAATCCCCCTGCGAATACCGAGCATCGGACCAGCAGGTCCTTCTCGTCTTCGTCGAGCAGATCGAAGGACCATTGCACGGCGGCGCGCAGGGTCTGGTGGCGTTCGAGGCCGCGCCGGGAGCCTACGAGCACCCGGAACCGATCGTCGAGATGATCGCGCAGTTCCGTGACGGTCACCGACATCAGCCGTGACGCCGCCAATTCGATCGCGAGCGGGATTCCGTCGAGTCGGCGGCAGATGTCGACGACGGCGTCGGCATCGGGTTCGAGCGTGACCGTCGGCGAATCCGCGGATGCCCTCTCGACGAAGAGCGTCGGGCCGCTCGACCGGACGTCGAGGGGTGGCACCGGGCGTAGTTGTTCGTCGTTGAGCCGCAATCCTTCCCGGCTCGTGGCGAGTACCGTGACGCTGTCCGTCGCATCGAGGATCTTGCCGATGATGTCGGCCGCCGCGTCGAGGACATGCTCGCAGTTGTCGAACAGCAGGAGCCGTATGCGCCCCTCCAACGCGGAGGCCACGCTGTCTGCGACGCTCAGCCCCGGCTGCTGGCTGAGACCGAGGACCGCGGCGACCGCGTCGGGTGCGGCGGCGGGATCGGTGACCGGACCCAGCTCGATCATCCACACCCCATCCGGAAACTCCGGTTGCAAACGGGCCGCGACTTCCTGTGCCAAGCGCGTCTTGCCGACGCCGCCGACGCCCGTGAGAGTCACCAGGCGATGCGATTTCAACGCGGTGGCCACTTCGGCCACTTCGGATTCTCGGCCCACGAAGCTGGTCGCGGGCGGGCGCAGGTTGCCCTGGCTCGTGTCGAGCGTTCTGAGCGGCGGGAATTCCGACCGCAGTCCTTCTGCCACGACCTGGAAGATGTCGACGGGCTTGGCGATGTCGCGTAGCCGCCGTGGACCGAGGGCGACGAGGTCGACTCCGGAGACGAGATCGGCCGTCGTCCGGTCGATCAGGAGTTGTCCACCGTGGCCGGCCGCCATCAGCCGCGCGGTGCGGTTGCACACCGCGCCGAAATAGTCGCCCTCCCGACATTCGGCTTCGCCCGTTGCGATGCCCATCCGCACCGGCAGGTGCAGCGACCGTTGAGCATCGACGGCCGCATCCACCGCTTGACGTGGCGAGGAGAACGCCGCACAGATGCCGTCGCCTGTGTGCTTGAACAACCAGCCGTCGTGCACCTCCACCGCATGGCGCATCGTGTCGTCGTGGGTGGCCAGGGCACGCCGCATCGCATCGGCGTCGGCTTCCCAACGTCGGGTCGACCCTTCGATGTCGGTGAACAGGAAGGTGACAACGCCGGAGGGTGCCGCTTGGAGCCCGCCATTCATCCGGTCACCGCCGCACCCCCATGTCCTGCGGATTCATGCTAAGTCGGTCGGCCCGGTAACGTACAGAATCGACCACTTGACACCTGTCAACTCGGCGCATCGTAGAGTCAGCCCATGCAGATCCGCGAACATGCCGAGGCGACGCCCGACAAACCCGCCGTCATCATGCATCCCAGTGGCACCACGGTGACGTTCGGCGAGCTCGAGGCGCGCGCCAACCGGTTGGCCCACCACTTCCGGCAGTCGGGGCTGGGGGAGGGGGACACCGTCGCTGTCCTGATGGAGAACAACGAACATCTGCACGTCGTCATGTGGGCGGCCCGGCGCAGCGGTCTGTACTACGCGGTGATCAACACGCACCTGACCGCAGCCGAGGCGGCCTACATCGTCGAGAACAGCGGCGCCAAGGCAGTCATCGGATCGCAGGCGATGCTCAAGGTGTGCGAGGAGCTGGAAGAGCACCTGCCCAACGGACTACCGGAGCTGCTGCTCATCGCCGACGACAACCTCGACGGCTGGCAGCGCTATCCGGAATGCGTCGCCGATCACCCGGAAACCCCCATCCCCGACGAGATCGAGGGTGACCTGCTGCAGTACTCGTCGGGAACCACCGGACGCCCCAAGGGGATTCGGCGCGAGCTGCCCCATGTCTCCCCCTCGCAGGCCGGCAATTTGCTGTCCGCCCTGTTGATGGCCATCCAGATGGACAGTGATTCGGTGTATCTCAGCCCGGCGCCGCTGTATCACACCGCGCCGTGTATGTGGACGATGTCCGCGCAGGCCATGGGCGCTACCACGGTGATCATGCGGAAGTTCGAGCCCGAGGAGGCGCTGATAGCCATCCAGAAGTACGGGGTCACCAGCGGGCAGTTCGTGCCAGCCATGTTCGTCCGAATGCTCAAACTGCCGGCCGAAATCCGTGATTCGTATGACCTTTCGTCCATCCGCAGAGTCGTACATGCCGCCGCGCCCTGTCCGGTCGACATCAAGAAGCAGATGATCGACTGGTGGGGTCCGGTCATCGATGAGTACTACTCCTCCTCCGAGGGCGCGGGCATCACCTTCATCACCGCCGAGGACTGGCTCAACCACCCGGGCTCGGTGGGCAAGCCGCTACTGGGTGAGGCGCATGTGCTCGGTGAGGACGGCGAGGAACTGCCGCCGGGACAGCCCGGTCAGATCTATTTCGACATGGGCCCAATGAGTTTCGTCTACCACAACGATCCGGTGAAGACGGCCGAATCGCGTGAGAAGCACGGGTGGGTGACGGTCGGCGACGTGGGCTATCTCGACGAGGACGGCTACATGTTCCTCACCGACCGCAAGCACCACATTATCATCTCCGGCGGGGTGAACATCTACCCGCAGGAGGCCGAGAACCTGTTGATCACTCATCCGAAGGTGTTGGACGCGGCGGTTTTCGGGGTTGACGACGAAGAGATGGGCCAGCGTGTCAAGGGTGTGGTGCAGACCGTCGAGCCCGCCGACGCGACCGACGAGTTCGCCGAGGAACTGCTCGAATGGCTGCGTGAACGCCTGGCGCACTACAAATGTCCGCGGTCCATCTCGTTCGAGGCCCAACTGCCACGTACGGAGACCGGCAAGATGCTCAAGCAGGAGCTGATCAAGAAGTACTCGTGACACACGTCGAGTTGCCATCGGGCATCGTCGTGGCGATCGAATCGCCCACGGACGACGCCACATTCACCCTGTCCGAACAAAACTCCGACGACAGCCGGGTCGTCACGGTGACCTCGGTGGCCGACGCCCTCGCCGAAGTGACGGAGCGGTGCGCCCAGTGGCCGCACGCCGCGGGCATCTGCGACGACGTCCTTCGCGCCGTCGACCCGGCCGCCCCCGCGTTCGGCGGCGTCATCACCGAGTCGCTGGCGTACTCCACGCTGCAGGCTGGGCCGGAGTTCGCGCGTTGGCTCGACGAGCGCGGACCCTCGCAGGTCCCCGAGATCCCCGATCCCGTTGTGGCCGAACGTATCGACGACACCGTCTATGTGCGGTTCAACCGGGTGCGGCGGCACAACGCGTTCTCCACCGACGCCCGCGGCGCGCTGCTGGAGGCGCTCGAGGTGGCGCGCGTCGACCCGTCGGTCACCGAGGTGGTCCTGTCCGGCAACGGGCCGTCGTTCTGCAGCGGTGGGGATCTCGCCGAGTTCGGGAGCTTCCTCGATCCCGCGAGCGCACACTTCGCCCGCACCCGCTACAGCCCCGCGCTGGTGCTGGCCGAGCTGACCGACCGCCTCGGCAACCGCTGCCGCGCGCGAGTCCACGGTCAGGTGCTCGGCAGCGGATTGGAGATGGCGGCGTTCTGTGGCCACATCGAGTCGAGCCCGAGCGCCCTTTTCGGGTTGCCGGAACTCAGCCTCGGGCTGATCCCCGGCGCAGGCGGAACGGTGAGTATCACTCGCCGGATCGGCCGTTGGCGCACAGCGTATCTGGTGTTGTCGGGCCAAACCATCGATCCGCCGACGGCGTTGCGGTGGGGGCTCGTCGACGAGATCGCTGGTCAACCCGAGCGGCGCAACGTCACCCGGTAGGTGTACTGCTCGGGCAGAAAATGGCTGACCGACAACTCGATCGGTCGGCCTTGCGCGTCTGAGTACAACCGGTCGACGCGCAACATCGGATGACTGGGCTCGCACCGGACGGCGTCCGCCACCTCGGCATCGGCGGGTGCGACGGTGATCGACTGTGCGGCTTCGACGATCGGTGCGCTCAGATGCGGCTCGAGCAGTCCGATGACGGTCTGCGTGCCGACCGCTCCGTCGGCCAGTTCCGGCGAGTCCGCCACCGCCGCCGCGACCGTCGGCGCCAGATGCACCGTGGTCAGCACGAACGGCACCCCGGGGTCGGTGCCGTGCAGCCGCCGGAACACCACCGTGTACACGATGTCGTCGTCGAGCCTTAGCCTGCTGGCGGCTTCGACGTCGACCCTGCGTCGCAGTCCGTTGAGCACCTTCATGGTGGTGTCGTCGGACAGGCTCATCAGGTCCTCGATCGAGCCGAACTGGCGCAGGTACCGCCGTCCCGAACCGCTTGCGTACGTGCCGCGGCCCGGCACCCGGTACACCACACCATCGGCGACCAGATCCTGAAACGCCCGGCGCACAGTCTGTCTCGACAAGCCGTGAGCAGCAACGAGTTCCGATTCCGTCGGCAACCGCGCGCCGTCGCGGTAGCGGCCGGCCGCGATCTGTTCGCGCAACTGGTCGCGCAGGGTTCGGTACGCCGGCGCGGGCTTCATCGCCTACAGGCCGCCTCGTGCCACCAACTGTGAGGCGATGACGTTGCGCTGGATTTCGTTGGTGCCCTCGCCGACGATCATCAGCGGCGCGTCGCGGAAGTACCTTTCGACGTCGTACTCGGTGGAATAGCCGTAACCGCCGTGAATGCGGACCGCGTTCAGTGCGATCTCCATCGCGACCTCGGAGGCGAACAGCTTGGCCATCCCCGCCTCCATATCGCAGCGTTCGCCGCTGTCATAGCGCTCGGCGGCATACCGCGTCAGCTGGCGGGCAGCCGTGAGCTTGGTGGCCATGTCGGCCAGGTAGTTGCCGATCGACTGGTGCTTCCATATCGGTTGGCCGAAGCTCTCGCGCTCCTGGGCATACCGCAGCGCATCCTCCAACGCGGCCGTCGCCACGCCCAGCGCTCGCGATGCGACCTGAATACGCCCCGTCTCAAGGCCTTTCATCATCTGCGCGAAGCCCTTGCCCGGCTCCCCGCCGAGGATCGCCGACGCCGGAACACGGCAGTCCTCGAAGATCAGTTCGCACGATTCGACGCCCTTGTACCCGAGCTTGGGCAGATCCCGCGACACCGACAGCCCCGTCATACCCTGCTCGACGAGAACCACCGAGATCCCCTTGTGGCGCGGGGTCGCCCCCGGATCGGTCTTGCACAACAGTGCGATCAGCCCGGATCTGCGCGCATTGGAGATCCAGGTCTTGGATCCGTTGATGGTCAGGCCGTCGCCTTCGGACGGCAGCGCCGTCGTCGACATGTTCTGCAGATCGGACCCGCCGCCCGGTTCGGTCAGCGCCATCGTGGCGCGGATCTCACCCGTCGCCATCGGGGGCAGGTAGCGGCGCTTCTGCTCTTCGGTGCCAAACAGCACCAGCAGCTTGGCGACGACGGTGTGCCCGCCCATCGCCCCGGCCAGGCTCATCCAGCCGCGTGACAGCTCCTGGGTCACCTCGACGTAGCAGGGCATCGACACCGGCGAACCGCCGTACTCGTCGGGGATAGCCAGACCGTAGATGCCGATCTGCTTCATCTGCTCGATCCACGCCTCGGGATATTCGTTGGCGTGTTCGACGTCGCGCACTTGCGGTTTGACCTCGCGGTCGATGAAGGCCCGCACGGTGGCGACCAGCATCGTCTCTTCCTCATTCATGTACGGCCATATTGACACTTTGTGCGGCCCAATGCCAGAGTGGGCTCCCGTGAGCGGCCCGTACTTCGACGACCTGCACGTGGGGCAGGTTTTCGACACCGCGCCGCCGATGACGTTGACGTCGGGTGCGGCCGCGGTGCATCAGTCGATCGTCGGCGATCGTCTGCGGCTGGCGCTCGACGGCGAGTTGGCGACGGCGGTCACCGGTGCGGCCGGTCCGCTGGCGCATCCGGCGCTGGTCTGTGACGTCGCGATCGGCCAGACCACGCTCGTCACCCAGCGGGTGAAGGCCAATTTGTTCTACCGCGGCTTGGTCTTTCACCGGTTCCCCGTCATCGGCGACACCCTGTTCACCCGCACCGAAGTGGTCGGACTCAAGGAGAACTCCGTCAAGCCGGACCGGGCGCGGACCGGATTGGCCGCGCTGCGGATGACGACCGTCGACGAGCTCGGCCGCCTGGTGCTCGATTTTCACCGCTGCGCGATGCTGCCGCTGCGCGACGGTGCCGGCGAGACGGGGCACGCCGACGACCTGTCGACGATCGGCGCTGAGACCCCGCCCGTACCCGATCCGACCTCGGACTGGGACGCCGAGGCCTACCGCGCGAAGGTACCTGGGGCCCACTTCGATCCCGGATTCGCGGGGGCGGTGCTGCACAGCACCGGCGACGTGGTGAGCAGCGCACCCCAGCTGGCTCGACTGACGTTGAACATCGCTGCGACACACCACGACTGGCGGGTCAACAACCGTCGGCTGGTCTACGGAGGCCACACGATCGGGCTGGCGCTGGCTCAGGTGACGCGGCTGTTGCCCAACCTTGTCACCGTCCTCGGCTGGCAGTCCTGCGATCACACCGGGCCGGTGTACGAAGGGGACACGCTCTACAGCGAGGTGCACATCGAGAAGGCCGAGCCGCTTGCGGACGGTCGCGGTGGCGTGCTGACGGTGCGGTCGGTGGTGTATGCGGTCGATGACCAGGATCGCAACGTGCTCGATTGGCGCTTCACCGCGCTGCAATTCTGAGCCGCGCCCACCCCCGGCGGCACCCGGTTGTGAAGTTGGCGACAATGGGGAGCGTGACGTCGACGAT
This sequence comes from Mycobacterium sp. 852014-52144_SCH5372336, assembly GCF_001665615.1. Classification (NCBI taxonomy): domain Bacteria; kingdom Bacillati; phylum Actinomycetota; class Actinomycetes; order Mycobacteriales; family Mycobacteriaceae; genus Mycobacterium; species Mycobacterium sp. 852014-52144_SCH5372336. The sequence goes on from NZ_LZSW01000005.1 coordinate 44,577, forward strand.
GTTGGCTGTCCCCACCGCCGTGCTCGACCGGGCCGGACGGGTAGCCGACGCCTTCGCAACCTTCACCGGCGTCGAGGTCGACGCCGCCGAGCTGATCGGCGGGCGTGCTGCGCTGCTGGGCCTTTCGCCTGCCGGTCAGGTGTCGGCGGGCGGCGCGACGCGCCTGATGCGCAGCCATGACAGTTGGTGTGCCCTCACGTTGGCGAGGCCCGACGACATCGCCGCGGTTCCCGCGCTGATATCGGCCGACGAGGTCGACGATCCATGGCAGGCGGTCCAGGACTGGGTCGCCGAGAACGACTGCGCCGACATGACCGAGCGCGCCCGCCTGCTCGGCCTGCCGGCGGCGGGCCTCGCCGAGACCCCTCCCCAGGCTCCGCGGGTGTACCCGTTCGGCGCGGCCACAGCGACGCGGGGCCCTGCTGATCTCTTGGTCGCGGACTTGTCCGCGATGTGGGCCGGACCGCTGTGTGGACGGTTGCTCTCGTCGGCGGGTGCGACCGTGGTCAAGGTGGAGAGCGCCGCACGACCCGACGGCGCCCGCAACGGGCCGCAATCGTTCTTCGACTGGATGAACACCGGAAAACTCTCCTACAGCGTCGATTTCGACGAGCCGTCCGGTTTACGGGCGCTGCTGGCCGCCGCCGACGTCGTGATCGAGTCGTCGCGGCCGGCAGCGTTGGCTCGTCGCGGCCTCTCCCCGACGGACGTGGCACCGCGTGACGGCCGGGTGTGGCTGCGGGTTACCGGCCACGGCACCGACGGCGACCGCGACAACTGGGTCGCGTTCGGCGACGACGCCGCCGTGTCGGGCGGCCTGGTCTGTGGCGAGCCCGACGAGCCGGAGTTCTGCGGCGACGCGATCGCCGACCCGCTGACCGGGCTCGAGGCAGCACTGGCCGTCGCGCAGTCGTTGCGCAGCGGCGGAGGGGAGCTGATCGAGATGTCGATGGCCGCAGTCGCCGCCACCTATGCGCAGTTACCGCGGGACGACCAATCACCCTGTGGCGCAGCGCCGCAACTGTCGGCAGCCGCGCAACCGCTCGGGGCGGACAACGAGGAAGTGGAGCAGCTGATCGACCAGCGACGGCCTGCGTCTTGCTGATCCAGCGCGCGACGCTTCTCGACGGCACTTCCGTCGACATCCGGGTGGCCGAAAAGATCGTCGCCGTCGAGCCGGAGCTGGCGCCTATTCGCGGCGAGCCGGTCTACGACGCGGCCGGTCGCACTGTCATACCGGGGCTGCACGATCACCATGTCCATCTGCGTTCCGCCGCAGCGGCTTTACGCTCCGTGCGGGTCGGTCCTGCCGAGGTGCGCAACCGGGCGGAACTGGCCCGTGCGTTGGCGGATGCGAAGCCCGGTGCCGATGGCTGGGTCAGGGCGGTGGGCTATCACGAGGCGGTCGCGGGTCACCTGGTCCGCACCGTTCTCGACGAGGTGGCGCCGTCGGTTCCGGTCCGCGTGCAGCACCGCAGCGGTGTGCTGTGGACGCTGAATTCGGCGGGACTGGTCCGTGTGGGAATGGCTGAACACCCCGACGGACGCTTGCGCAGTGCCGACCGCTCCTGGTCGGATAGTCTGCAGCGCAACGAGAGCGGTCTGGGTGAGGTGAGCGAGCGGCTCAGCGGCCTTGGCGTCACGGGCGTCACCGACGCCACCCCCGACCTCGAGATCGACGACATAGTGCGGCTTTTGGAGGCCCACCGCCACGGGGAACTGCGCCAGCGCGTGCTGTGCCTCGCACCGGGCAAGCGGATTCTGCACGATACCGACCTCAGCCTCGACGGTCTCACCTCGTGGATCTCCGAGCGGCACGGCGAGGGTGCACCGGTCGCCGTGCACTGTGTGACCGCCGCACAACTCGTCGTCACGCTCTCCGCGCTACAGGCGACCGGAACGCTTCCGGGGGACCGTATCGAGCACGCATCCGTCGTGCCCGACGACGGCATCGGCGCCCTCGCCGCGAGCGGCGTGACCGTGGTGACGCAGCCGAACTTCGTCGCCGAGCGCGGCGATCAGTACCTCGACGACGTGCCCGTCGGCGAACACCATGAATTGTGGCGCGTCGCTTCGCTGTTGCGTGCGGGCGTGCCGCTCGTGCTGTCGACCGACATGCCGTTCGGCGAGGGCGACCCGTGGGCGACGATGCGTGCCGCGGTGCGACGGATGACCGGCAGCGGCGCGGTGCTCGGCGCGGACGAACGCATCACCGCGCTGGAAGCGCTCGGCATGTTCTTCGGTACCGGGCATGACCCGCTGCAGCGCCGAACCGTCGCGCCCGGGCAGCCGGGCGATCTGGTGGTGCTGGAACCGTCGCCGCGCGACGTGCTCGAGACATTGGCGTCGGACATGGTCGCCGCCACCGTGATCGCGGGCGAGGTGGTGTTGGACCGCGGGTGACTCAGGCGGCCGCGGGTGCCAACGCCCGCTGTAGCATCGCGCACTGACTGTCGAAGAACTGTTGTGAAACAGAGGCTTTGGGCGCGATGCCGTCGAATCCGTGGAACGCGCCCTCGACGATCTCGACGTCGCACGGCACTCCGGCGGCCTTGAGTCGTTCGGCGTACTCGAGATCCTCGTCGTGGAAGAGGTCCAGCGTTCCGACCCCGATCCACGCGGGCGGCAAGCCGGCCAGGTCGTTTCTGCGCGCGGGCACGGCCACGGCGGGATCGGCGTCGCCGAGGTAGGCCGCCCAGCCGAACTTGTTGCTCGACTTGTTCCACAGTCGAATCCCGGGGTTGTCCAGTTCGCGGCGGTCCACGGTGCGGTCGTCGAGCATCGGATACACCAGCAGCTGGGCCGATGGCGTGACCTCTCCGCGGTCGCGCGCCAGCAGCGCCAACTGGGCCGCCAAACCGCCGCCTGCGCTGGCGCCCCCGATCGCGACACGGCTTGAGTCCACCGACGGCAGCGCCACCAACCACTTCAGCGCCGAATAGCAGTCCTCCACCGCGGCCGGGTAGGCGTATTCGGGCGCCAACCTATAGTCGACGGAGGCCACCGTGACCCCCAGGCGCCGGGCGAACCGCCGGCACAGCTCGTTGTCCTGGCCGGGATGGCCGATGAGATAACCCCCGCCGTGAATCCACAACAGCGCGGGGCCCTTTCGCATGGCCCCTGGCGGCCGGTACAGCCAGACATCGACTCCCGACGGCAGGGTCAGTGCCTCGACATCGCGGGGCACTTTGCGCCACATGCGCCGGGTCACCATGCGCACGATCGGCAGCGTCGCGGGTGTGATCACCTGCTTGGGGGCGAGGCGGGCGGCGCGGCGCAGGTCGGGATGGAAGTCGGTGAACGGCACCCGACAAGTATTACGTCACCGGCAGCCGAGGGGTGCGCCATATTGTTTATACAAACAGACTTGTATAAACTAACGGCAGCTCGTGGTAGGAGACGCCGTGACGCACAAGTCAGCCCCTTATGTCGCACTGGAGCATGAACACCGCGAGATCGACCGCGCGATCGAGGACTTCGTGGGCAAGCTTCGGGCCGGCGTCCTCGAAACCGAAGTGCTCACCTGGGCGCTGGACAAGCTGCGCCGCCACATCTACCTCGAAGAGGTCATCGTGTTCCCGCCGATCCGTGAGGCCGGGATGGTGATGCCGATCTTCGTGATGATGCGTGAGCACGGCCGATTGTGGCGGACCATGGACACATTGGACGGCCTGCTCGCAGCGTCTGACACCGACCGGATCGAGGCGGCCTGCGGCGTACTGCTGGATCAGTTGCACGAGCACAACTCTAAAGAAGAGCCAATTATCTACCCGCACATAGACATTGATCTCACCGCGCATATGCGCGCGGAGTTGACTCGGTCCGTCGAATCGGGCCGCGCTCCCGGGGGATGGGTCTGCCGGCACGCCAGTGTTGTGGGCGCAATGTCCGGTCCGGCCGATGAGAACTGAACTGCTGATCAAGTCAAGGAGGCGTCATGCGTGTCGTAGTGGATCGCGATCGGTGTGAGGGCAATGCGTTCTGCGTGAAATATGCGCCCGAAGTGTTCGAACTCGACGACGACGATTACGCGGTGGTGATCGCCGACCCGGTACCGCCCGAGTTCGAGGCGCACGCGGCCAAGGCCGTCGACGAATGCCCGCGCGCGGCGATCACCCGCCACGACTGAGGACCTTCCGGTCGATGACACGACGCGATGAGGTACTGGCGGCGCTGCGGGCCGCGGGGACGCCCTTGAGCGTGCTCGACGTGGCCGCGCGGTTGTCGATCCATCCCAACACCGCGCGCTTCCATCTGGAGGCCTTGCTCGAGCGCGGCCGGGTCGAGATGATCAAGCCCAGCCGCACGAAACCGGGCCGGCCCCCGCTGATGTTCCGCGCGACAACGGGTATGGACCCGGACGGCCCCCGCGACTACCGCGTGCTGGCCGGGGTGCTCGCCGATGCATTGGCGCGCCAGAACGACCCGCAACGACGTGCGGTCGCTGCCGGCCAAGCATGGGCGAAGAAAGAGGCTGCCACCAACGGCGCCGTTCAGCCGCTGGACCGGGATCAGGCCTTCGAGCGCCTCACGAGTCTCCTTGCCGAAATGGGATTCGCCCCGCAAAAGCGCTCGCGCAACGACGATCTTGATGAGATCGGATTGCACAATTGCCCGTTCCTCGACCTGGCGGACACCCACCGCGACATCATCTGTCCCGTGCATCTCGGTCTGATGCAAGGGGCGCTGGCGGCCTGGGATGCGCCGGTCACCGTGGAAGCACTGGTCCCGTTCGCCGAGCCCGGTCTCTGTATCGCGAATCTGACACCGAGAAGGAGAGTCTCATGACCGCTGCACACTCCATCGCAACCGCGCTCGCGTTCGTCTGGCTCGGCATGGTGCTCGCGATCTCGTTCATCGAGGCCCCGCTGAAGTTCCGGGCGCCGGGGGTGTCCCTACAGATCGGACTCGGCATCGGCCGGTTGGTGTTCCGCGCGCTCAACAGCATCGAGGCCGCGCTGGCTGTGGTCATGGTGATCATCATCGTGATGGACCGACCGTCGACCGGTGCCACCGTCGCCCTCGGCGCAGCCATTGTCGCGTTGGCTGTTCAGTTGATCGCGGTCCGTCCCGCATTGAACCGGCGCTCCGATGCCGTCCTGTCGGCGCCGGCGGGAACGACCCCGGCAGGGCGGTCACGCATCCACTACGTCTACGTCGCCCTGGAGGCCGTGAAGGTTGTCGCGCTGATTGTCGGCGGAATCACGTTGCTGGCCTGACTATTTCAGCAACGGGTCTCGCGGTAGGCCGAGGATGCGCTCGGCGATCGTATTGCGGGTGATCTCCGAGGTGCCTCCGGCGATCGTCATGGCCCGGTTGCCGAGGTAAGCCAGCGTCAGCGTCGGGGTCTGCCCGACGACGGCCGCGGAACCGGCCAGCTCCATGGCCAATTCGGTCATCCGCTGCCCCGATTCGGCCACCAGGAGTTTGGTGACGTTGCCCTCCGGGCCGGGGTCCGAACCCGCGATCGCGCGGGTCACCCGCCGCAGGTTCAACAGCCGCAACGTGTGCGTCTCGGCGATCACCTCGCCGGCCCGCCGCAGATACGTCGTGCGCTTCTCGGGAGACGCATTGTCGAGCAGCTTCACCAGATCGGTCGCGGTGAACCCGGTGGTGCCGCCCGAACCGCCGCCGATCGAGATGCGCTCGTTGCCCAGCGTCGCGCGGGCCACCAGCCAACCCTTGTTCACGTCGCCGACCACGTCGGCGTCAGGGACGAAGACGTCGTCGAAGAACACCTCGTTGAAATGTGCGTGGCCGGTCAGCCCGCGAAGCGGATTGACCGTCACCCCAGGCGCTTTCATGTCGATGGCCATCATCGTCACGCCGGCGTGCTTGGGGGCGTCGGGGTCGGTGCGCACAGTGGCTAGGCCCCACTGGCACTGGTGGGCCAGGCTGGTCCACACCTTCTGGCCGGTCACCCGCCAGCCGCCGTCGACCTTCTTGGCCGACGTCCGCACGGCCGCGGCATCCGAGCCCGCGCCGGGTTCGGAGAACAGCTGACACCACATCACCTCGCCGCGCAGCACCGGTTCGACCCAGCGTTCCCGTTGGTCGTCGGTGCCCGCCTGGGCGATGGTCAGCGTCACCCAGCCGGTGATGCCCAGGTCGGGCCGTTCGACGTCGGCGAACTCCTCCTCGATGACCAGTTGTTCGAGCACGTCGGCGGCGCGTCCCCACGGTTTGGGCCAGTGCGGCACCAGGTAGCCGGAGTCGACGAGGAAGTCGCGCTGCTGGTCGGCGGGCAGGGAATGCAGCGTGGCGACGGCCTCTCGCGCCTGCTCGCGGAACTGCTCGGCTTCCGGCGGCAGCGTGAACGTCGCACCGCGCGCCTGGCCACTGCGCTGAGCTTCGACGACGTCGAGCAGCGGATCGCCGGCCTCGGCCATCAACGCCGCGAGCGTCCTTGCGCGCCGCAGATACAGGTGGGCATCGTGCTCCCAGGTGAAGCCGATCCCGCCGTGTAGCTGAATGTTGGTCTCTGCGTTGAAGACCTGTGTTCGGATGGCGTGCGATGCGGCGACTGCGGCGGCGAACGACGCGCTGTCCAGGTCGTCGGCGCGGGCGGCATCCCATGTCGCGGCGGTCGTCACCTCAGCGTCGACGAGCATATTGGCCGCGTGGTGCTTGACGGCCTGGAATGTCCCGATCGTTCGGCCGAACTGCTCACGGACCTTGGCGTATTCGACGGCCATCTCCATGCTGGCCCAGCTGACACCGACCGCCTCGGCCGACGCGAGGATGCGAAAGACCGTGTGCGCCTTGCGTGCCGCACCGCGAAGCAGTCGTTCCTCGGTGACCGTCAAACCGCTCAGCGCGACCGAGCCGAGGCTGCGCGAGGTGTCCATCGATTCGAGCGGGCTGATCGTGACGCCCTCGGCGACAGAATCGATGACGACGACGTCCTCACCGGCGACGACGACCAGCAGGTTCGCGTCCGGCGCACCCAGCACCGCGAGACTCTCACCGGTCACGACCAGGTCGGATCCGACCGTCACATTGCCCGAGACCGCGAGCGCACCGACTGTGCTGCCGTCGGCGAGACCTGGAAGCAGTTGTGCGCGAGCCGAATCGGAGGCACACCGGTCGATCACCACAGCCGCGGCCACGGTGGGCAGGAACGGACCAGGGCACAGTTCGCGTCCCTGTGCTTCGAGCACCACCGCCAACTCCGCGAGCCCGAAGCCGGACCCGCCGTGTTCCTCGGCAATGGCCAGGCCGGTCCATCCCAGGCCCGCCGAGGCCGACCAGATCTCGGCGGGATGCGACGAGCCGCCCTGAAGCGTCGATCGGGCGGCCGCCCGGCTGTTGACACGGTTGAGCTGGCCGATTGCCGCATCGGCGAGGTCGACGTGCTCTTCTGTGATGGCGAGCGCTGACTTACTCACGTGAAAGTCCTCTGCGAAGTTGACGGTCGGCAAGTCACGCTAGACCATCTGCGCAGGTCACGGTATAGGTGACCGAGATCCCGAAATGTCTCCGGTAGACACTTCGAAAAGATGACATGTGCCGAACATGCCTCGCGGTACAGTCGCGCAATGGCGGTGCGACCGGATGCCCGGTACCCAGGTCCGACGTTCTGGACACGTGCGCGATGGTTACTGAACGCCGGCCCGTCGGATTACATGCTGGCGACGAGCGTGGCCGCGGCTTCGCTACCCGTCATCGGAAAGCACCTGGAACCGTTGGGCACTGTGACCGCGGTCGGCGTATGGGGTTTCCGTCACCTGCCCGATTTCCTGGGTTCGACGGTCAGATCGTGGCTTAGCCCGGGCGATGCCGAGTTAAGGCAGTCCGAGCGCGACAGCACCAACGCTGTCACCGAGGCCGCGCTGCGCGGTGTGGTCAACGCCAAGGACCTCGCCGTCGACTGGCCTGCGCCGGAGTCGGCGCCGCCGTTGTGGAAGCTGCGGGAGCATCGGCGCAGCGTGTACCGCACCTCGGTGCAGTACGGGCCCCGGTCTTCACAACTGCTCGACGTGTGGCGGCCCAAGGAGTTGCCCGCCGAGCCGGCGCCGGTGCTGATCTTCGTGCCGGGCGGGGCGTGGGTGCACGGCAACCGGATCCTGCAGGGGTACGCGTTGATGTCCCACCTCGCCGAGAAGGGCTGGGTGTGCCTGTCGATCGACTACCGGGTGGCGCCGCACCACCGGTGGCCGGCCCATATCCACGACGTGAAGACCGCCATCGCGTGGGCCCGCGCCAACGTCGACAAGTTCGGCGGCGACCGTGACTTCGTGGCGGTCGCGGGCACGTCGGCGGGCGGTCACCTCTCAGCGCTGGCAGGACTCACCGCCAACGATCCGGAGCTGCAGGCCGAGCTGCCGGAAGGCTCCGACACGTCGGTGGACGCGGTGGTGGGCATCTACGGTCGCTACGACTGGGAGGACAAGTCCACCGTCGAGCGGGTGCGCTTCGTGGACTTCCTCGAGCGCGTCGTCGTGGGACACAAACTCGCCAAGCGTCCGGACGTTTACCGCAAGGCGTCCCCGATCGCCCAGGTGCATCCCGAGGCACCGCCGTTCCTGATCGTCCACGGCACCGGCGACAGTGTCATCCCGGTGGCGCAGGCCCGTTCGTTCGTCGAACGGCTGCGCGCGGTGTCCCGGTCGGTGGTCAGTTACGTCGAACTGCCCGGCGCCGGGCACGCGTTCGACATGACCGACGGGGCCAGGACCGGCTCGGCCGCGATGGCAATAGGATTGTTCCTGAACCAGATTCACCGAAACCGGACGCTGGTGGGGGCCAAAGAGGTTATATAGGCTCCTCCGGAGGGAGGGGTCGCGACGTGAGAAGGCTCAGCGGCTGGGACGCGATCCTGCTGTACAGCGAAACTCCGACGGTGCATATGCACACGCTCAAGCTGGCGGTGATCGACCTCTCCGAGTTGGGTGACCGTCCCTTCGGCATCGAGGAGTTCCGCCGCGTCATCCACGGGCGGCTCTACAAACTCGACCCGTTCCGATACGAGCTCGTCGACATCCCGTTCAAGTTCCACCACCCGATGTGGCGGGAGAACTGCGAAGTCGACCTCGAGTACCACGTGCGGCACTGGCGGGTGGACAGCCCAGGCGGTCGCAGGCAACTCGACGAAGCAATCGGCCAGATCGCCAGCACGCCGCTGGACCGCAGCAGGCCGCTGTGGGAGATGTATTTCATCGAAGGTCTGGCCAACGGACGAATCGCGGTGCTCGGCAAGATTCACCACGCCCTCGCCGACGGGGTCGCGTCGGCGAATCTTTTGGCCCGCGGGATGGATCTGCAGCAAGGCCCGCAAGCCGAGCGTGACTCGTACGCAACGGATCCGCCGCCGGGCAAGGCGGAGTTGGTGCGGACCGCGTTCGCCGACCACATGCGCCAAATCGGCCGGCTACCGAGCGTCATGCGCTATACGGCGCAGGGTCTGCAACGTGTGCGCAAGAGCGCGAAGAAACTCTCACCCGAACTCACCCGGCCGTTCACGCCGCCGCCGTCGTTCATGAATCACCGCGTCGACGCGCAACGCAAGTTCGCCACCGCCACCCTGGCGCTCGCCGACGTCAAGGAGACGGCAAAGCATCTGGGCGTCACCATCAACGACATGGTGCTCGCGATCTCGGCGGGCGCGTTGCGGGAACTCTCCCTGAAGTACGACGGTCAGGCCGACCATCCGCTGTTGGCTTCCGTGCCAGTCAGTTTCGACTTCTCACCGGATCGGATCTCTGGAAACTACTTCACCGGTGTGATGATGACGGTCCCCATCCAGCTCGAGGATCCGCTGCAGCGGGTCCAGGCGGTGCACGATGCCGCGGTGGAGGCCAAGGAAACGCATCACCTGATGGGCCCGGAGCTGGTGAGCCGGTGGTCGGCGTACTTCCCGCCGCGCCCTGCCGAGCGGCTGTTTTCCTGGCTGGCCGAAAAAGACGGCCAGAACAAGGTGTTGAACCTGCCGATCTCCAACGTGCCCGGTCCGCGGCAACCCGGTCGCGTGGGCGGCGCGCTGGTCACCGAGATCTACTCCGTCGGACCGCTGACCACCGGCAGCGGGTTGAACATCACGGTGTGGAGCTACGTCGACCAACTCAACATCTCGGTGCTGTCCGACGGCGCGACGCTCGAGGACCCGCACGAGTTGACCGACGCGATGATCGCCGCATTCGTCGAGATCCGCGGGGCCGCAGGGCTTTCGAGTGAACTTACGGTGGTCGAGTCCGCCATGGCGCAGTAGGGCGGCTTCGGCTCAGACTTCTACGCACCCGCGGATTCAGCCTGCGGCAGTTGACCGCTCGGCGCGTGGCGCTGCGCGTGCACCCAGGACAGGAAACGTTCGACGGCCTGCGCCGTGTAGTGCGCCCGCGGTGACCCGTAGAAGTCGAATGCATGCTGGGCGTGCGGGATTTCGGCGTAGGCCACGGTGGACGTCGACACCTTGCGAAGCGCCTCGACGAAATCGCGTCCCTCCTGCACCGGAATGATCGAATCGTCCTGACCGTGAAGCACGAAAAACGGTGGGGCGTCGCGACGCACCCGCATGATCGGGGAGGCGTCGACATAGGTCTGCTTGTTCTCGCTGATGGGCTTTTTCACGACGAACTTCTGCAGGAAACCGATGAACTCCTTGCGGCCGGAGCCTCGTGCCGACACCCAGTCGTAGCGTCCGTAGATCGGGACCGCGGCCGCCACCGACGTGTCGGCGTCCTCGAAGCCCGGCTGCCACTGCGGATCATCCGGCGTCAGCGCGGTCAGCGAGGACAGGTGCCCGCCCGCCGAGCCGCCGGTGATCGCGACGAAGTCGGGGTCCCCGCCGTAGTCGGCGATGTTCTCCTTGATCCAGGCCAGGGCCCGTTTGACGTCGACGATGTGCGCGGGCCAGGTGTGCCGCGGGCTGACGCGGTAGTCGATCGAGACGCACACCCAGCCCCGCTCGGCCATGTAGCTGAGCAGGGGATAGGCCTGCGGCCTGCGCATGCCGATCGCCCACGCACCCCCCGGCACCTGCAGCAGCACCGGCGCCTTGCCGTCGCGCGGCAGGTCGGCACGCCGCCAGATGTCGGCGCGGTTGACCCGGCCGTGCGGGCCGTACTGGACGGTGTTGGCCCGCTCGACGTAGCGGCGGCGCAGCAGTTCGTTCGGGGGAACGCCGACGTTAGCGAGCCGACGCCGCCTGCCGGGTTGCGACGACGAAGCCACCTGCTTGTAGTCGTCGCCGAGCGCCTCACGCAGCGGTTCCTCGAAATAGCGCTTCGACGTCGCGTTGCGGTACATGATCAGGCCGAGCAACGCCCATGCGATCGCGGTGAGCGCCAACGCGATACGGCCCCGCGCACCGCGGAAGTCCCCACGCAGGCCGCGCCGTATGGCGTCCAGCACCGAACCGGTCAGGTACAGCGGCGCGGCCTCGGTCGTCGGCCAGCCGAATGCGAACACCGGCAGCGTGATGTAGCCCTCGCGCCCGAGCGGCTGCACACCGTTGGCGGCATTGGCGAGTTCGGCCGCCGCGCGCAGCAGCGGAAAACGGCGTCTAGTCATCGAGGTCCGTCATATCCCCCAGACGGCTGTCCAAAACAAGTCTCAGCCGAGGATCGGGAGGCGGCGCTCGGTGGCCAGCTCGTCGAGGGCCCGCTGCATCACCCGGCGGACGTGGGCGTCGACCTCGTCGATGTCGGGGTCCTCGCCGAACTCGGCGACGATGTCGATCGGCGGCAACACCTGCATGACGATCTTGGACGGCAGCGGGATGTTGGGCGGCACCACCAGTGACAGGCCGAACGGGAAGCCGAATGAGACCGGCAGGATCTTGGTGCGCGCCAGGCGCGCGATCGGGCCGAGACGCTCGGCCAACCAGGTGCCGCGCGACAGGAAGATCTGGGTCTCCTGGCCGCCGATGCCGACGGTCGGGACGATCGGGACACCCGCGTTGAGGGCGGCCTTGATGTAGCCGGTTCGCCCGCCGAAGTCGATGACGTTCTCCGAAAACGTGGGCCGGTACACGTCGTAGTCACCGCCGGGGAACACCACGACCAGACCGCCGGAGCGCAGTGCCCGGTCGGCATTCTCGTGGTTGGCGCTGATGTAGCCGATCTTGCGGAAGAACTCACCGGTCGGTCCGACCATCAGCATGTCGTGGCTGAGCGTGTAGATGGGCCGGTCGTAGCCGTGATGCTCGTAGAAGTCCGCCGCCAGGATCGGCACGTCCATCGGCAGCATGCCGCCGGAGTGGTTGGACACCAACAGCGCACCGCCCGCGGGGATGTTCTCGAGTCCGCGCACCTCGGAGCGGAAGTAGCGCTTGAGGAGCGGGCGGGTGACGGCGAAGAAGCGCTCGGTCAGGCCCGGGTCCCATTTTGTGAGCTGCGACGGCTCGGCGTCTCCGGTGGCCACCGCACCCCCTCTGATCGGAACTGAAACGTGTTCTAGTTTAGCGGAGCGCCCCTGTGCAGGACAAACGGCGAGCGTTTGCGCTCAAGGGGGTGCGGCTACCTTATCCGCATGGACGGCCGCGACCTACTTGCGGACCGCTACGAACTACGAGGTGTACTCGGTCGCGGCGGGATGGCGGAGGTTCACGACGGCTGGGACACCCGGCTGCACCGGCCGGTGGCGATCAAGCTGCTCTATCCGGCGTTCACCACCGACACCGATATGCGGCGACGGTTCGAGGAGGAGGCCCGCGCCGCCGCGGGGCTGAACCACCCCAACATCGTGTCGGTGCACGACAGCGGCGAGCATGACGGCAGCCCGTTCATCGTCATGGAGCGCCTGCCGGGACGGACGCTGCAGGACGAGATCGAGACGGGGCCGATGCCGCCACCGCGTGTCCGGTCGATGCTGCACGACGTGCTCGGCGCGCTGGGCTGCGCGCATGCGGCGGGCATCGTCCACCGTGACATCAAGCCCGGCAACGTGCTGATCGCGCCGAACAGCGGTGCGATGAAGGTCGCCGACTTCGGCATCGCCAAGACGGCGGGCTCCGCGCTCACCGCGACCGGCCAGATCGTCGGCACGATGGCCTACATGAGCCCGGAGCGGGTCGCCGGCGCACCGGCCTCGGTCGCCGACGACCTCTACGCCGTTGGCGTGATGGGTTATGAGGCGTTGACCGGGCGGCGGCCGTTCCCGCAGGAGAATCCCGCCGCCCTGCTGCACGCCATCCTCGACGCACCGCCGCCTCCGATCAGCGTGGTGCGTCCCGACATCGACCCGGCGCTGGCCGCGACGATCGACCGGGCGATGGCCCGAGACGCGAGCCAGCGGTTCACCAGCGCCGAGCACATGCGCGCCGCGCTGATGGGCGCTCCCTCGATGGGACCGGCACCCGCAGCGGCGCCACGACCCGCCACGAAGATCCTCGCCGAACCGCTGGCGCCCTCCGCCAACTACTTCGTCGCTCCGGCACCGCGGCGGCGGCCGATGAGCCGTGAGCGCAAGCTTCTGATCGCGGCCGCGGGGTTCGTCGCGTTGGTCGTCGCCGGCCTCGCCTTGGCGCTCGACCCGTCGTCGACCACGCAGCCGCCGCAACAGGTCAGCACCAGCACCCCGGCGCAGCCGCCACCGCCCCCGCCGACCACCACCGCGGCGCCGCTGCCGCCACCGGTGCTCGTCTTCGAGCAGCCCGAACCGCCCAAGCCGCCGAAGAAGGGCGGCCCGGGCAATGGCAACGGACGGGGCAACGGGAACGGCAAGAAGGGCGACTGACGCGTTTAGGCACCGCACCCCGCGGCTATCCACCGTCGACAATCGGGTCGGCTCGGGTCCCCTCCGCACCGCAGCGGACGGGCGGACCGCGACCGTTGAGCAAGTTCGGAGCGATGGCGACAAGTCAACGACTGATCCCCGGCATGGCGATCGGGGGCCGTTACCGGCTGCTCGCCGCACACGGCAGCCGCCCGCTGCTGGAATTCTGGCAGGCGCTCGACATCGCCTCGGGCCAGCATGTCGCGCTGACCGTCGTCGATGTTGCGCACGAATTGCCCGACGAGTTCGTCCACGAGATCCTCGCGCGCACCATCCGGCTTCGTGGCCTCGACACAGCGGGTATCGCGCCGGTGCTCGAGGTGATGCATACGGGAGCCTTCGGTGTCGTGGCGTCCGACTGGCTTCCCGGGCAGAGCCTCCGTGACGTCGCGGACGAGGGGCAGGCGCCGGATTCCGTCGCCGCCATGACGCGAGCGTTGGCCGCGGCCGCCGAGGCGGCACACCGTGCGGGCCTCGTGCTGTCGGTCGACGATCCCGCGCGGTTGCGGGTGGGTGCCGGCGGACAGGTGGCGCTGGCGTTTCCCGCCATCCTTCCCGAGGCCACCGCGCAGACCGATCTGCGAGGGATCGGCTGCGTCCTGTCCACGCTGCTGCTCGGCCAGTGGCCGGACGGTGCGGCCCAACCCGAAGAGCCGGCCGAAGTCGATCCCCGGATCCCCTTCCTGATCTCCACGACAACCTCGGCGCTCCTACGGGACAATGGTGGAATCAACAGCGCCGCAACGCTTCTCACATTGCTGGAGCAGGCTGCGGCGTCTGACATGGAGTCGACTCACCGAGTGATGCCGCCCCTGCCGACTGTCGAGTCCGGACGCTATGCCGAATTCCGCAACTTCGGACCCCAGGAACAGAAGGAGGCGGCCCGCCGCGCCATCCTGCGCACGGGCCTCGGTGCCGCCGCGGCCATTGTTGCGGTGGGGATGCTGGCGCTGGGCTCCTCGCTCAACGGTCTGCTGGAGACCAACGACGACAACGTCGCGATGGACGCGGACAAGCTCGGGCTGGTGCCGACGACGACCGCGGCGCCCCCACCGCCCGAGCAGACCAAGACCGTGCGCGGACTGGCTCCCGGCGACCGCATCCCGTTGGAGGCGGCGACCGTCTTCTCCCCCGACGGATCTCCGGACAGCCCCGGCGATGCCGGATTGGCGATCGACGCCAAGCCTGAGACGGCATGGTCGACCGACCGCTACTACGACGCCGATCCGTTCCCGAAATTCAAACCCGGCGTGGGTCTGCTCATCTCGTTGCGCGAACCCACGCCGATCACCGCGGTCACCGTCGACCAGAACAGCGCGGGCTCGCTGATCCAGGTACGCGGCACCGACAAGCCCGATGACCCGAAGGCGCTGACCGACACCTTCGAGCTCACGCCCGCCACACCCGTGGAGCCCGGCGTGACGCGGATTCCCGTGACGGACCCGCGGCCCGTCGCGCGGGTGGTGGTGTGGATTACGAAGTTGGGCGCCGCCGACGGTCAGAGCCGTGCGGCGATCGCCGAGATCGGCGTGCACGCGCCCGCTGCGCCCGCATGATCTCATCCGCGGACCGTTACGATCAGCCGCGTGAGTGACAACACTGAACCCGTCGTCCTTGTCGAACAGCGCGACCGCATCCTGATCATCACCATCAACCGCCCGCAGGCCCGCAACGCGGTGAACGCCGACGTCAGCCGCGGCCTTGCCGACGCCATGGACCGACTCGACGGCGATGCCGGCCTGTCGGTGGGCATCCTGACCGGAGCGGGCGGCTCGTTCAGCGCAGGCATGGACCTCAAGGCGTTCGCGCGCGGCGAGAACGTGGCCATCGAGGGCCGCGGCCTGGGCTTCACCGAGCGCCCGCCCGCCAAGCCGCTCATCGCCGCGGTGGAGGGCTACTGCCTCGCCGGTGGCTGCGAGCTGGCGCTGGCCACCGACCTGATCGTGGCGTCGAAGGAATCCGCGTTCGGCATTCCCGAGGTCAAGCGCGGGCTGGTCGCCGGCGGCGGCGGACTGCTGCGGTTGCCGCAGCGGCTTCCCTACGGCCTCGCGATGGAACTGGCGTTGACCGGTGAGAGCCTGTCCGCGCAGCGCGCCCACGACCTCGGCATGGTCAACGTCCTCGCCGAACCCGGTCAGGCGTTGGAGGCGGCGATCGCCTTCGCCGAGAAGATCACCGCCAACGGTCCGCTCGCGGTGGCCGCGACCAAGCGGATCATCGTCGAATCGCGCGACTGGAACTCCCAGGAGATGTGGAAGAAGCAGGTCGAAATCTTCGGACCGGTCTTCATGTCCAACGACGCCAAGGAAGGCGCGATCGCGTTCGCCGAGAAGCGGGCGCCGAAGTGGACGGGAACGTAACGGGTTTCATAACCGCCGCCCGGGGCAACCGTTAGACGTGGAAACGTTGTCCCGAGCGCGGAACGCGCAGAAGCGCATCTTCAAGGTGCAGCGACGAGTGTGGTTGGTGCAGGCCGCGATGTGGCCGACGCTGGCGCTCGCCGGTATCGGAGCGGTCGCCGTGGTGATCGCCCTTTATCGCAGACGCGCCGACGGCCCGGGGACAGCGATGCCCTCGCCGACCGACGGCCTACCTCACCTCTAAGGAGACAGCGCATGGCGCAGAGCGACGACCTGCCGATCATCGACTACGACCAGCTGCCGTTGACCGAGTTGCGGCACCGCATCCGTGCGCTCGACGAGCCCGCGCTGCGGGCGGTGTTCGACCACGAGACCGCGCACGGCAACCGCATCCCGGTGCTCGAGGTGCTGCACGCGCGGCTCAAGGAGTTGACCCACGGCGCCGAGCCATCGTCCGGTGACCCGAGCAACGCGCCCGAGGTGAGCGGTACGGCGGGCGGTTCGCCCGTGCAGGAGTCGACGGCCGCGCAGGCCAACACCCCGCTTCGGCACGGCGTCGCGAACCAGACGCCGGCCCGCGGCAAGCCCTAGGTTCCGCCGCGCGGAGTCTCGCCGCCGCGCGGCAATGGTTGACCTGAACGGCCGTTGAGGTCGCAAGATGTGGGCATGGCAACCGACGTGACGGCCACGCTCGACGTGGCGGCCTATCTGGACCGGATCGGCTACACCGGCTCTACGGAGCCGACGCTGTCCACGCTGCGCGCCTTGGTGGCGGCGCACAACCGGTCGATCCCGTTCGAGAACCTCGATCCGCTCCTGGGCATTCCCGTCGTCGACCTCAGTGCGGGCGCGCTGGCCCGCAAGCTCGTGCGCCGTCGCCGCGGCGGTTACTGCTACGAGCAGAACGGCCTGATGGGTTTCGTGCTCGAGGCGCTGGGCTACGGCGTGCAGCGGCTCGCAGGCCGGGTGGTGTGGATGAACCAGTCGGGCGCACTTCCCGCACAGACGCATCAGGTGCTGGCGGTGCGTGTCCCGGCAGACGACGGACCGTGGTTGGTCGACATCGGGTTCGGTGGGCAGACGCTGACCTCGCCGATCCGGCTCGAAGCCGGGCCCGTGCAGGCGACGCGCCACGAGCCCTACCGGCTGCGCGAGCACGACGAGGGCTTCGAGTTGGAGGCCGAGATCCGCGGACAGTGGCAGCCGCTGTACACGTTCGAGACCCACCCGCGCCCGCAGATCGACCTGCAGGTCGGAAGTTGGTACGTGTCAACGTTTCCCGAGTCGGGATTTGTCACCGGTCTGTCGGTGGCGCTGGTCACCGACGACGCGCGGTGGAACCTGCGCGGCCGTAACCTGGCCATCCATAGCGGGGGAGACACCGAACGAGTGCGCCTCGACACCGCCGCCGACGTCCTCGCCGAACTGACCGGCCGCTTCGGGATCGACCTGACCGACCTCGGTGACCACCGCGACATCGAAGCCCGGGTGCACGAGGTGCTGGACAGCTGAACGCAGCAGGAATCGTCATGTTCTTACGCCCGCGGCGCGACCATACTCGGTGATCGTGACCACCGAAGCGCGCCGCGACCGCCTGCGCGAACTGCTCGACGCGGTCGTCGCTGCGGACAACAGCGGGGTGGATCGCATGGCCCGCAGCACGCACGCCTCCGAATTCCACTTCTCGCGGGAAGTGCGGCGCCTGACCGGCGAGTCGCCCGCGGCGATGCGCCGCCGCATCATGCTCGAACGCGCAGCATGGCGACTGCAGCAGGGTGAGCGCGTGACTGCCGTCGCCGCCGACGAAGGCTGGTCGTCGGTCGAGGTGTTCTCGCGCGCCTTCCGACGCACCTTCGGTGTGCCGCCGTCGAGGGCCGCTGACGTCGAGTTCCGGGTGACCGCGCCCAACGGCCTTCACTTCCACCCGCCGCACTCGCTGTGGCTCGACAACGCCGGGGACGCGAAGGAGCCCGACATCTCCCAACTGATGGTGGCGCACGACGTCGCCGACACCGCGTATCTGATCGACTGCGCGCGCAACCTGACGAAAGAGCAGTGGCAAGAGGAGATTTCGCCTGGGCAGGTGGTCCTCGACTGGGACGGTCCCGAACCCAGCGTCGGAGCGGTGCTCGGTGCGATCGTCTGGACCAAGCAGGTGTGGCTGGCCACGATCGAAGGACGCGACTTTCCTGACCGCTCGGCCACCCGAGGAGAAACGACCACCGCCGCGCAGCTGGCCCGACATCACGACGACATCGCAAAGTGCTGGACGGCAATGGTTTCCGAGTACGCCGCCGACGGCCGGATGGGGGACACCGTCATCGACGCGCTGTGCGATCCGCCCGAATCGTTTCAGCTGTACGGCATCGTCGCACACGTGTTGGAGTACGCAGCCCTCCGGCGCGGACTGGCCCGAACGATGCTGGCCCACCACGGGATCGACGTCCGCATGGGGGATCCGTTGGAGTGGATGAGGGGCAACTGACTTGGCGACGGTCTACTACACGGCGGCCAGCTTGGACGGTTTCATCGTCGACGAACACGACAGCCTGGACTGGCTGACATCGCGCGACATCGACCGGGACGGACCGTTCCACTACGACGAGTTCATCGCCACGATCGGCGCCGTGGTGATGGGTTCGGCGACCTACGAATGGATCGTGCGCAACCATCCCGGTGACTGGATGTACGAGCAACCGTCCTGGGTGTTGACGCGGCGACCGCACATCGTCGAGCGCGGACACGATGTGCAAACGTTCGCCGGCGACGTCGCCGATCTGCATCCCGAACTGCTCGCCGCCGCGGCGGACAAGGACGTGTGGGTGGTCGGTGGCGGCGATGCCGCGCGACAGTTCGTTGAGGCGGATCTCATCGACGAGATGATCGTCAGCTACGCGCCGTGCTCGCTCGGCGCGGGTTCGCCGGTGCTGCCGATCCGTTCGGAATGGGAACTGGTCGAGGCGGCGGTGAACAGAGACTTTGTCTGCGCGCGATGGCGCTCGGCTCAGTTGCGGTCGGGCACGCCGTAGCGGCGGATGAAATCCCTTGATCTGATCAGGAATTCGATTTGCTGAGCGACATCGTGGAGCGGGTCGACCGAGCGGGTCGACCGGCACAGCACCACTGCGCCCTCCAGCGCCGCGATGCAGGTGATCGCAAGGGAGGCCGCGTCGGACTCGTCGAAGCCGTCGGAGACGAACGCGCGGGTCAGCGCGTCACGCCAGTGGCCGAAGATGCTGCCCGCCACGCTGGTCAACTGCGGTTCCTCGGCAGCCGAACCGATCGCCGCCGCCACCACCGGGCAGCCGGCCACGAAGTCGCTCTCGACGAGCAGTTCTTCCCAGAACGCCACGAAGTTGCGGACCAGATGCATTCCGCCCTTGGCGGCCGCTTCGTCGATCTCCTTGGTGATCGCGTCACCGGCGTAGCTCAGCGCCTCGCGCAGGATCTGGTTGCGGCCCGCGGGGAAGTGGTAGTACACCGACCCGCGCGGCGTACCGCTGCGGGCGAGCACTTCGTCGATCGTGACGCCTGCCGCGCCGCGCTCCCGTAACACCTCGACTGCGGCGATCAGCATTTTGGTGCGCGTCGAACCGCGCTTGTTGGCGGTCTTCGTCCCGACGGAAGACAGGTCAACCTCCAATGGGGCGATCAGGCTGCGGGCGTGCGACGCAGGTGCGCCGGACGCCAACCGAGCGTACGGGGGCTGAAGCGGAAGACCCGGCGGTCGTGCACGCGATGGGTGAACCGGTATCCGGCGACGTTGACTTCAATGACCCACATCGGGTGCCTCCCTGGCTATGACGAACAGCATAAAACCGTCAACACAAGGGAGCAATCAATGTATTCCACATCACAGCAATGTATTGGATCGGCCCAGCTAGACGGGCTTGTCTAGCCGCGTCAACCCTGCCGAGCGGCCGACCCCCATTATGGGAAAGATCATAATGCGGTGAGAGTCAGGCTACTGAGCTGAAGTGCAGGTCGCAGCGCCATCGGACGGCTACGCTCGGCTCCACGCGAACGAAAGGCGCTCGTGATGGGCCACTACAGAAGCAACGTGCGGGATCTCGAGTTCAACCTCTTCGAGGTGCTGGGTCTCGACAAGGCGCTGGCGACCGGCGAGTTCGGCGAACTCGACGGCGATTCGGTGCGCCAGATGCTCGACGAAGCCGCCCGGCAGGCCGAGGGTCCGCTCGCCGAGTCGTTCGCCGAATCCGATCGGCACCCGCCCACATTCGATACCGCCACCCATGAGGTGACGCTGCCCGAGCCGTTCAAGAAGTCGTTCAAGGCCTGGCAGCAAGGCGAGTGGTTCCGCGTCGGGATGGCCGAGGACATCGGCGGGGTGGCGGCACCGGCCGCCGTGGAATGGGCGATCAACGAGTTCGTCCTCGGCGGCAATCCGGCGGTGTTCATCTACCAGGCCGGATCGAAGATGGCGGACATCCTCTACGGCATTGGCAACGAGCAGCAGAGACACTGGGCCGGGCTCATGGTGGAGCGCGACTGGTGCGCGACGATGGTCCTCACCGAACCCGACGCCGGTTCCGACGTCGGCGCCGGCCGCACCAAGGCCGTCCAACAGCCCGATGGCACATGGCATCTCGACGGGGTGAAGAGGTTCATCACCAACGGCGACGCCGGCGACCTGTTCGAGAACATCGTGCATCTCGTGCTGGCCCGCCCCGAGGGCGCGGGACCGGGCACAAAGGGTCTGAGCCTGTTCATCGTGCCGAAGTTCCACTTCGACCCCGAGACCGGTGAACTCGGCGAGCGCAACGGCGTCTTCGTCACCAACGTCGAGCACAAGATGGGGTTGAAGGTGTCGGCGACGTGCGAGCTGACCTTCGGTCAACACGGGGTGCCCGCCGTGGGCTGGCTGGTCAACGACTCCCATAACGGCATCGCCCAGATGTTCAAGGTCATCGAGTACGCCCGAATGATGGTGGGCACCAAGGCGATCGCCACGTTGTCGACGGGTTATCTCAATGCGCTGGACTATGCCAAGACCCGGGTGCAGGGCGCGGACATGACCCAGATGACCGACAAGACCGCGCCGCGGGTGACGATCCTGCATCACCCGGATGTGCGCCGGGCGCTGCTGACGCAGAAGTCCTACGCCGAAGGGCTGCGCGCGCTCTACCTCTACACCGCCGCCCACCAGGATCCCCCCGTCGCGCAGATCGTCTCCGGAGCCGACGCCGAAATGGCAGGCCGCGTGAACGATCTGCTGTTGCCGATCGTCAAAGGTGTGGGTTCGGAACGGGCATATCAGTGCCTGACCGAATCCCTACAGACGTTCGGCGGTTCGGGTTTCCTGCAGGACTATCCGATCGAGCAGTACATCCGGGACGCCAAGATCGACTCCCTGTACGAGGGCACCACCGCCATCCAGGCGCAGGACTTCTTCTTCCGCAAGATCGCCCGCGACCAAGGTGCCGCGCTGGCGCACCTGGCCAGTCAGATCGAGGAGTTCATCCGCAGTGACCTCGCGCGTGCAGAGCTCGCCGACGGTCGCGCCCGGTTAGCCACCGCGCTGCAGGACGTGCAGGCGATGGTCGCGGCCCTGACCGGATACCTGGTCTCGGCGCAGGAGAACCCGCGCGAGCTGTACCGCATCGGCCTGGCCTCGGTGCCCTTTCTGCTCGCCGTCGGCGATTTGGTGATCGGCTGGCTGTTGTTGCACCAGGCCGAGATCGCGCTGGCCGCGCTGGACGGCGACGTCTCCGCGGGCGACCGGGCGTTCTATACCGGCAAGGTCGCCGCGGCGAACTTCTTCGCCGAGCACATGCTGCCGCTGTTGACCTCTGCGCGCGGCATCATCGAGACCATCGGCCTCGACGCGATGGACGTGCCCGAAGACGCGTTCTAGTCCTCGGGGGTGTAGCCGAACGGCAGCAGCACGCTCTTGTGCTCGACGTAGGCCTCGATGCCCTCCGGACCGTTTTCGCGGCCGATGCCGGAGTTCTTGTAGCCGCCGAACGGGGCGCCGGGATCGAACGCGTACATGTTGACCGCGTAGGTGCCGGTGCGGATCTTCGACGCGACCTCGAGCGCCTTCTTGTTGTCGGTGGTCCACACCGAGCCGGCCAAGCCGTACACCGAATCGTTGGCGATGCGGATCGCGTCCTCTTCGGTCTCGTAGGGGATGACCGCGAGCACGGGTCCGAAGATCTCCTCCTGGGCGATCGTCATCGAGTTGTCGACATCGGCGAACACGGTCGGCTCCACGAACCAGCCGTTGTCCAGACCCTCCGGGCGGCCACCACCGGTGACGAGGCGCGCACCCTCGTCGACGCCCTTCTTGATGTAGGACTCGACGCGGTCGCGCTGCTTCTCCGAGATCAGCGGGCCGATCGCGGCGTTCGGGTCGTCGGGCAGGCCGACGGGCATCGCGCCGATGAAGTTGGCGATCTTTTCCACAACCTCGTCGTAGCGCGACCGGGGCGCCAGGATGCGCGTCTGTGCGACGCAGGCCTGCCCGCTGTTCATCACGCCCGAGAACCCGAGCATCGGCAGGGTGGAATCCAGGTCGGCGTCCTCGAGGATGATCGCGGCGGACTTACCGCCCAGCTCCAGCGTGCACGGCTTGAGCTTCTCGGCGGCGATCTTCGCGATCTCCTTGCCGACCGCGGAGCTGCCGGTGAACGTGTACTTGTCGATCTGGTCGTTGGCGGTCAGCGCGCGACCGGTCTCGGGGCCACCGGGGACGATCGACAGTACCCCTTCGGGCAGACCGGCCTCGGCGAACATCTCGGCCATCGCGAACACCGACAGCGGTGTCTCGGCGGCCGGCTTGAGCACGACGGTGCAGCCGGCCAACAGCGCGGGGCCGAGCTTGTTGGCGGCCAGGAAGAACGGCACGTTCCACGCGGTGACGGCGCCGACGACGCCGATCGGTTCGCGCACGACCATGGTCTGGCCGTAGATGCCGTCGCGGATCTCCTTCCACGGGAACTTGTCGGCCGCGCCCGCGTAGTACTGGAACGACGACATCGCCGCGCCGTACTGCATCATGTCGACGATGGTCTGCGGCTGGCCGGTCTCGGCGGCCAGCAGGAACTTCAGCTCGTCGCCGCGCTCCTCCATCAGCTTGACCGCCGCCGCCAGCACCGCGGCCCGCTCCTGCGGCGTCTTGTGCGGCCACGGGCCCTCGTCGAACGCCTTGCGGGCGGCGGCGCATGCCGCGTCGACATCGGCGGCCGACGCCAGCGGCACCTTGCCCACCAACTCGCCGGTGGCGGGCGAGTGCACCTCGATCACATCGGAGGTGGCCGGCTCGACCCACTTGCCGCCGATGAACAGCTGGTCCCATTCGGTGCGATACGCGGTGCTCTGTGTCATGACCGTCACACTACCTAGGAAGCCGCCGAAGTAGAACCTGTTGCAGTCGGCCGCTCACGGCGCCCGCAGAACCAGCACCAGGTTGCTCACCAGGAACTCCCTCACAACCGGTACCTTCGTCAGCGACCACGCCCATCTCGGGTGGTAGCGGGGGAAAGCGGCGACCAACGCACCGGTGCTCGCCGCCCACTGCAGGCCGTCGGCCGCCGATACCGCAAACAGTGACGAACCGTAGTTGTTCTTCGGCGGATGGCCCTGCCTGCGGGTGTATCGGCGCGCGGCACGGGCGCCGCCGAGGTAGTGCCACAACCCGGTCTCATGCCCGCCGAACGGGCCCAGCCACACCGTGTACGACAGCACCACCAGCCCGCCGGGCCGGGTCACCCGAAGCATCTCCGCGCCCATCCGCCACGGCCGCCGCACGTGCTCGGCCACGTTCGAGGACAGGCAGATGTCGACGCTGGCGTCGGCGAACGGCAAAGCCGTCCCAGATGCCCGCACGTAGGTGCTCGCGGTCACCAGCCCCGGAGCGGCGTGCATCTCGGCCGGATCCGGTTCGACCCCGATGTAGCGAAAACCTTTGTCGGCGAACGCTTCTGAGAAGTAACCGGGGCCGCCGCCGACGTCGAGCACCGTCCGCCCGGCCGGCGTCGATCCATCCGTGGCCAGCCACAGGTCGGCGACCATCTCGGCGGTGTCCTCGCCGAGAGCGCCGTAGAACCGTGCCGGGTCGCTCTGCTCGAAGCGGAACTGCGCGAGCAGGCGCAGCGACCGCGACAGTGTCGCCCGCTCGGCGAACCGGTCGGTGACTGGCATGGAACCGAAGACTACGCAGCGCCGCGATCCGACTACGCTGTTGCCGATGTCTGCCCGTCCGCTCCGATCGGTGCTGCTGCTGTGCTGGCGCGACACCGGCCATCCACAGGGTGGCGGCAGCGAGGCCTACCTGCAGCGCATCGGCGCGCAGTTGGCCGCGTCGGGTATCGAGGTCACGCTGCGCACAGCGCGCTATCCGGGAGCCGCGCGTCGCGAGGTCGTCGACGGAGTACGCGTCAGCCGCGGCGGCGGGCGCCACACCGTTTACATCTGGGCGGGGCTGGCGATGGTGTTGGCCCGTTTCGGGCTCGGGCCGCTGCGGCGCGCGCGACCCGACGTGGTGATCGACACGCAGAACGGCATCCCGTTCATGGCGCGACTGGCCTACGGGCGGCGCGTCGCTGTGCTCGTGCACCACTGTCACCGCGAGCAGTGGCCGGTGGCCGGGCCGGTGAAGGGCCGAATCGGCTGGTTCGTCGAGTCGAGGCTCTCGCCGCGGGCGCACCGGCGTAATCAGTACGTCACGGTGTCGCTGCCGTCGTCGCGTGATTTGGCCGCGTTGGGCGTGCGTCCCGGACAGATCGCGGTGGTGCGCAACGGGCTCGACGAGGCGCCGGCCTCGACGTTGGCCCCCAGGCGCGCGCCGGCCCCGCGGGTCGTGGTGTTGTCACGTCTGGTGCCGCACAAGCAGATCGAGGACGCGCTGGAGGCCGTCGCCGCGCTGCGGCCGCGCTTGCCAGGGCTGACGCTCGACGTCGTGGGCGGCGGCTGGTGGGAGCAGCGGCTGGTCGAACACGCCGCCCTGCTCGGCATCTCCGATGCGGTGACCTTTCACGGCCACATCGACGACGAGGCCAAACACCGTGTGCTGCAAGAGGCTTGGGTACACATGCTGCCCTCGCGCAAGGAGGGCTGGGCGTTGGCGGTCATCGAGGCTGGCCAGCATTCGGTGCCCACGATCGGCTACCGGTCGTCCGGTGGACTGACAGACTCCATCGTCGACGGCGTGACCGGCGTGTTGGTCGACGACTTCGACGGTCTGGTCGGCGGTTTGGCTGAACTGTTATCCGATCACGTGCTGCGCGAGCAACTCGGAGCCAAGGCACATGTCCGCTGCGGTGAGTTCTCCTGGCAGCAGAGTGCCGAGGCGATGCGCACGGTGCTGGAAGCGGTGCACCGCGGCCAGTACGTCAGCGGCGTGGTCTAGCCTTCGCGACGCTCCCCGTCATCGAACCGTCCCCCTCGGGTGCTAGAACGGCGGCGGATCGTCCAGCAGAGCTCTCGGATCGGTCGGCGGACCGGTGCCCAGCGGGTAGAAGCTGCCGAAAGTCTGGGTGGCCGGCGTGGTGTTTTCCGCTCGGATCGTGGCGTTGAGGGCGCGTTCGCGTTGGATGCGCCGCTCGCGGTTCTGGCGGCGGGAGCGTCGGCGGGTGGGCATGCAGATCCCGCGTCCCGGTGCCGGTGCAGGCATCTCGGGCAGGTGAAGTGTGCCGGTGGAAGCGCCGAGTTGTGGAAACAGCATCGCTCCGAACGGAGTAGTGGTGTGTATGCGCCCGGTCGGGCTGGTGAATATGACGGCGCCGTCGGGTTGTTGGCGCACGATCCACCCGCCGGGTCCGCAGTAGAACGTCTTCATCAGGTGGTGCAGCCGGCAGAAACAGGCGTTGTTGGACGGGTGGGTGGGCCCGTAGGGCCAGGGCGCGGCGTGGTCGATGTCGGATCGCCAGGCGGGACGGTCGCAATTCATCCACCGGCAGGTCAGGTCGCGGGAGCGTACGAAATCGGCAAGCGCGGTCGAGGGACGGTACTGCGGTTCGGGTGCTGCGTCGTCGGGGATCTCAATGGGGCGCCGCTTGGCGTGGCGCGCCACCTCGGCGACGGTCGACGCCGGAACCGGACCCAATCCGGATACGTACCCCGGTGTCGTGCCGGTGCCTTCGACGGTGTCCCGCTCGGCGAGCATATGGACCAAAACGGTGGTTGCCGTCCTGCCAGCGGCGGGACAGTCAGGTCGTTCGCATTGGCACACCATCGTGTCCTCGTGGGCAAGCACCGCCGCGATCGCGTCCGCCCGGCGCTGGCGGTGCGTTCGTGGATCCTCCCGGCAGACCGTGGCGGCCAGCGCGTCGAGTCGCTGACTCAAAGCCACCCCGTCGACGCCGCGTAGGCAGGCGACGATGTCGGCCATTCCGTACTGGCCAGGTATGACATCGAAATGGCGGTCGTCGTCACGGGATTTGGCTCGGCGCACCGCGTCCGGGTCGATCTGAAGGACCAGCCAGTCGACGACCTCGACGAGCTTGTTGTACGACAGGTGGTTCCACTGGCCGGCCCGGTCGGCGAAGATAGCGTCGATCAGTGCGCAGGCGTCCTCGCTGACCATCAGGTCGGTGCGGTAGATCAGCATGTTGACCACCTGCCACTCGATCTCACCGGCAGCGAACACCTTCGCCACCTTGGGAAGCCGTTTGATCAGGGCCTGGCCCGAGCTCATCATGGACGAGGCCCGTCCGCGGCTGATGCCGAGTTCGGCACCGATCTCGGAAGCCACGACCTCCCAGTCATCGACCACCTTGTCGTCGTTCTCGCCGTCACATTCGGGAACGCGGCGCAGGCTGAAGTGCCCGATTGCCAACAGCTGACGCGCGATCTCGACCCGGCTGGCGCGCTGCGCCTGGCCCATCAGGTCGACCAACCCCGCGTCGCTTGTCGTATCGAACATGTGTGGCGCTCCACGTGTTTTCGTGGGCGCTTTCGTGCTGATCAGAGCTGATTTTTGTTGCGGTGCAGGGTTGTCGGTGCT
>NZ_LZSW01000006.1:0-134316 GCF_001665615.1 Mycobacterium sp. 852014-52144_SCH5372336
CCGGCAGACTGTTCCTTCGGCATACCTGCATCCTCGTTTCCAAGGTCAGGAGCCTCCAACATTTCCAGGGCGATTCAGACTACATCTTCCTGCTGGCCCGGACGAACCCCGACAAACCGAAGCACAAGGGGCTCACAATGTTTCTCGTGCCGACGAGCTCAGAGGGCTTCGAAGCGCAAGCGGTGTGGACGCTGTCGGGCGAGCGCACCAACATCACCTTCTACAGCGACGTGCGCATCGGCGACGAGTGGCGCATCGGTGACGTCGACGCCGGCTGGCAGGTGCTGGGGTTGTCGCTACAGGACGAGCACGCGTCAGGATGGGGACCGCACATCGCGCGTCTCCTGCACCACGCCGAGGAGTGGGCGACCACCACGCGCGCGCCCGATGGATCACCTGCGATCGCGAAAACCGATGTGCGGCGGCGGATCGCGCGGGTAGCGATGGAACTCGAAGTGGCGATGCTCCTACAGCGTCGATGTGTGTGGATGACCGAGAACGGTCGTACGCCCGTCGCCGAGGGGCCGATGGCGAAAGTGTTCTCCACCGAGGCGCTCGTGCGCGCGAGCCAAGACATCGTCGAACTCGTCGGGCCCGATGCGACGCGGTCCGTCTTTGAGCCGACGGCGCCGGAGCGCGGCCGCTTCGAACACCTCATGCGCTTCGCGCTGGGCACCACGATCTATGCCGGAACCAGCGAGGTGCAGCGCACCATCATCGCTCAGAGAGGTCTGGGTCTACCCCGTTAGGTCCTTGGGTTTACGGGTGGGGCGCTTGCGTGGCGCGGCCTTGGCGGTGACAGCCTTCCTGGGGGCGTTCGCGGGCGGAGTCAGCGCCTGCAGGCACCATGCCCACAGCTGGTCCTCGGTGAGCTCAGCGCCCTTGACGCCCAAGTGGAACACCCCGATCTGGGCCAGGGCGATGAGGGTCGAGTTCAACAGCGTGGTGAGCTGAGCGGGCGTCAGATCCTTGCGGACCAGCCCCGCGCGTGAGCATGCGGTGAGGATCCTGGTGAGCAGCTTCTGATGCGGCTCCCAGATCTTCGCGAAATCGGCAGGGCGCTCGATCTCCAGGCTCAAGTTGTAGATCGTCATCACGCGCCCGCCGATTGCCTCCGACGACTCCGCACGCGAGAGGAATCCTCGGCAGAACGCCTCGAGTTGTTCCATCGGACCGTCCGCGGCCGCCACCTCGTGGCGGATCGCCTCGATGAACTGACTGGTGGCATTCTCATACAGGGCCAGAAGCAGTTCTTCCTTGCCGGCGAAATGCTGGTAGAAGGCGCGCAGGCTGAGGTTCGAGCGATCGATGAGGGTTTGAATGGTGAAGTCGGCACGACCGGACTCCTCGACCAGTTCGAGGGCCGTCGCCAAGAACCTCGAACTACGCGCGAGTGCACGCGCGCGCGCTTGGCTGAGTCGCCGCTCGATCGTTCTTTCCTGCCAGCTACCCGGCATCTCGACGTCGGTCTCGACGAGTTCCAGATCGGCTTCCGAGTCGCGGGCACTCCGCTTCTTAGCAGTCATGATTACCTGAGAATACGCGTTCCGCCGCCGATCCACCTCGGCTACCTACACGCACACGTTGGCCAAAACAGCGTGACCCCGCCGGACTTCGCGCCCCGTCGAGCGGTCCGACGGTCCCGGCGTGCCGAGCGGGGCCTGTACGGTATTGTGGAAATATCGATTCTCGATTGCGAAAACAAGGGTTTCGCGATTGTGTCGCAAGCCGTTCCTAAGGAGTGCAGCGTTGACCGCAGACATCCTGATCGTCTCACCCGACGACCATCTGGTGGAACCGGCCGATCTGTGGACCAGCCGGTTACCCGAGCGCTATCGCGATATCGGACCGCGGATCGTCCGGCACCGGGGACGCATGGACCCGTCGGTCACCTCCGACGTCGCGTTCATCGAGGATGACGACGGCCGCGACGCCGACATCTGGCACTACGAGGATTCGATCATCCCGATTCCGCTCATCAGCGCCGCTGCCGGTTACGAACTCGACGAACTCTCCACCGACCCGATCACCTACGACGAGATGCGCCCCGGCTGCTATCGACCGGCCGACCGGCTCGCGGACATGGACCTCGCCGGCATCGAGGCCTCGGCTTGCTTCCCCAACACGCTGGTCCGGTTCTGCGGTCAGCGATTCCTCTACGCCAAGGACAAAGAGCTCGCGTTGCTCTGCGTGCAGGCCTACAACGACTTCCAGATCGACGAGTGGGGCGGCGGCTCGAACGGCAGGCTCATTCCGCTGGGCATCATCCCGCTGTGGGACGTCGATCTCGCCGTCAAGGAGGTCGAACGGGTAGCGGCCAAGGGCATGCCTGCGGTGTGCTTCTCGGAGCTGCCTGCGCGACTGGACCTGCCGTCCATCCACAGCGGTTACTGGGACCCGTTCTTCGCCGCCTGCGAGAGCAACAACGTCGGAATCATGCTGCACATCGGGTCGAGTTCGTCGCTGACGAAGTCCTCCCCCGACTCGCCGCACGTCGTCACCAGCGCACTGATGGCGGTCAACTGCACCATCGCCCTGGTCGACTGGCTGTTCTCCGGCAAGCTGCGGCAGTTCCCCAAGCTCAAGCTCGCGTTCGCCGAGGCGCAGGCCGGGTGGATCCCCTACTACCTGCAGCGCGTCGACGAGGTCTGGGAGGACCGTCGGGCGTGGGGCGGCATCCATCCGCTGCTGACCGAGCCGCCGAGCACGCAGGTCCCCGGCCGCGTGTGGTTCTCCACCTTTGGCGACCCGGTCGCGTTCCGCATCCTCGATCTGGTCGGACCTGACCAGCTGATGTTCGAGACCGACTACCCGCACAACGACACGAATTGGCCCAACAGCATGGACGTCGCCAACAAGGCGACGGAGGGCCTCGATGCGGAGACCAAGCGGAAGGTGTTGTCCACCAACGCGAAGAACTTCTTCGGTTTGGCCTAGGCTTAACCGCCGAGACTACGGTTTCTGACGTATTCCGGGCCGATTCCGTCATAAAGCGTAGTCTCGCGTAGCTTTAGCGTGCTTGCCAGTCGGGCTTGCGCTTCTCCAGGAATGCGCGCGGGCCCTCGATCGCGTCTTTGGTCAGAGCCACCTTCATCCGATAATTCTCGGCGAGCAGCTCCGCTTCGTATATCGGCAGCGTCAGCCCCTTGCGCACCGCCATCCGCGAACCGCGCACCGCGAGAGGCGCATTGGAATTCACGATCTCGGCGACCTCCCACGCCCGGTCCATGAGCGTCTCGTGGGCCACCACCTCGGTGAACACGCCGAGGTCGTAGGCGCGCTGGGCGTCGAGCTGCTCGTGCCTACCCATCAGGATCAACCGCATCGCCACGGGAAGCGGCAGGATCCGAGCCAGGCGGACCCCTTCACGCCCGGACGTGACACCGATGCTGACATGCGGGTCCATCAACGTCGCGCGTTCAGACGCAATCGTGATGTCGGCCGTCGTGACGAGATCCATGCCCGCACCACATGCAATGCCGTTGACAGCACAGATGATCGGCTTGGTCATCTGCAGCCACGGGGGTGTGGCCTCCTGCGGCGCATCCCATTGGCGCATGGAGCTGAGGATGGGCTCGCCTTGGTTGTCGATCCCGGCCGCGTTCTCCATGTCGTGGTCGGCCGCCTTGTTGACGTCGGCCCCGACGCACAGTGCGCGGCCGGCACCGGTGATGATGACGGTCCAGATGTCCTGCGACCGTTCGATTTCGGCGTACACCTCGGCAAGTTCGGCGATCATCTCGTCGTTGATCGCGTTGAGCACCTCGGGCCGGTTCAGCGTCACACACGCGGTGTGACCGGAGACCTCGAACGTGACGGTGTCGTAATTGCTCATCTCACTCCGCAGCTGCCGTGTCGCGGGCGGTCGGCCGGACCCCCAGGATTTCTTCGAACCGGTCGCAGTAACGCGGCCACACCTCCGGGTTGAGTAACCGCGGCGGTATGGCGCCCGCGAAAATCGTCTGCCACTGGCTGGCGGTGGCGACCGCGATGTCGCGAGCCGCCTCGACCGTGATGCCCGCGACATGTGGTGTCGCGACGACGTTGTCGAGCCTCAGCAGCGGGTTGTCGTGTCTCGGCGGCTCCTCGTGGAACACGTCGAGGCCCGCGCCGGCGATACTCCCGCTCACCAGGGCGTCGTAGAGCGCCTCTTCGTCGTGCACCGGGCCACGCGCGGTGGTGATGAAGTACGCGGTCGGTTTCATCGCGGCGAATTGCGCAGGCCCGAAAAGCCCCCGCGTCTCGGCGGTCAGCGGGCATGTGACCTGAACGAAGTCCGATCGCTCGACCAACTCGGAAAGCCCGACCCGGACCGCGCCCCTGCCGCGGGCGGTCGCGTCGTCGACGTAGGGATCGAAGACCAGGACCTCCATCCCGAACGGAGCGCACAACTCGACGAGTCGTCCACCGATGGCGCCCAATCCGACGACT
The DNA here is from genome assembly GCF_001665615.1 of Mycobacterium sp. 852014-52144_SCH5372336. NCBI lineage: Bacteria > Bacillati > Actinomycetota > Actinomycetes > Mycobacteriales > Mycobacteriaceae > Mycobacterium > Mycobacterium sp. 852014-52144_SCH5372336. The sequence continues at coordinate 4,432 of NZ_LZSW01000006.1, forward strand.
CCGATCGTCTTTCCGAACAGCTGAGTGCCCCGCAACACCAATCGATCTCCGAGGGGACCGCTGCGCAGCGCCCGGTCGGCGGCGGTGATCTTCTTGGCCAGATCGAGCATGAGTCCGAGTGCATGTTCGGCGACGGCTTCGGCGCCGGGACCGGAGTTGTTGCACACCGCCACCCCCGCTCGGGTACACGCCGCGACGTCGATCACGTCATAACCCGCTCCCGCCGAACACACGGCAAGCAACTGTGGGCAACGATCCACCAGCTCCGGCCCCGCCAGCCACTGCACGCCATCCTCGATCGAGGCGACGTCAGTTCTGGTGGCGACCTGATATCCGTGCGCCGATTCCAATGCTGCCCAACCCCGTTCGACGGAAGCTCGCAGGTCGAGCTTGACGAGCTCGATGTCGGCCCCCGCCAGTATGTCTCCTGCGACCTGATCGGTCCATCTCTCGTAGACCAGTCGCGGACGGGTTGTCATCGCTTGATTTTGGGCTTCGCTTGAGCCGCCTTGAACATGTCGGCCAGTGCGGGGTCGACGTTCTTGTAGTCATTGCGTGCGATCGCGCCGTCGCGTCCGGCAACGGGGTCATAGCCCAGGCGCAGATCCTTGTTCTCCATGTGGAAGTACTCCCGCCCGAGGGGGAGGCGGCGATCCTCGCGCGGAACTTCCATCCACGCCCGCAGGAAGCAGCGTGCCTTCTTCGGGTCGGTGCTGCTGACGAAGTCCGAGCGCGAGTGGCACATTGCGAAGTTGTTGGCCACGGCGGCTTCACCGGACTCCAACCGGAACTCGACCTGCTGTTCGACCAGGACGGTGCGCAAGAACTCGATGGCGTCGTTCTGTTCGGCGGTGAACTCGCGGCCAAGGGTGTGCATGGCAGGCAGGATGCTGCTGTAGGTGAAGTTGATGCAGATACGACCGCCGATCTGGGAGAAGACCGGAACGTCGTATGGGGTCACGTCCGGTTGATCGTCGGGTTGCTCGCTGCGCCGATGGTGCGGAAACCCCTGGTACAGCGCGGGGAGCAGGTCGGGCCGTTCGTTGAGAATCCGGTTGTGCGCGGCGGGGCCGCTGGCGAACTGGCTCTCGCCACCTTCTGCGGCCGGGTACACGCAGAGCAGCGAAAGGATGTCCGCCGCATCGTTGTGCATCGCGAGCTCGGCCCTCGACTTGGTGCCGCGTGCCGGTTGTACGCCGTTGGGCAGCACCTCTTCCTGCACGCGCACCATCCGGTGACCGAAGGAGTTGTTCGACACCAGGTAGCCGAGGTGGGTACAGAATGCCCAGTAGATGCGTTCCAGGTCCTCGATCGAATGCTGTTCGACGGGGAAACCGCGCACACACGCCAGGCCCCTGCCGAACATCAACTCCCGGTATAGCCGCGCGAGATCCTCGTCGAGATCCGGATGCCGGGCGTCCTCCGGCGTGATGTCGTCGCGATCCTTTCGGGCGGTCTTGGCCAGTATGGATTCCAGCGCGGCCACATTGCTCGACGACAGGTCGAAGGCGAAGTCCTCCTTGCTGCTGAAGTCGGCACCGGTCCATGCCATGGGATCGGTGACTTGCTCGGTGTAGATCGCGGTGGGCATCCGTCCTCCTGTTGTCGTGACGAGGCTCTCGGCTATCGGCTCGCCGCGCGCCTCTCGAGCTCACGCAAGGCGTGCGCACGGGCAGTGGCGGCTTCGGTCATCATCCCGACGTCGGTTCCCGCCGAAATGAATCGCAGCCCCAGCCCTGCAAAGCGTTCCAGCAGGTCAACGGACTTGATCCCGGCCACTCCCAGCGCCACGCCGTGTGCACGACAGGCCGCTGCGACAGAGTCTACTGCACGGTGGAAATGCTCATTCTCATATTGCCCGTGGATCCCCATCTCGGCCGTCAGATCGCTGGGCCCAAGCAGCACCATGTCAACCCCCTCGATGGCTGCGATCTCCTCGGATCCCGCCACCGCGTCGGGCGTTTCGATCATCACCGCCACCACGGTATGGCGCTCGAGTTCCCCCGTGAGTTCGGCGGTTGGACGGGGTGCGTATCCGCTCACCGCGTTGGGTCCGGAGATGGACCGATGGCCGAAGGGCGGGAAGCGAGCGGCGTCGACGACCGCCTGTGCCTCGCGTGCCGAGTTCACGTGCGGCACAATCACTCCGACCGCGCCAGCGTCGAGTACGCGCGCGATCAAGGTGGGGTCGTGCGACGGTACCCGCACGAGACCGGAGATGCCGGCACCGAGCGCGGCCACACAGAGCATCCCCGCCGTTTCGAGCGAGCACGAGGTGTGCTCGAGGTCAACATAGACAGCGTCGTATCCGCAGGCCGCCGCGATTGCCGGGACGTCGGGCGTGCGGGCGTTGAGCAAAGCGAGGCACAACACCAGGCGGTCGCCCTTCAAGGCATCCCGCAGCGGTCCCGGCACCCACCCACGGTAACCGAGCGAGAACGATGATTCCACTACAGCGTTAATGACATTATCGCCTGTGGTAACCATTACTCATGTCCGAGAACCGGGTCGCGGTGGTCGGCGCCGCGCTGTCCGATTGCGGGCGGGTGCCCGACAAAACGGCGATGGCGCTGATGGCGCAGGCCGCGCGGCGGGCCGTCGCAGACGCCGGCCTCACCAAGGACGACATCGACGGCTTCGGCGGCCACGGGACACTGTTGCCACCCGTCGAGGTGAGCGAGTACCTGGGCCTGCGACCGACGTGGGTCGACGCCACCAACGTAGGTGGATCATCGTGGGAGGTCATGGGACGGCACGCCGCCGCGGCCATCGCGGCGGGCGAGATCGACGTGGCCCTGTTGACCTACGGTTCGACCGCACGCTCCGATGTCAAGCGCCGCGTGCGGGCATCGGCCGCGGCGTTGAGCACCGGCGGTGTGATGCAGTTCGAAGCACCATACGGCGCCACGCTGATTGCCAAGTACGCCATGGCGGCCAGGCGCCACATGATCGAGTACGGGACAACCGAGGAACAGCTGGCCGAGGTTGCCGTCGCCGCGCATGAATGGGCTGCCATGAACGAGAACGCCTTTGAGCGCGATCAAATCACCGCAGAGGATGTCGCCGCGGCGCCGATGCTCGCTGATCCGTTCACGTCCAAGCATGTGTGTTTGCGAACCGACGGAGGCGGGGCGGTCGTGCTCGCCAGCGAGCGGGTGGCGAAGGACTGCGCGAAGGAACCGATCTGGATCGTCGGCGCGGCCGACGCCGCATCGCACGTGAGCATGAGTGAATGGCCCGACTTCACGACATCGGCCGCCGCAGAATCGGGTCCGCGTGCGTTCGCGCAAGCGGGTGTCACCCCGGACGACATCGACGTCTGTCAGCTCTACGACTCGTTCACCTCGACCGTCCTGCTGACGGTCGAGGATCTCGGGTTCTGCGCCAAGGGTGAGGGTGGTCCGTTCATCGGCTCCGGCGCGCTCCGTCCGGGCGGTGCGCTGCCCACCAACACCGACGGCGGCGGGCTGGCGTCGTGTCATCCCGGGATGCGCGGGATGTTCCTGATGGTCGAAGCGGTTCGGCAACTGCGCGGCGAATGCGGCGAACGACAGGTCGAGGGTGCGCGCCTGGCGTGCGTGCACGCGATGGGCGGCTTCTTCACCCACAGCGCGACGATGATCCTCGGGAGGCAGTGATGCAGTCGCCGAGCGGTCCGAACCGCCCGACCATCGACAGCGACAGTGAAAGTTGGTGGGCGGCGGTCCAGGATCGCACGCTGCTGATCAACGAATGCGGCTCCTGCGGCCGAAATTCGTTGTACGCCCGCCCCTTCTGCCCTTACTGCTGGAGCGAGGACGTGCGCCTCGCGCCGGCGTCCGGACGGTCGCGCCTCTACACCTGGAGCGTCATCCACCAGAACGCCGCACCGTTCGACGCCGTGCCCTACGTCGTCGCGATGGTCGACCTCGAGGAGGGTCCCCGCCTCATGACTCAGATCGTCGACTGCCCGGTCGATCAACTCTGCGCCGGAATGGAGCTCGAGATCGCGTTCCGCGAGGACGACGACGGATTCGTCGTACCGGTTTTTCGGCCGTAATTTTCCGCGAAATTGCATTCCAGCAGGGAAGTTCGAGGGAGCGCCTGCTGGAATGCCATTTCGCGAAACGGGTGCTACACAAGGCGGTCGGCGAGTACCCGCGGCCGACCCTTCGAACGCGCCTCGAGCGTGTTGCGCTGCACTTTGCCATTGGGGTTAAGCGGCAGGGGCTCATCCCAGAACACCAGCTCCTCGGGCAGCTTGTACTTCGGCATTCCCTCCCCGACGAGAGCGTCCACCACGTCGACGAGCGACATCTCGACGCCGTCGTCGAGCACCATGGCCATCGCCAGCCGTTCGCCGGTGGTCGCGTCGGCAACCGAGAAAGCGGCGCACTCTCGCACACCGGCAATCCGCGCTACCGCCTCCTCGACCTCCGCCGCGGGGATCTTCATGCCGTTGCGGATGACGATGTCCTTGATCCGCCCCACGATGCGCACGCGGTTTTCGTTGACCTCGGCGACGTCACCGGTGCGGAACCACTCCCCGTCGAACGCGTTGATGTCGTCCTCGGTGTCCGTGTAACCAAGAAATGCATGCGGACCCTTGATGCAGCACTCGCGCGTGTCCGCTGCCGACCCCACCCGCACGTCGACGTCCTGCAGCGCCACGCCGTCATCCGCGTGACGCACCGCCCTGCTCTCGGTGCGCAGCCCCGACGTGCTGACCGGCACCTCCGACGATCCGTACGCCCGCATCACGACGATGCCGAAGTCGTCCTCGACCCGTTCGACGATGCGCCTGTCGAGCATGGTGCCACCGAGATAGACCGCCCGCAGCGGCACGACGCTCCCCCTGGCGACCGCTTCGTCGAGCAGCCGGTCGAGCAACCGATCCGGACCGCCGTACCACGTTGCGCCGGAGGACAACAGAAGATCACACGTCGCGGCGGGCTCCCAGCGATCCTCGAGCACCACCGGCACGGCGAGCATGGGTCCGATGAACAGCGCCTGCAGCACCCCGGTCACCGAGGCGAGCGGGCTGAGGAGGAAGATGCGGTCGTCCGCGCCAAGCCCGGCGGCGGCAACGTAGTTGGCAGATGCCTTGGCAAGCGTGCTCAGCGAATGGATGACGCCCTTGGGCCGAGACGTCGTACCGGAGGTGTAGAGGACAAAAGACGGCTCGTCGGCGGGCCGCATGGGCCCCTCGCTCACCGACATGTCCGAGGTGTGGAAGATGTCGATCCAGGCACACGCCTCACGCAAGGCTCCGTCGACGACGGGAGACCAATTCGGGGCCAGGCCGAACCCGGCCCCGGTGCGGGCCACGATGTCGGCGACCTGTGTCGCGCCCGCGCTGCGCGGCACGAGCAGTACCACCGCGTCGACACGGATGGCGGCGTGTACGGCGACGACCGAACCGATGTCGTTGCCGACCACGACCACGACAGATGTCGACGGGCCGACACCGCCGTCACGAAGCGCACCGACCGCCTGATCGACCTGTCCATCCAGTGCTGCGTAGGTGATTTCGGCACCGCGATCGATCAGCGCCGGTCGTGTCGGATACCGCAGGGCGGCCGACCGCACGACGTCGAGCGGCCGGTCCGACCAGACGCCGGCGGCACGATACTGGTTCCTGAGACCGCTCGCTCGTTCCCGCGCGTGTCGCAGCAGCTCGGTGGCCGCACTCATGGTGTCCTCCGATGCAAATACCGATTCTCGTCTACGTAAATGTAACCTCTCAGGCATGTCACCTTTGACCTTCGATGATCAGGTTGCCGTTGTCACCGGTGCGGGCGGAGGGCTCGGGCGCTGTCACGCACTCGAACTCGCCCGTCGCGGTGCCCGCGTCGTGGTCAACGATCTCGGCACCGCCGTCGACGGAGAAGGCGCCTCGATTACGGCGGCGCAGGCGGTGGTCGACGAGATCACCGCCGGGGGCGGCACCGCGATCGCCAACGGCGACTCCGTCGCGACGGAGGAGGGTGGTGCGGTGATCGTCGCAGCGGCGATGGACGCCTTCGGACGACTCGACATCCTCGTCAACAACGCGGGCATTCTCCGCGATGCAGCGTTCAAGAACATGACCGCCGAGCAGGTGGACGCGGTGATCTCGGTCCACCTGGCCGGCGCCTTCAACGTGACGCGCGCCGCGTGGCCCATCATGCGCGAGCAGAATTACGGGCGGATTGTTCAAACCACCTCTGGCACAGGTCTGTTCGGGAACTTCGGGCAAGCTAATTACGGTGCCGCGAAGATGGGGCTGGTCGGGATGATGCACGTGTTGGCGATCGAGGGCGCGCGAAACGGCATCGCCATCAATGCCATCGCGCCGATCGCTCGAACCCGGATGACCGAGGACATCATGGGCGAGGCCGGCAAGGCGATGGACCCGGAGTTGGTGACACCCGTGGTGGTCTATCTGTCGCACCGGGACTGCGATCGCACCGCTCGCATCTACTCCGTGGGTGCCGGCAAGGTGTCGCGGGTGTTCATCGGTGTCACCAAGGGAATCGAGAATCATTCACTTACAGCTGAATCGGTGGCAGAGACGATCGACGAAATCGACGACAGCACGACCTTCACCATTCGCGGCGGTCCTGCGACCGGGTAATCGTCAGCGGCCCTGAAAGTTCGGCGGGCGGCGCTCTGCGAACGACCGCAGACCCTCCTGCAGGTCGGCGGTCCACGACACCACCTCCTGCGCCCAGGCCTCCTGCTCAAAGGCCCGGTCCCGCCCCGATTCCGACGACACCGACAGCAGGCGCTTGGTCAGTGCCAACATGACGGTGGGACCCGCGGCCAGGCGGCGGGCCAGTTCCTCGGCGACCGCATCGGTCTCCTCGGGTGCCACGACACGGTTGACCAAGGTGAGCCGCTCGCAGGTCGCGGCGTCGACGGGTTCTCCGAGCATCAGGAGTTCGGTGGCCTTGCGCAGTCCGACGATCCTGGTCAGCAGATGTATCGCGCCCGCGTCCGGCAGGATTCCGCGATGCACGAATGCCTCCACCAGGCGCGCCTCGGTGGACATGACGACCAGATCGCAGGCGAGCATCAGGCTCGCGCCGGCACCCGCCGCCACACCCTTGACCGCGGCGACCACCGGCTTGTCACAATCGAGCACTGCGGAGATCAGTCGTTGATAACCCTTCTGCAGCATCAGAGCGACGTCCCCGGGCTTCTTCTCCTCGGCGGGTCGCGCCGATTGCGGGCCCAAACCCGCACCCGAGCAGAAGTGCCGATCCCCCGTCGCTCGCAATAACACGCTTCGCACCGAAGGATCGTCATCGGCCTTCTCGAATGCCTCCGTGAGAGCTTCACGTGCCAACGGGGACAACGAGTTCGCAGCATCCGCGCGGTCGATGGTGATCCGGCAGACACCATCGGATCCAACCGCGCTCTCGATGCCCGACTGCTCTTGAGTCAACTCGATCACCCCTGCGTTAACGACGTTTCCGTTTTTCGGGTATCTTAATTTCCGCCGACGTTCCCCACTGACGTTATGTGCCGAACTGAGGAGGCCCAAACTGAGGAGGCATGCGTGACCCAGTCCTCGGCAACGGGCCAAATCACGGAGGAGGGTTTGGCCAAGTTGCGCGCCCGCATCGGCGTCGCCGTCCCGCACACTCAACCCCCGCATTACCGTCGGCCCAACGAGGACACGTTCCGGATCGTGGCGGAAAGCTACGGCGACGCGAACCCACTGTGGTCGGATCCCGAATACGCGACGAAGTCGGTCTGGGGTGAACCGATCGCGCCGCCCGCGCTGGTCGGTGGCGACACCTTGATCGGCGAGGACGAGGTCTCCGAACTCACCGAGGAGGACCGGCAGCTGACCGCCGGTGACCCGTTGCGCGGCGTTCACGCGTTCTATGGCGGATCGTCGCGCGAGTGGTGGGCGCCGCTGCGCGCGAACCGCCGGGTCTTCCGGCGCAACGCCCTTGTCGCCGCGCTGGACAAGAGCAGTGAGTTCGCCGCCCGGGCTGTGCACGAATGGTCGGCGCAGGTGTTCTGCGACGAGGACGGCGTCATCCTCGGCGGCCAGTACCGGAACATGATCCGCACCGAGCGCAGCAAGGCAAGGGGACGCAAGAAGTACGAGTCCGTCGACCTCGGAACGTGGAGCTCCGACGAGATCGCCGAGATCGACGCGCGGTACACCCGCGAGGCACCCCGAGGCGCCGAACCGCGTTGGTGGGAGGACGTCGCGGAAGGAGACCAGATCGGCCCGCTCACCAAGGGTCCGCTCACCGTCACCGACATGGTGTGCTGGCACGTCGGAATGGGCATGGGCATGTACGGCGTGCGGCCCCTGAGGCTGGCCTGGCAGAACAGGCAACGTATTCCGCGCTTCTACACACTCAACGAGCGCGGTGTCCCCGACGTACAGCAGCGGGTGCACTGGGACCCGAGCGCCGCGCGCGACGCGGGCAACCCGACGACATTCGACTACGGCCGCATGCGCGAGACGTGGCTCATCCATTTGTGCACCGACTGGATGGGTGACGATGCCTGGCTGTGGAAACTGGACTGTGAATTCCGGTTGTTCAACTACGTCGGCGATCTGCACACCATCACCGGCACCGTCACCCGCAAATACCTGGCCGACGGGGCCCGTCCGGCGGTCGACCTGGACCTCGCGGCGACCAATCACCGCGGCCAGATCACCACGCCCGGACACGCCACGATCCTCTTGCCCAGCAGGCAGCGGGGCCCCGTCCGCCTGCCGGAACCGCCCGGCGGGGCGACCGACCTCGCCCGTCTGCTGGCGGTCATCTCCGACCGGTTCGCCGAACATTGAGCCAGCCGTGACCTATCCGAGCGTTCCCGGACTCCGAGCCGAACAACAGGGCCCGGTTCTGTGGCTGACCCTGGACCGGGCCGAACGCCGCAACGCGGTCGACGACACCATGCTCGACGCGATGATCGGGCACCTGTCCCGGTGCGGCACCGACGAATCGGTTCGCGTCATCCGTATCGACGCCGAAGGTCCGGACTTCTGCGCCGGGGCCGATCTGGTGGCCAACAACGCCAAGTCGGAACGCAAACCGCGCGTGGGGAGCACGCAGCGGCGACTGCCCAACAAGGCCAACAGGCTGATTCCCTTGCTGCTCGGGACTCAGGTGCCCGTCGTCACTGTGGTTCGCGGCTGGGCGGCCGGCCTGGGTTTCCACCTCGCCTTGGCGTCGGACTTCTGTCTTGCAGCCTCGGACGCGGTGTTCTGGGAACCTTTCATGGCGCGCGGCTTCACGCCCGACAGCGGTGCGGCCTGGCTGCTGCCGCGACTCGTCGGGATGGTTCGCACGCGCCAACTGTTGATGCTCGGTGAGGAACTGTCCGGGACCACCGCGGCGCAATGGGGCATCATCCACGGCGCCTGCCCCGAGGATGAACTCGAGGGTGCGGCAACGGATCTCGTCAGCCGGCTCGCCGCCGCACCCACGGTGGCCCTCGGCCTCACCAAATGGCTGCTGCACAGCGGCAACGGTCTGGATCTCGATCGCCACCTTCAGAACGAGGCGATGGCGCTCGAATTATCCAGTCGCAGCGAAGACTTCAAGGAGGGCCTGGCCGCCTTCCGGGACAAGCGGCCCGCGGAATTCAAGGGTCGTTGAGCCGAACATGACAGCGCTACCGATCACCGCCGACACCACCACCGAAGACGCCGTCGGGGTGGTGCGGCGGTGGGTCGAGGCGGAGGTGCCTGCGGAATGGCGCGTCGCGGCGGCCGAGGGCCCTGCCGCGCTGAGAGCGGCGCGGAGCCCGGCCGATTATCGGCGGTGGTATCCGACCTTCGCCCGAACCGGCCTGGTGGCGCCGACCTGGGCACCCGAACACGGTGGCCTCGGCATCGGCAACGACGTCGCCCGCACCATCGAGAGCGTGCTCGCGCCGCTGCGGCTGACCCGGCTTAATCCGCTGGGCCTCAACAACACCGCGGCGGCCCTGTTCAGCCACGGCACCGAAGAGCAACGGCGGCGCTTCCTGCCGCCCATCGTCCGAAACGAAGAGAAGTGGTGTCAGCTCTTCAGCGAGCCCGGCGCGGGCTCAGACCTCGCGTCGCTGGCGACCCGGGCGGTGCGCGACGGTGACCAATGGGTGATCTCCGGACAGAAGGTGTGGACGACCTGGGCGGATGAGGCGGACTTCGCGATCCTGCTCGCCCGCACCGATCCCGATCAGCCGAAACACAAGGGCATCACCTACTTCCTGCTCGACATGCACCAACCAGGCGTCGAGGTGCTGCCGCTGCGCCAGATCACCGGTGAGGCCGAATTCAATGAGGTCTTCATCGACGGCGCGCGGGTGCCGGACGCCCACCGGGTCGGAGAAGTCAACGACGGGTGGCGCGTCAGCGCGTCGACCTTGTCGAGTGAGCGCCAGATGGTTTCGGGCTCCGGATCCGGCGGTATGGGCAGGCTCGGTGGGTCGAGTGCTGAACGACTGATCACCCTGGCCAAGGAAACCGGCCGATGGGACGACGCGGTGATTCGCGACAAGGTCATGCGGCTCTGGGCTCAGGAACAGATCCGCGGATGGACCAATGCCCGTGTGCGCGCGGCACTCTCGGCCGGCCAATCCCCCGGTGCTGCTTCCTCGATCGGCAAGGTCCACCAGGCCACGCTCAACCAGCAGATCCAGGATCTCATGGTCGACCTGCTGGGCACCGCCGCAGTGGCGTGGCCCGCCACCGACGACCCGGACGCGATGCCCCGCGAGGTGCAGGGCATGATGCGCAGCCTCGCCAACGGCACCGAGGGCGGTACGACCGACATCAACAAGAACATCCTCGGCGAGCGCGTACTCGGGTTACCCAAGGAGCCGGATCCGTGGAAAGGGAAACCCTGGAAGGAGATTCCGCGCTCTTGACCGAATACGAGCGGTTGATCGTCGACAAATCGCATCACATCGGGTGGCTTGTGCTGAATCGGCCCGAGGCAGGCAATGCATTCGATGCGTTGATGCTGGACGAACTCGAGGCCGCGTGGGCACAGCTGGATGCCGACCCCGACGTTCACGTGATCGTCAACACCGCCAACGGCAAAGCGTTCTGCACCGGGATGGACGTCGTTCAGGTGGCCCGGGACAAACAGGCGATGCGTAAACATTCCCGGCGCACCCGCGACGCCGAGCTGAAGATCTCCTCGTGGCATTGCGGTGTGTGGAAGCCGGTGATCGCCGCGGTGAACGGGGTGTGCGCGGGAGGTGGCCTGCATCTGGTCGCCGACGCCGACATCGTCATCGCCGCAGAGGAGGCAACGTTCGTCGACCCGCATGTCTCGGTGGGCCAGGCGGTCGCGTACGAGGCCATCACCCTGCTGCGCAAGTCACCGATGGAGGGGATAACTCGAATGACGTTGAGCGGTAAGGGTGAGCGGATCTCGGCCCAACGCGCATACGAGCTGGGTATCGTCTCGCAGGTCGTGGCGGCCGGTGAGCTACGGGCGGCGGCCGGGCAGCTCGCGGCCGCGATCGCGACCAACTCGCCCACTGCCATGCGAGCGACCAAGAAGGCGTTGTGGCGTTCCCTGGAAGTAGGACTGTCGGAGGCCAAGGCGGCGGCCACAGAGACGATCTGGCGACTGCGGAACCACCCCGACCATGCCGAGGGAGTACGGGCGTGGCGGGAAAAGCGGCCGGCCGACTGGCAACCGCTGGCACCGGTGGAGGCTTCGTGAGCTATCAGAGGTTGATCGTCGATCGTCGCGGCCCCGTCGGCTGGATCATCAACAACCGGCCCGATCGCCTCAACGCGTACGACGCGCTGATGCGCACGGAATTTCCCGCTGCCTGGGCCGAGTTGGACGCCGACCCCGAGGTGCGGGTGATCGTGCACACCGGCAACGGCAGGGCCTTTCAGGTCGGCGCCGACGTCGACGATCTCGACGGTGAGGGGATCAAGCAGTACCAGGAGACCATGCAAACGCTGGACCTGAAGCTGACGGGCTGGCATTGCAATGTCGGCAAGCCCGTCATCACCGCGGTCAACGGGGTGTGCGCGGGGGGCGGACTGCACTGGGTCGCCGACGCCGACATCGTCATCGCGGCATCAGATGCCACGTTCGTCGACCCGCACGTATCCATCGGTCAGGTCAGCGCCCTCGAGACGATCGCGCTGATGCGCAAGATGCCCGCCGAGGCGGTCTTACGGATGGCACTGGTCGGCAGCCACGAACGACTCACCGCGCAGCGCGCATATGAGCTCGGCATGATCAGCCAGATCGTCGATCCCCCCGACATGCTTCGCGATGTCGCACAAGAGCTCGCCGAGAAGATCGCGAGAAACTCACCCGCCGCGATGCGGGCCACCAAACGCGCACTCTGGGGAGCGCTCGAGCACGGCCTGACCGACGCTTGCCGTGAGGGGGCCAAGCACCTGACGTCGATGTGGGGCCATCCCGACCAGGACGAAGGTCCGAAAGCGTTCGCCGACAAGCGAACACCAGCGTGGCTTCCTCTGGGGCCGGATTCGTGAGTCTCGCTGAGCTGCTGGACGATCTGCCGGAGGTCGCGGTACACACTCTGGCCGTCGACGTGTCCCGGAAAGACCTGATCGCGAGTGCAGACCGCCTCGCCGCGGTTCTCACCGAAACCGGGCTGATGACCGGTCAGGTGGTCGCGGCGATGCTGCCCAACGACGCCACCACGGTCGCGGCGCTGTTCGGTGTCTGGCGTTCCGGTGGTGTCTACACACCGCTCAACCCCAGGGCTGCCGACGCCGAGGTGGCCGCTCAGCTCAAGACCCTCGAGCCGGTCGCGGTGATCACGACGCCCGAACTGGCCCATCGCTTCTCGGGGTTCGCGTTGCCGGTCGCCACGGGGTCGAGCTTGGCGTGGTCGCTCACGCCGCACTCCAACTCGGCCGACGAGGCTCGGCGGTACGACGCCGATGTGGCGCTTCTGCAGTTCACCTCGGGGACGACGGGTCCGCCGAAGCCGGTGCCGCTGCGTCACTCCACCGTCCTGGACCTGATCGACCGGCTACTGGAGAAACTTCGCGGCTCGAGGCGGGCCACCCGGAGCGGGCCGCCGATGCCTAACCTGGTGCCGCTCTCACTGTCGTTGTGGGCCGGTATCTACCAGGTGCTGTTCGCCTTTCGCGCGGGCTCCGGCGTCGTGTTGATGGACAAGTTCTCGGCCGCGGACTTCGCAGCCTTGGTGAAGCGCCACCAACTGCGGTCCACGGTCTTGCCGCCGGCCGCGTTGACGATGGTGCTCCACGACGACTCGGTCACCGACCTGTCGCCCCTGAAGATCGTCCGTTCCATCACCGCTCCCCTGTCCCCCGTCCACGCGGCCCGGTTCCGCGACAAGTTCGGTGTGCTCGTGCTGAACTCCTACGGCCAAACGGAACTCGGCGGCGAGGTCGTCGGCTGGTCGGCCGCCGATGCCCGCGAATGGGGCGAGACGAAGCTCGGCTCTGTCGGACGCCCACTTCCCGGCATCGACGTCATGATCGCCGACGACGAGGTGATGGTTCGCACGCCGACGACGGCTGCCCGCAAGATCGACCCCGCGTTCCTGGACAGGCTCACCGACGATGGGTGGTTCCACACCGGCGACCTCGGTTGGTTCGACGAGGACGGTTTCCTGTGGCTCGACGGGCGCGTCTCGGACATGATCAACCGCGGCGGACTCAAGGTGTTCCCCGGCACCGTCGAAGAGGTGCTGCTAGCCGCGGCCCACGTGCGGGAGGCCGCGGTGGTGGGCGCCCCCGACGAGCGCCTGGGCGAGGTGCCGTGGGCTTTCGTCGTGCGCGCCGACGACAGCGTCAACGAGGATGAACTGATCACGTGGTGTCGCGACCGCCTGACCCCCTACCGGGTGCCCGTCCGGGTGGTGTTCGTCGAGCGCCTGCCGCGTAACGATGTCGGCAAGGTCGTCAAGCGCGAACTTCTCACCCTCACCGACGCATAGCCCTCCGGCGGCGACGTCGTCAATGATCCCTACGCGAGCACCAGGTTCAGTCGCTCGAGGCGGCGCACCAGCAAGCTCGGTAGCCAGCGGCCGATGTCTATGGCATCGACATTCGAGGTGCGCTGGATCAGTTGGCCGATAACAATTCTGGCCTCCAACCGCGCCAATGACGCCCCCACGCAGAAGTGGGCGCCCTTGCCGAATGCGATGTGTCCCTTGCCGCCCAGCCGATCGAGCCGGAAGGTGTCGGGTTCCTCGAAATGCGCCGGATCGCGATTGGCCGCACCCCACAACAGCAATAGCCGCGATCCGGCGGGGAGCATTACACCGCACAGCTCGGTGTCGTTCGTGACATGCCGGTAGTGGCCGCGGAATGGGGGCTCGAAGCGAAGGACTTCCTCGAGAAATGCCCCCAGCAGTTCGGGGCGGTCCCGCAGTTGTCGCTGAATGTTCTTCTGGGTGGCAAGGATCCAGGCGGCAGAGCCGATCAGTGACGCCGTTGATTCCCCGCCGGCGCTGAAGAGAGTGATCATCATGGCCAGGGCCCCGGTCTGGTCCACGATTCCTTCGGAGCACGCCGCGGCCAGATCACCGAGTAGGTTGTCCTGGCCGTCGGCTGTCGCCTGGGCGAACTGCTCTGCGACGTAGGCGCCGAGTTCCATGACGTCCTTACCCGCTGCCGCCAACTGCTCCTCGGTCACCAGTCCCTCGACGAACTGGGTGGCGGAGTAGCCCCACCGGGTGAGCATGTCCACATCAGCGTCGGGGACGCCGATGATTCGGCAGACGACCCTCATCGGCAGCCGGTTCGCCATCGCGGTCATCCACTCGATCTCGCACCCTCGGACGGAGGAGTCGAAGATCCCGTCCGACGTATCGGTGATGAAGGGCTCGAAATCGCGAATTCGTTTGGCGGCCAATTGGGGCAATAGCAACCTGCGGTGAATGGCGTGTGAGGGTTCGTCGGCGGTCGCCAGGACCTGCGTGGCCCCGCCGAGTTCACCCATCGGGAATGCCGATACCGAACCATCCTGAAACGTCATCGTGGCTGTTAGATTCGACGAGAAGTCATCGCATCGCGCAATCGCCTCATTCACCGCATCCCAGCCGCTCACGGCGAAGAACCCGCTGTCGCCAATGCGGTGCACGGGTCCGGTCTGGTGCATCCGCGCGTACAGCGGTTGAGGGTCTTGGATGAACCGATCGTCGAACAGCGCGATCCCGAGCTCGCCGTCCACAACATTCATGCCCCAACGCTGAGCGACGACCTCGCACCGCGTCAACGGATGCAACCGAAGTCGAAATGCGCTGTCGGTGATTTCGCCTGCTTATGTCTCACCGAGTCGGTGCAAGCTGCGGGAATGCTGAAACGACCCCTTTGGCTTGTCTCAGATCTGAGATCATGGTCGTTCAGGGACGAGGAGGCTGATGCCGGTGCCCGACGATTGGGTTATGGGCCGCGACCGCCGCACCGCGGCTGCGGACCGGATCTACGCCGCCGCGACCGAGCTGATCATCTCCGACGGGCTCGATGCCCTCGACATCGACAAGCTCGCCGCACGGCTGCACTGCTCGAGAGCGACTGTCTACCGGTATGCGGGGGGAAAGGCGCAGATTCGGGACGCGGTTCTGATGCGGCTCGCAGCCGGCGTGATCGAGACGGTCCGGCACGCAGTCGACGGAGCCAGCGGTGCGGACCGCGTCATCACCGCCATCGATGTCGCCCTCGAACAGATCAGAACCGACCCCATTCGCAAACTGGCCCTTCACACACCGAAGGCGCCGGGATTGACCGACCTTCACTCGTCACCGGTGCTCAGCCACCTCGCGGCCGACCTCACCGGCATCACCGGCGAGGATCCGCTGGCGGCGCAGTGGATCGTGCGCATCGTCGTGTCGTTGGCATTCTGGCCTCCCCCAGACCCTGGTACGGAACGGGAGATGCTTCGGCGGTTCGTGGCTCCGGCCTTCAGCTAGAGTCGGCGATTTCCGTAGCCGGAACCAGCCCGGCGAGAATCTCTCTTCTCCTTTTGCGATAACATCGTTCCCGTTGCTGAATGCATGGTCCGAGAGGAATCAACGATGACCGAGCCCAAGGCGTTTGAGGTGTGGGATGCCGACAACCACATGTACGAAACGATCGACGCCTACACGCGCTACCTGCCTGATAAGTATTCGGAAGCCCTGAAGTTCGTCGACGTCAAAGGCCGCAAGAAGCTGCAGATTCTCGGTGTCATCACCGAGACCATCCCCAACCCGACCTACGAGGTGATCCCCACTCCCGGCGCGTGGGCCGACTACTTTCGGGGCATAAATCCAGAAGGCAAGACACTCCGGGAGCTAGCCGAGCCCATCCGGTGTCCCGACGAGTTTCGCCGCCCCGACCTGCGTCTGGCATTGATGGACCGTCAGGGCGTCGACGGGGCGGTGATGTTCCCGACTACGGCGGGCATGCTCGAGGAGCGCACGAAGTCGGACACCGAGCTCACCCACGCGGTCACGCATGCGTTCAACCGCTGGCTGCTCGAGGACTGGACGTTCAACTACCAGAACCGGATCTTCCCCGTCCCGGCCATCTCGCTGAACGACCCCGCGCTCGGCGTGAAGGAGCTCGAGTGGTGCTTGGAGAACGGTGCCAGGACGGTGCTAATCCGTCCGGCGCCGGTCCCGCGCGAAGACGGCACTTCGCGTTCGGCGGCGCTGCCGGAATTCGACGACTTCTGGCGACTGGTCGAGTCTTCGGGCATCTCGGTGCAAATGCACAATTCGGACTCCGGCTACGAGCGCTACGTCGACGACTGGGAGGACCCGGCGGAGTTCAACGGATTTGCGCTGAGCAAGCTACGGGGCTTCATCTACGAGGAGAGCCGGAACATCTTCGACACCCTCGCCGCCTTCATCGCTCACGGCGTGTTCGAGCGCTTTCCCGGGGTACGCATCGGGGTGGTCGAGAACGGCGGCTCCTGGGCGCACCGCTTGTTGGACGTCTTCGACCGCGTGTACCACAAGCGGCCGTACGACTTCAGCGAGCATCCCAGCGACGTCTTCCGCAGGCACGTCTGGGTCAACCCGTTCCATGAGGAAGACATGTCGCGCCTCGTCGAGATCCTCGGCGCCGACCGCGTGATGTTCGGTTCGGACTACCCGCATCCAGAGGGCCTCGCCGAGCCAGCGGATTTCGTCAAGGAACTCCAGAACCTGCCCGCCGACACCACCACACGGATCATGGGCCGAAATCTCAAGGAACTGATCGGTATCTAGACCGGCCGTCGCCGCGGCGGACGCTTAACGGGTTGATGACACGCATCTGGTGCGTGCAATCAACCGGTTAATGGATGCCGATGCGGCTCGGATGCAGTCTCCCGGCGGCGAAGTGGGTCCGAGTCAACGCGGCTATCCGAAGCGTGCGCGCAACTCGTTCTTCAAGACCTTGCCGGTGAGGTTGCGCGGCAACGCCTCCACCAGCTGCACGCTCTCCGGACATTTGTGCATGCTCAGACCCTGTACCCGGCAGTGCTCGGCCAGCATGCACAGCGTCACCTCGGCGCCGGTTCGAGCCACGACGACGGCGCACACCCGTTCGCCGGTGCGCGGATCCGGCACCCCGATGACCGCGACGTCGTCGACAGCTGGGTGGCTGGCCAAGACGCCCTCAATCTCGAGCGCTGAGATGTTCTCGGCGTTGCGGATGATGGCGTCCTTGATGCGCCCAGTGATCACGACGTTCCCGTCATCGTCGATGCGGCCTCGGTCACCGCTGCGAAACCAGCCGCCGCCGTCGAAGGCATCGGCGTCCAGCGACGCATCGACGTAGCCGAGGAAGCACTGAGGCCCCTTGAGGCGCAGTTCTCCTTCCTCGCCCACACCTACCTCGCGCTCGTTCTCGTCGACCACACGTATGGAAACCCCCGGCACCGGCCGTCCAACGGTGTGGTCGAGAACGTCCGGTTCGCCGTCCGGCGGCGGCGAGGTCACCACCGGAAACTCGGTCAGACCCCACGAGTTCGCGATCCCCGCCACCGAAAGCGTCTCGCGCGCTTGGCGTCCCAACTCGGGCGTGATCGGCGCGCCTCCCCCGACACACCCGCGTAGATCGGGAAAGAGCGGTTCGGGACCATGTTCCCGCTGCGCCGCCATGTAGGCGACGAAGAACGGGGTCGCCGAACCGAGCATCGTCGGACCGTGCGCGGCGACTGCCTTCGGAGTGTGGACCGGATCGAAGGTGTCGAACAGGACCAGGCGCATACCGGTCAATAGGCTGGCGGCCAGCATCGCGGCGCCGCCGATATGCGAGACCGGAAACGCGATCGGGTTGATGTCGCTGTTCGAGGCGCCGAACATGCCCACCACCCCGGCCGACCCGGCGATCACCGAGCGGTCACAGTGCCGGATACCCTTCGGGGCCGCGGTCGTGCCCGACGAGTAGTACACCCACCGCGCCTCCTCGGCATCCGTCGGCGGCGCCGGCAGAAGCGCCGGATCACCCGACGGCAGCCGGAGTTTCCCGGTGATCGGCGCGCTGTGGTCGACCACCACGATCGTCATCGGCCGCTCGCGGATCAGCTCATCGGCGAGCGCGACGTGATCGAACCCGCGCCACACACCGGGAACGATAAAGACCTCGGAACCGAGCTGCGCAGTGACGAAACGGACTTCACTCTCGCGCCAGATCGGCAACACAGGGTTCTGGACCGCGCCGAGACGGGCCAGGGACACCATCACGACCATCGTCTCGAGGGTGGTCGGCAACTGCCACGTCACCACGGTGCCTCTGGTGACTCCACATTCGGACAGTGCGGCGGCGGTGCACTCCGCCGCATCGTGCAACTGGCTGTTCGTCAGGCTGCGACCGTAGTCGTCGACGAGTACGACGCGGTCGGGATGGTCCTGGGCCGCCGCTTGGATCAAACCCCAATAGGTTTGCGCCATCAGCGAGTCGGCAGCAGCAGGCGTCGCTTGGCCAGGATGTTGCGCATCATCTCAGAGCTGCCACCGGACACGGTGTATGCACGGGACCATAGCCAGCATTCTTTCAGACGCTCTTTGGCAAGCGCCACATCCGAATCGGCGGAGACGGTGCAGACCATTGTCGACAGCTGCGCGCCGTAGGCCGAAACACGGTGATACGTCTCTGCGAAACTGAGCTTGGCGATCGAACCGTCGCCCGTCTGCTCGGCGCCAGCCACCAGACGTTCGACATGGTCGTCGATGAAGGCTTTCGCGACCTCGACCTCGACGGCCAACTCCGCGACCTGATGCCGGATGTCGGCGTATTGCAGTGCCGGCTTTTCGTCGATGCGACCGTGACGGGCCACTGTGACCAGATCGTCGATCAGAAGTTCCAGCAGGATGACGTTGCCACCGATGCCGAACCGTTCGAAGTCCAGGCCCGCCATGATGATCGACCAGCCCTGGCCAGGCTCTCCGATCAGGCTGTCGGGAGGGATGGTCACATCATCGAGGAAGACCTCGTTGACCTCGATCGCCTCGTTGATCGTGCGGATCGGGCGGATCTCGATGCCCGGTGAGTTCAACGGCACGATGAATGCGGACAGTCCGTGATGACGCGACGACGACGGGTCGGTACGGATCAGGGCCAGGCCCATGTCGGCCCAGTGCCCGTCGGTGATCCACGTTTTCTGCCCGTCGATCACCCATGACCCGTCGGGCTGTTGCGCGCCCTTGCAGCGCACCGCGGCGATATCGCTGCCGGCATCGGGCTCGCTCAGCAGCTGGCACCAGACGTGCTCGCTTCTCCGGATCCGCGGCAGCAGAGCGGATTTCTGCTCATCGGATCCGAAATGCAGCAGCACATGAGCCGCCAGGTTGACCTGATCGACGGGGCGCGGGGCGCGGGCACGCAGGATCTCCTCGGAGACGATCCGATCGTGCAGTGGGTGGTGATCGGCACGGCCGCCGTATTCGACGGGCCAGTCCGCACCGATGAATCCAGCGTCGAACAGCGAGGCGAACCAGGTGCGCAGCAGGGCTTCCTGCTCGGCCGTCTCCGGTGCCCGGCGCCCCTCTCGGGCCTCGAACGGTGGTGCATGTTCAGCGATATGTGCCCTGACGCGGTCGCGGAACCCGGCGAATTCGGCCTCTGTGGGCCGAACCTGCGGGGCGCTCACCAGCCGGCCCTATCGGCGAACAAAGCGCGGCTGGACCGCGCGGTGCCGAGTAGACACGCATTCGTGAAAACCCGGCGCAATTCATGGTGCAGCGGGTATTCCCAGGTGAATCCGATACCCCCCGAAAGTTGCATGCACTCGTCGACCGCCGCCGTGGCGTTCGCCGCGATGAAGGAATGCGCCGCGACGGACAGGGTGACCGCCTCGCTCGTGGTGGTATCGGAGGACAGCGCGCGCGCGGCCTTGGTGAGGACCGCGCGGGCCTTGGCCTCGAACACCGACAATTCCGCCAAACGGTGTTGTACCGCTTGAAAACTCGCGATCGGTGCACCGAAGGCGATCCGGTCCTTGAGGTAGGCGACCAGCCGGTCGAAGGTGGCCGATAGTGCACCGAGCGAATCCGCGCTCAGCAGGATTCTGGCCAGTGCGAGTAGTTGCTCCGCTCGTTCGGGTCCGCCGATGGGCACGCCCTCTGCTCCGGAGAGGTCGACACGCCACACCGGTCGGTTGACGTCCAACAACTCTTCGTCGGCTTCCCGCGGCAAGGTGTTCGCCCCCTCGAACAGATGAATCCCGTTGCCACCGAATGTGACGATGATGTCCGCCGAATCGGCGCCCGAGACACGCGTGACATCAGCTGCGAGGGCGCAGGCCGCCGCACCGGTGCCGTCGAGCATGGCGGGCAACCACTGATCACGTATCTGCGGCGGCGCCGAACTCAGCGCCGCAGCGGCCGTGACGCTGCCGAGCCAGTGTGTCGAGTTTCCCGAGCGTCCGAGTTCCTCGGCGATGACCGTGGTCTCAACCGGACGCCACCCACTGCCGCCAAGATCCTCGTTGACCAGCAGCCCTGTCCAGTCCATCGCCGCGAGGTCTTTGAGGGATTCGTGCGTTCCGCACCCTGCCAGGAAGTCGCGCGCCGCGCCTCGTACCAGTTCGATGTCGGCCGCATCGTCGAGGGCGGCATCTCCCTCGGTGCCCACCGGTGGTCAGCTCCGCAGCAGCAGATGTTCGGCGTTGTCGCGCATGATGCGCCGCTTCGCCGCGTCATCGAGCGGGTCGAGGAGTTTGAGGAAGTCCGCCGGTTCGGCCAGCCCCTCGGCGTGCGGGAAGTCCGAACCCATCACCAACACATCGTCGTACCCCAGGCTGGAGACGATGCCCGGGATGTCGTCCTCGGGGTATGGCACGACGCGGACGTGCTGTCGGAAGATCCTGGACGGCCGCTCGGTCAGCTTGCCTCCGATCCATGGGCCGTTGCGGCCCATGCCGCGACTCTTGTCCATGTGCTTGAGAAAGAACGGCACCCACTCGGCGCCGTGCTCGGCGACCAACGCGTTGAGTTTCGGGAAGCGGCCGAACAGATTGTCGAAGATCAACGCTGAGAGCGTGTCTTCGATCGGGCGCTGACCGTAAATGTTCATCCACTGCCATGCCGACATGTGCCAGGACGCCGGGTCGGGGTTGTGCCCCCAGGCAGGCGAGATCGCGTTGAAGTACCAGAACGGCATGATGTGGTACACGAGCACGCAGCCGGCCTCCTGCAGCCGCGCGTAGACCGGGTCGAAATACGGATCGCCCGGCGACCGCCCGTAGGCGGGCCCGGTCGGCAGCATCACGAATTTCGCACCTTCAGCGATGATCGCCTCGGTCTCGGCGATCGCGGAGTCGAGATCCCGCAGAGACAACAGCGCGGTCGCATAGATGCGGCCCTCGAAGTCGAAGCCCCATTCGTCGTCGATCCAGCGGTTGAACGACCGCAGGTTCGCGTACAGCGCCGCTGTGTCGTCGACGTAGTGTTCGGCGGCCAGTGCCATTCCGCTCGGATAGATCACCATTCGTTCGACGTTCTGCTTGGCCATCACCGCGAGCCGCGCCGAACGTTCGACGTACTCCGGCTGCATGGGTTGCGGCTCGTAGGACTCCTCGGGGTTACCCGACCCCATCTGGCGGAGCATCTCCTTCAGCGAACCGGGGCGGTACGCCACATCCAGACCGAGGCCGCCCTCGCTGTTGAACGTCGCGACGCGGTGACCGGCGAGAATCACCTCAACGCCGTCGGCCCCCCGCACGGTCGTGATGGCACGGTCCTTGAACTCCGCGGGAAGGTACCTGGTGAAAGCATCGCGCGTCTCATAGCAGTGCGTGTCGCAGTCGAAAATGCCGTAATCAATAGTGGTCACCGCGCCGCCCCTTCGTGCGAGAATGATTATTCTCTCTTTCAGGAAAAGATACTATCCTCGATCGGTAATGCCTATCCGGGGTTGTCTCGATCTGATGTCGTCTCCGTGGGACCATTCGCCCCAGGAGAGGTTCACCGCGTCAGTGCGGAAGGAAAAGATGACTGCAGCAACGGTATTCGCCGTCGCCGCGGCGGGAGGTATCTATGTCCACCGCTGAGGTGGTCGATCACCGCGACCTGCGCGAGGCAGTCCGCGATTTCCTCACCGCCAGGTCGCCGAGCAGCGCCGTTCGAGCCGCGATGGATTCTCAGCCCGGCTACGACGAGCGGGTCTGGCGTGAGTTGACCGCCGACCTCGGCCTGGCAGCGATCGCCGTGCCCGAGGAGTTCGGGGGCGCGGGCGCGGGCCTGCCCGAACTCGCGGTCGTCTTCGAGGAGATGGGCGCGGCCCTGCTGTGCGCCCCGTTCTTCTCCACCGTCGCGCTCGCGATCCCGACGCTTCTCGCCAGCGGTGACGCGGCCGCAATGCGGGAGTATCTACCCGAACTTGTCGTCGGATCGAGGACCGCCACCGTCGTTCTGAACGGAACCCTCGATGCGTGGGAGCCGAACGCCGTCACGCTGACGGCACGCACTGACGGCGGCCACGACCGGATCGACGGAGTCGCCGAACGGGTCCTCGACGGTTACACGGCGAATACCGTTCTCGTTGCGGCAAATACGTCCGCAGGCATCTCGCTGTTCGCGGTGGACGGGAACGCCGACGGACTGGCCCGCGAACCGTTGACGACGCTCGACCGGACACGCAAGATCGCCAAGCTGAGCTTCGACGGCGTCGCCGCGCGGCTCATCCGCACCGACGGCGCCGTCGCGGCCGCCCTCGAGAGCGCACACCGGGTCGCCGTCATCGCCCTGGCCTCAGAACAACTCGGAGCGGCGCAGCGCTGCCTCGACATGGCCGTGGGCTACGCGAAAGAACGCATCCAGTTCGGCCGTGCCATCGGCAGCTTCCAGGCCGTCAAACATCGGTGCGCGGACATGCTCGTGCTGGTCGAGGGGGCGCGATCGGCCGTGCGGCACGCCGCCGGACTGCCCGAGGGTGAGGAGCAGGCGGTGGCGGCTTCGGTGGCCAAGATGGCCTGTTCGGAAGCGTTTCTTCAGGTCGCGCTGGACAACATGCGGATTCATGGCGGCATCGGATTCACCTGGGAGCACGACGCACACCTCTATGTCCGTCGCGCGAAAGCCACCCAACTGATTTTCGGTACTCCCGACTACCACGCACAACGCCTGGCGGACCTCGTCACATCATCAAGCCACTAGCCGGAAGGACGACCGTGACCGTTTCATATTCGCTTGAACTCCCCACTCAGCGGGTGGAGGAGGCATCGGAGTTCGTCAATGCCGAAGCGATCGCCGAGATTGCGCGCGCCGCCGAGTCCAGCGGATTCGCCGCTGTACACGTCACCGACCACCCGGCACCCGATGCCAAGTGGCTCGACCACGGCGGGCACCACGCCCTTGATCCGTTCGTCGCGCTTTCGTTCGCCGCCGCGGCCACCACCGATGTGAAACTGCTGACCAACGTCTACATCGCCGCCTATCGCAACCCGTTCCTGGGTGCGAAGTCGATTCAGAGCCTCGCCGTCCTGTCCGGCGGCCGCCTCATCCTCGGCACGGCCGCCGGCTATCTGAAGCCGGAGTTCAGAGCGCTCGGAATCGATTTCGACGCCCGAGGTGCGCTGCTGGATGAGGCGCTCGACGTACTGAGCCAGGTGATGACCGGCGATGACGTCGCCTACGAAGGGACATCGTTCGCCGCGCGCGGTGTCCGCCTGCGCCCGGTGCCTGCGGCCCCGCCCGTCTGGGTGGGCGGGAACAGCAAGCCTGCCGTGCGTCGCGCGGTGTCTCGCGCCCAGGGTTGGGCGCCGTTCAACACGTTCGGCTACGCGGCGGCGTCACGAACCGCGGAGATCTCCTCCATCGAGGACCTGGAAGCCGCGATCGTGTGGGCGAAGAAATACGCTGCTGAGGTCGGTCGAACCGAGCCGCTGGACATCTGTTTCTCTGCGGGCAACCTGCTCGACGACAGCAAGTCCTCCGACGAACGGCACGCCACCATCGCCAAGCTCGAAGCCATGGGCGTGACGTGGCTGACCATCGCCCCTCAGGGTGCCGATCGCGCCGAGGTGATCGATCACGCGCGGGCGTTCGCCAAGGAATTCATCGCATGAGGCTTCCCGTTGCAAACCCGTCGACACTGATGCGCCTGTGCGCGAACAGCCATCGGGCGTCGCGGGGCACCAGGACGTCTCGGTACCGGCCCCAATGGTCGAGTCCGATGTCTGTGTGCACCGCGAAATAGCTGCTCACTTCGACGCGATCGCGCGCCACCTGCCCGAACCGGATACTCGATACGTGGTGGCGGACGTGAGACACCGCTGGGCGCGCGGTATCCGGCTCCCCGGCGATGGCTGCGCCGAGACCCGCTTCGATCGCCTCTGGGCCCTTCAGCGGCTCGTCACCACCGCTGAACTCGAGGACGCCGTCGGGCTCGAAGCACTGTGCCAGCGCACGGAGATCGAACCGATCGGTGGCCGCGGTGTAGTCGGATAGCGTCTGCCGAACCGACTCTCGAACCTCGAGCTCCCAGGTGTCCATTTCTCCTCCGATGTAAACACAGTTGCCGCTGCACGATAACGTGTGTTCTCATGCCGCAACCACGCCTGCAAGACCTCCTCAATCCCGCCACGACCGCGCTGGTCACCCAGGAGTGCCAGGGCGGAGTGATCGGCCCGCAAGCCGGTCTACCGATGCTCGCAGAAGAGGCACGCCGCGAGGCGATCCCGAACATTGCGAGACTGCTCGATGCTGCCCGCGCGGCCGGGGCGACAGTGGTGCATTGCCTGATTCAGAAGCGCCCGGACAACCGCGGTTCCAACACCAACGCCAGGCTGTTCATGGCGGGTAAGTCTTTCGCTGCAGACCTGACCCCCGGAAGCCCGGGCGCCTCCGTGCTGCCCGAACTGGGTCAGGCGCCCAGTGACATCGTCCTCACCCGCCTGCATGGCGTCGGGCCCATGACCGGCACGGACCTCGACTCAGTTCTCCGGAATTTGAACATCAAAACTATTGTGGGCGTCGGCGTCTCGGTCAACATCGCCATCCCGAACTTCGTCATGGATGCGGTCAACCGCAGCTACCAGTTCGTGCTGCCCCGCGATGCGGTGAGTGGGTATCCACGCGAGTACGCGGAGTCGGTCATCGACAACACGCTGGCGCTGCTCGCGACGGTGACGACGACGGACGACGTCGTGCAGGCCTGGAAGGAGATCGGCACCTGAGCCGATATGGATGTCGCGAACGCATGGTGATAACGTCGTTCTCACTAGACGTAAATGCTCATATTCGCTGCTCTTAGGAGGTCGGCCACATGCCTACCCGGTCCCTGCCGTACCCGGTCTTCGACATCGACAACCACATGTACGAGACCACCGACGCGCTCACCAAGTACCTGCCGAAGGAGCACCGCGGCAAGGTCGGCTACGTCGAGGTCAACGGACGGTCCAAGTTGGTCGTCAAGGACCACATCAGCCACATGATCCCGAACCCGACGTTCGAGCGGGTGGCCAGGCCCGGCAGTGCAGAGGACTACTTCCTCGGCAACAACCCCGAGGGGCTGAACTTCCGCGAATTCATCGGGGAGCCAATGGATGTCATCCCAGCGTTCCAGGCGCCCGCACCTCGGCTGGAGCTGATGGACGAACTCGGCATCGACCAGTGCGTCATGTACCCCACGCTGGCGAGCCTCATCGAGGAACGCACCACCGACGACGTCGTCCTGACCCATGCGATCATCCACGCCCTCAACGAGTGGATGCACGAACACTGGACGTTCAATTACCGCGACCGGATCTTCGCCACGCCGGTGATCTGTCTGCCGCTGGTCGACGAGGCCATCAAGGAGTTCCGCTGGTGCCTCGAGCGCGGCATGAAGACCTTCCTCGTGCGGCCTGCGCCGGTCCCGAACCGGTTCGGGGGTTCGCGATCGATGGGCCTGCCGGAGTTCGACCCGTTCTGGCAGGAGGTCGTCGACGCCGGCATTCCCGTGACGTTCCACGCGGCAGACAGCGGCTACCAAAAGCACCTCATGGAATGGGAGGGCGGCGATGAGTACCTGTCGTTCAAGCCCAGCGCGCTGCGCGAGGTGGTGATGGGCTTCCGGGCGATGGAAGACACCCTGGCCGCCCTGATCTGCCACGGTGCGCTCTCGCGCTTTCCCGACCTGAAGGTACTCGTGGTAGAGAACGGCAGCGGCTGGGTGCGAAACCTTCTGCGCCTGTTGGACAAGGCCTACCGGACGATGCCCAAGGAGTTCGACGAGCATCCTGTCGAGGTGTTCAAACGCAACGTCTACATCCACCCGTTCCTCGAGGACGACATCAAGGGAATCATCGAGATCATGGGTGAGGACCACGTGATGTTCGGCTCGGACTTCCCGCATCCGGAGGGCATCGGCGACCCGCTGAGTTTCGTCGACCGCCTCGACGGCATTTCCGACACCGCCAAGGCAAAGATCATGGGCGGCAACGCTATCGAGCAATTGGGCCTCCAAACGGTCTCGGCGTGAATCAGGCCACCGGTTCGCCGACGGAGTACGACGGGATCGCCGCCTTCGAAGAGCACGTGGGCGAGCATCTGGGGTACAGCGAATGGCGCCAGGTCACCCAGAAAGAGATCGACCTGTTCGCCGAGGCGACGGGGGACCACCAGTGGATTCACGTGGACGCCGAGAGGGCGGCGAAAGGGCCCTACGGCAGGACGATTGCCCATGGCTATCTCACATTGTCGCTGGTGCCCGTTCTCGTCCAACAGATCTATAAGGTGACCGGCTTGTCGATGCAGGTCAATTACGGCGTGGACAAACTGCGATTCCCGGCACCCGTGCCGGTCGACTCACGCATCCGCGGAGGCGCCGAGTTGATCAAGGTGGAGCGCACCAACAACGGCGCCAGGGCCACGGTGCGGGTCACCGTCGAGGTCGAAGGCTCCGAACGCCCGGCCTGCGTCGTCGACACCATCGCCGCGATGGTCGACTAGGTCGTCATTGCGCCCAGCTGGGCAGCCGCGATTGTGCGGTTTCATACGGCGGGCCCGGCGCGTCGCGTATGAAACCGCACAACCGGCAGAAGCAGTTGCTCGCGCAGGGAAGTCAGGCGTTCAGGATCCGTTCGCCGATGACGCGCCGATCGCGCAGGGACGAGATCTCCTCGCCGGTAAGGCCCAGTGCGCCGAGTACCTCGTCGTTGTGTTGCCCGAGAGTCGGTGACGGGGTGCGGTGGTGGCGCGACGGCCCCGGCGTGATCCGAAAAGGCCATCCGGGGTACCGCTGCCGACCGGCGATCCGATGGTCCAGGTCTTCATAGAACCCGCGCGCGTCGAGTTGGTCGATGTCGTACATCCGGTCGGCCGTCATCAGCCGCTGCGCAGGCACGCCGCGTTGAAGCAAGGCTTCGGCGAGATCGTCGGCCTGCCGTGCGGCCGCGCACTCGGCGATCACCTCGTCGAACTCGTCGTGGTGGCGCAACCGTGCCTCCGCTGACGCGAATCTTGGATCCTCGCGCAATTCGGGGCGGCCGATCACGTCGGTCACGGCTGCCCAGTCAGCGTCGTCGCGCACCGAAATTGCGATCCAATCATCCTCTCCCGCAACGGCGTAGACGCCTTGTGTATAACGGCGGTGCCGGTTGCCCTCGCGTTCGCGCACACGCCCCGTCAACGAATACTCGATCACGGGCTCGGCCGTCACCGCCGCGCCGACCTCGATCTGCGCCACCTCGATCAGCTGGCCCTCACCGGTTCGGCGCCGGTGTTCGAGCGCTGCGAGGAGCGCCACCGTGGCATGGACACCGGCGATCGGGTCGGCCGGACCCTGCAGGTTGCACGGGGGACCGTCGGCGTAGCCGGTCACCGCCGACATCCCGGCGAGCTGTTCGATGTTCAGGGCCCAGCCGACGTAGTCCCGCCACGGGCCGTCGAGCCCGAACCCGGGCATGCGCACCATGACCACACCCGGGTTGATCTGGACCAGGGAGTTGTAGTCCAACCCGAACTGTTCGACCACCCGCGGCGAGAAGTTCTCGATCACCACGTCGGCATCGGCCGCAAGGCGCAATGCCAACTCCCGGCCGGCGTCGGTCCCGAGGTCGAGGGTGATGTCGCGCTTGTTGAGGTTCGTGCCCTGCCACAGCGGCCCGATCTCGTACCAGTCGTCGTTGTTGCGCAGTAACGAACCCGAATACCGATGCCCATCGGGCCGCTGAATCGACTCGACCTTGACGACGTCGGCGCCGAACGCGCCGAGATAGCAGGTGAGATACGCCCCGGCCCAGAACGTGCTGAGGTCAAAGACTTTCAATCCGGAGAACGGGCTTGTCGCGTCGCCGACATTCGCAGTGTCTCGTTCCCCGCGGGTCTCCCACTGCACGGTGGCCTCCGCGCCGAGACGCGGCGCGGGCCGCGACGCACCCACTGGCGTCCTCGACAACCGAAACGGCGCCCCTGGCCGTCGAAACCGTGCGTCCTCGGGTCCGCCGTCGACGAAGAAGCCGCGGTCGCGGTACTGCGGGCAGTCCTGGATCGATGAGCCGTCGTTGATGGGGGCGGCCGGAATCCGCATGGCCTGACTCAGCTCGACGAGATCGCCAACCGAGATCGAGTCCAGCCAGGGCTGCGCCTTCGCGAAGAACTCATCGCGCTCGGGCCCGCCCAACATGATCGCGAGCTGGTGTTCGCCGAATTCGGGGAGCCCCATCATCGCGCAGACGTCCAGCCAGTGCTGTCCGGTCAGACAGTTGATGCCGATCCAGCCGTCAGCCGCGCGGACGATGCCCAACATCGGTGCGGCCTTCGAGTTGGTCGGCAGCCCCATGCTTTTCAGCCGCTCGGCCAGCAGCATCGGATAGGGCAGCGTGCACAACAACGACTCGAACGCCGAGACGTCGACCTCCACGAGCCGACCCGGTTCGACGTCCGCGATGCGTAGAGCGGTCAACGCCGCGAGTGCCGCGTAGCCTCCCGCGATGTATTCGGGTATGCGCGCTCCGGCCTGCACGGGCGGTCGGCCGAACTCCCTGACGTTCACCCACCCCGACGCCGCCTGCAGGGTCAGCGATGTCGACGGCCGGTCACGCCGGGGACCGTCTTGCCCGTAGTCCGAGATCCTCACGACGGCGAGGCCGGGGTTGATCCGTTGCAACGAATCGCGATCCAGCCCCCAGTCGAAACGCTCGGCTGACCCAGCGGCCAGATCCTCGACCAGGAGGTCAGCCTGGGTGATTAGCTCGTGAGCTTGTTCGATACCCGCTGCGGTACTGAAATCCAGCGTCAGACCGTACTTTCCGGCGTTGAGGTACTCGAATAGTCCGCCGCCGGGCCCCCAGGCGCGCAGCGGATCACCCGTCGGCGGCTCGATCTTGCACACATCGGCACCGAGATCGGTCAGGAGCTTGGCGCAGTACGGCGCCGCGATGTCGCTGCCCAGTTCGACGACCCGCAGTCCGGCCAGGGCTTCGCTCACGCCGGAACCCCGATCGCCTTGGGCTCCATATACGCACGCAATCCCATGACCCCGCCCTCACGACCGATGCCGCTCTGTTTGAAACCGCCGAACGGAGCGTCGCCGGGGATCGTGCCGTTGATCGAGACCTGGCCCGTCCTGATGCGTCGTGCGATGCCGACGGCGCGTTCGATATCGGCGCCCCACACCGCACCGCCGAGCCCGTACGCCGAGTTGTTCGCCACGGCCACCGCCTCGTCGTCGCCGTCATAGCGCAGAACGGTCAGCACCGGCCCGAACACCTCCTCCTGCGCAATGTACGAATCGGGGCTGGTGTCGGTGAGAATAGTCGGCTCGAAATAGAATCCCTGCGAGTGGTTTTCGGCGCGCCCTCCGCCCGCCACCACCTTCGCGCCATCGGACTCCGCCCGTCGGACGAAACCCTCCACGCGCTCGAGATGCTCCCTGCTGATCAGTGGCCCCATGTCCACCCCGTCGTCGGCGGGATTGCCGACCGTCACCGCACGCGCCAGATCGGCAAGCCGGGTGACGACGTCGTCGTGCAGTGCAGCGGGCACCACGAGCCGGCTGGTGAGGATGCACGCCTGACCCGCATGGAGCGTGCACCCTTCGAACAACAGCCGTTCCAGGAGCTCGTCGGTGACCTCGACATCGTCGAGCAGAACCGAGGCCGACTTGCCGCCGCATTCGAGCAGGATCCGTTTCATCGTCCTCGCCGCGTCTGCCATCACGTCGCGGCCGACCGCGGAGCTGCCGGTGAAGCTCACCATGTCTACCCGCGGGTCCAGGGTCAGCGCCTTGCTCGCGTCGATGCCGGTGGGAGTGACGACGTTGACGACACCGGCCGGGATATCGGTCTCGTCGTCGATGAGCCGCGCCAGGGCCAAGCCGGCGAGCGGCGTCAGCGGTGACGGCTTCAACACGACAGTGTTGCCCGCGGCCAGCGCCGCACCCACTTTCATCACGTTGAGGGTGTGGGGAAAGTTCCACGGCGTCATGATCGCCACCACGCCGAGAGGTTCGTACCGCAACAGCGTGGTACCCGCCGCCCCCCATGCGTCCATCGGCGCCTCGGCCGGCTCGAGCGCGAGTTCCGCGGAGTGCCCCGCCATGAATGCGGGGCCGTCAACGTGGATCAGCCGTTCGTTTGCTGTGCAACCCCACTCAGCACGCGCGAGCGCGTAGATGTCGTCGCCATGGGCGAGCAGCGCGTCACTCAATTGCTGCAGGCACCGAGACCGCTCCTGCGGTGTGGTCGTCGCCCAGGGCCCGGTGTCGAATGCGGTTCGCGCGGCGGCGATCGCCTCTCCGACCTGCGCAACCCCGGCATCGGGCGCCGACGCGATGACAGCCTCCGTGGCCGGATCGACGACCGCATACCTGCCGCCTTCCGGTTTCACCCAACTGCCGTTGATGTAGAGGTCGTAGTCGTCGACGAGGGTGGATGCGGCCATCAGATCACTCGACCTTCCTGCTTACGGCTGCGGGCTGTCGAGTCGTCCCCCCGGGGGTCGAATGCCCGACATCTGCGCCTTGTGTGTACACCGGCGAGGCCTGCCGAGTCAACGTCTGGGGCGGTTGTCCTGCGGTGATGTGCATTGACACGGTGATCTTATGTGCTGTAGACACAGTTTGACCGGACATTTGCGTTTAATCTGTCCGATGACCGATGTGTTGAGGAGAGCCTGCGTGCCCACGGAATCGACGCCCCGACCCACCTCCGCTCACCCTCTGCACTCTCCGGACTTCTACGCCGGCGACCCGTACCCGGCCTACCGGGAATTGCGCGAGACGACTCCGGTGGTGTGGAACGACGTCACAAACTTCTGGGCGCTGACCAAATACGAAGACGTGCGCTTCGTCTCCGGCCATCCGATGTTGTTCTCGTCTACGCGCGGCATCACGATTCCGGATCCCAGCCAGCCCGAGCCCGTCCAAGAGGGCAACCTGATCTTCACCGATCCGCCGCGACATCGGCAGCTGCGCAAGCTCATCAACGCGGGGTTCACCCGGCGTCAAGTGTCGTTGCTGGAGCCCACGATCCGCAGCATCGTCGACGGCATAGTCGACGGCATCGACCCCTCCCGCGAGTATGAGTTCGCCGAAGAGATCGCGGCCCCCCTACCCACCCGGATGATCGCCGAAATGCTCGGCGCCGCACCGGAAGACTGGGAGAAGTTCCGCACCTGGTCCGATGCCGCCGTCGGCACCGCCGACCCCGACATCGAGCTGGACCACCTGGTGGCGCTAGGTGAGCTGTACGAATACTTCACCAAACTGATCGAGGCCCGGCGCTCCGGCGAGGTAACCGGACAGGACGATCTGTTGAGCATCCTGGCCGCCGCCGAAGTCGACGGGGAACGCCTCACCGACGCCGATCTGCTCAACTTCGCATTCCTTCTCCTGGTGGCAGGCAACGAGACCACCCGCAACCTGATTGCGCTCGGTACGGCGATGCTGCTGAATCATCCCGATCAGTTCGCACTGCTTCGTTCGGATCCGACACTGCTGACATGCGCGGTCGAGGAGATGCTGCGCTTCACCAGCCCGGTGACCCACATGGCACGCAGAGCCACCGCCGACGTCGAAATCCGAGGACAGAAGATCCGGGCCGGCGACACGGTGGTGATGCTGTACGGCGCGGCCAACCGAGATGAGGAGGTTTTCGGAGCCACGAGCGAGGAGTTCGACATCACCCGGAACCCGAACCCGCACATCGCCTTCGGCGCCGGTGAGCATGCGTGTCTCGGCGCTCAACTGGCGAGGCTCGAAGCCAGGATTATGTTCGAGGTGCTCTTCGGTACCTATCCGAGCATCGAGCTCACCGGGGACGTGACCCGCCTGCGCGCCACGATGGTGCCGGGCGTCAAACGCATGCCGGTACGCCTGAAAGCGAGCGTGTGATGGACTTCGACTACACCCCCGAACAAGAACGACTTCGCGCCGAGTTCCGGGAGCGCCTCGAGGCGGTCATGACCCCCGAGCGGCGTGCGGCGGTCTCCGGCCTGATGGAGGGCGGCGCGGGGATGACCGAGTGCAGGCGCGCGCTCGGCGAGGCCGGTCTGCTCGGTGTCGCTTGGCCGGTGGAGTACGGCGGACGAGGGCTGACCGCGCTGGAGCAGTACATCTTCAGCGAGGAGGCGCGCCGCGCGCATGCGCCGTTGCCGATGATCACGCTCAACACCGTCGGCCCCACCCTCATTCAATACGGCACCGAGGAACAGAAGCAGAAGTTCCTTCCCGCGATACTCAAGGGCACCGTTGACTTCGCGATCGGCTACTCCGAGCCAGGGGCGGGAAGCGATCTCGCCTCATTGCGAACGACCGCGGTGCGTGACGGCAATGAGTTCGTCATCAACGGTTCGAAGATGTTCACCAGTGGAGCGGAGTTCGCCGACTACATCTGGCTGGCGGCGCGAACCGATCCAGAAGCCAAGAAGCACAAGGGCATCACCGTGTTCATCGTGCCCACCGACTCGCCGGGGTTCTCGTGGAAACCCCTGCACACCATGCCGGGTGTGTCGACCTACTACACGTTCTACGACGATGTGCGGGTACCCGAGAGCGCGATCGTGCTCGGCGAGAACCAGGGCTGGAAGCTGGTGACCAACCAGCTGAACTTGGAGCGCGCCGCGCTCGGCAACCTCGGCGCGCTGGAACCGTTGTTCGCCAAGACCGTGGAATGGGCCAGGACCACGCCGCTCGACGACGGACGCGTCATCGACCAGCCGTGGGTCCAACAGGCCCTCGCGCGTGTCGAGGCGCAGGTCGCTGCCTACCGATTGTTGAACCTTCGGGTCAACAGCAACATGAGCTCCGGCGCACTCGGTATGGGAGAAGCCTCTGCGGCAAAGGTTTTCGGAACTGAACTCACTCAGCAGGTAGCCCGTGAGCTCCTCGACGTCGTCGGGCAGACCGGAACCCGGAAGGGCCCCGACGCGCCTCTGAAGGGTGAACTCGAAAGCGCTTACCGTCTCGCCGTCATCAACACCTTCGGTGGCGGCGCAAACGAACTGCAACGAGACATCATCGCCATGGCGGGTCTCGGAATGCCACGCGCACCCCGCGACATGCGAGCGTCCTGAGAAAGGAATCCTGCAGTGACCGACACAACGAAAGACGATTTGCGCGAGCGCCTCGACGCGCTCATCGGCAAGCCCACCGACGGTGTCGGCAAGCCGGTACGCGCGCCGGATCCGGTGAACGCCGCGATGATCCGGCACTGGGCGTACGCCCTGGGCGACATGAACCCGGCCTACCTCGACCCCGAGTTCGCGAAGAATTCCCGCTACGACGACATCGTGTCACCGCCGGTGATGCTGCAGACCTGGACGATGCCGCCACCAAAGCTGCAGGGCATCCACGAGCGCGGCGGTGTGCCGATCGAAATGAAGGGCGAGAATCCCCTGCAGTTTCTCGCCGACGCCGGCTACACCGGCATCATCGCGACGAACTCCGAGTTCGAGATCGAGCGCTATCCGCGAGTCGGCGATGAGATCACCTCCGAGACGGTCTTCGACTCGATCTCCGATGAGAAGAAGACGGCCATGGGCAACGGGTTCTTCGTCACATGGGTGACCACATACCGCGATCAGAACGGCGAAGTCGTCGGTCGCCAATGGTTTCGCACCCTGCGGTTCAAGACGGGCGGCGAGTGATCGATGGCCAGCAGACTCGCTCCCAGCATCAGTCCGTACACGGAATTCTTCTGGTCAGGGCTCAAGGAGCAGGAGCTCCGCATCCAGCGCTGTACCGACTGCAAGACCTTCCGTGTTCCGCCGCGACCGATGTGCGGTAGCTGCCAGTCACTCAACTGGGACTACGTCGTTTCCAGCGGACGGGGCACGGTCTACAGCTTCGTGATGCCGAAATACCCGCCGCTGCCTTTCCTCGAGTATCCCTACGTCGTCGCGCTGATCGAACTCGACGAAGGCGTTCGCATCGTGTCGAACCTGTGCGACATAGAGCCAGAGGCGATCGAGGTCGGAATGCCCGTCGAGGTCTTCTACGAGACCTTCGAGGCACTGCCAAGCGGCGAAGAGCTGGTGTTGCACCAGTTTCGACCGGCGCGCTGAACTAGAGGAAGCCACACATGGATTTCACCTTCACCGAGGAGCAGGAGACCGTCGCCAAGCTCGCCCGACAGCTCTTCGAGCACCGCGCCACACCAGAGCATTTGACCGAGCTCGAAGCGGGCGAGGTGCGGTACGACGCTGCACTGTGGGCCGAGTTGGCGTCGGCCGACCTGCTCGGAATCGCGCTGCCCGAATCCGTCGGCGGTACCGGCGGTGGTTTCCTCGAGTTGGGTGTGCTGCTCAGCGAGGTCGGGTACAGCGTTGCGCCAGTCCCGGTGTACGCGACGCTCGTCCTCGGCGCCGATACCATTGCCCGGCACGGCGATTCGGAGCTCCAACGGCGGTGGCTGTCCAGGGTGGTCGACGGCAGCGCCCTGTTGACCGCGGCGCTGGCCGAACCGGGCAGCTCGGATCCGGCCGTACCGCGAACCACCGCACGGGCTGACGGGCAGGGCTGGCGGCTCACCGGCGTCAAAGAGTTGGTGCCCGCGGCGCAGATCGCTTCGGCCATCGTCGTATCGGCCACGACGGACGACGGACCCGGCTTGTTCGTCATCGAAACCGATGGCAGCGGCGTGGATGTGACGCCTGTCTCCACGACCAACGGCGAGCCGTTCGCCGACATCGAGTTGACCGATGCCATCGGGTCGCGGCTGACTGAGAATGCCGATGCCGACATCGTCCGCGCGTTGTACAGCAGAGCCCTGGTGGGTTTGTGCGCGATGCAGGTCGGGGTCACCGAACGAGCACTGAAGCTGGCCGCGTCCTACACCAGTGAGCGTGAGCAGTTCGGCCGCCCGATCGGGTCGTTCCAGGCCGTACAACAACGTCTGGCCGACGCGTTCATCGACACCGAAGCGATCCGCTGGACCGCGTGGCACGCGGCCTGGCTGATCGCCCAAGGCAGGCCCGCCGAGCGCGAAGCGGCCATCGCCAAGTTTTGGGCCGCCGAGGCCGGCGCGCGGGTCGCCGCGTCCGCTCAGCAGGTACACGGTGGCATGGGGATCGACGTCACCTACCCCCTGTCCCGCTATTTCCTGTGGGCCAAGCAGATTGAACTCGCGCTCGGATCGGCGTCACAACAGCTGGCCCGCCTCGGCAATGCATACGCGGAAGGACCAAACCGATGACCTCTACCCTGAATCGCACCACCACGCTCGCGTGGAACGACGTCAACGTCGGCGACCAGGTGACGCCGCTGGACGTTCCCGTCACCACCACGCTGATCGTCGCCGGCGCCATCGCATCGCGTGACTACATGCCGGTACACCACGACCGTGACTTCGCCAATTCTCAAGGCTCCAAAGACATCTTCCTCAACATCCTGACGACCAACGGGCTGTGCGTGAAGTTTCTGCATGACTGGGCAGGGCCCGAAGCCATGGTCAAGAAGCTGTCCATCCGGCTCGGCGTGCCCGCCTATCCGAACGACCCGCTGCGGTTCGAGGGCAGCGTCACCGACAAGTCGTCGGCGGACGGCGAGGGGCTCATCGAGGTCACCTTCAAGGGCACCAACAGCCTGGGTGATCACGTCAAGGGCACGGCTGTGTTGAGCCTGCTCGAGGGTGTCTCGTGACCCGAAGACGACGACGAGCGAGGATCGCTGGGCCCACGCCCGAAGGGCAGGGGACGAAGCGAGGACCGGAACGAGGAGGAGTCGAGGCATGACTACAGACGGCATCGGCGGCAGCGCTGCGCTCGTCGGCATCGGACAGACCGAGTTCTCCAAGGAGTCCGGCCGGACCGAAATGCAACTGGCCTGCGAAGCGGTCAAGGCGGCCATCGAGGATGCGGGCCTGAGCCCCAAGGACATCGACGGCATGGTGACCTTCACCGTCGACGAGAACGAAGAGATCGAGGTCGCCCGCAACGTCGGCATCGAGAATCTCACCTTCTTCACCCGCGTACCGCACGGCGGGGGCGCCGCGGCGGGCACCGTGATGCAGGCCGCGATGGCGGTCGCGACGGGTGCGGCCGAGGCCGTGGTCTGTTACCGGGCTTTCAACGAGCGCTCCGGGTTTCGGTTCGGCGGCGCCGGACGTCAACCCGGCGTCACCCCGCTGTGGATGGCCCCGTATGCCCCGTTCGGATTCATGACGCCGGCGGCCTGGGTGGCCCTACACGCGCAGCGGTACATGACGACGTATGGCGTCACCAACGCCGACTTCGGCAAGATCTCCGTCATCGACCGCAAGCATGCGGCCAAGAACCCCGACGCCTGGTTCTACGAGAAACCGATCACCCTCGAACAGCACCAGGAGTCACGCTGGATCATCGAGCCGGTGTTGCGTCTGCTCGACTGCTGTCAGGAGAGCGATGGCGGGGTGGCGATGGTCGTGACCAGTGTCGAGCGGGCACGCGATCTCGCCAAGCCGCCAGCCGTGATCACGGCCGCGGCCCAGGGCGCCGCGTACGACGGCGAGGTCATGACAAGTTACTACCGTGACGACATCACCGGCCTCCCCGAGATGGGCGTGGTCGGCGACAAGCTCTGGCGCAACTCCGGATTGAAGCCCGACGACATCTCGACCGCGTTCCTCTACGACCACTTCACCCCGTTCGTGTTCACGCAGCTCGAGGAGCTCGGGTTCTGCGGACGCGGTGAGGCCAAGGACTTCGTGTCCGTCGACGAGCTTTCGCTGGGCGGCAGGATGCCCATCAACACCAACGGCGGCCTGCTGGGCGAGGCTTATATCCACGGGATGAACGGCATCACCGAGGGCGTCCGTCAGGTCCGTGGCACCTCCTACAATCAGGTCGACGATGTCGAACATGTGTTGGTGACCTCGGGCACCGGTGTACCGACCAGCGGCCTCATTCTGGCACCGGACCGCTGAGCGGTTAATGTCATGCGGTGGCGTCGGACATGACCCAATCGGTGGAGGTCGACACCCGGGATGTCATCATCTCGGCCGCCTTCTCCTGCTTCCGCACGCGGGGGTTGGCCAAGACGACCATCGTCGACATCGCCCGCACCGCCGACGTGTCGCGCAGCACCTTCTACGAGTACTTCCGGGACAAGGAGACGATCGTCGAAGCGTGCGCCGAAGCGGCGTCGCAACGGTTCTACCGCAACATGGCCAAGGCCATCGACCGGCACGGGGGCAGCACGCTGGAGGGGCGGTTGGTCCGCGCCGCGGTCTTCGTCGCCCAGGCGCGTCGGGTGGTCGAACCCGAGGCGTACTTCGACGCAGCGGAAGTCAGCCTCATGATGACCAAGAACGCCGCCACCCTCCTGAAGGAATGCGCCGATTTTCTGACCCCTTACGTGACCGCAGCCAAGCTGACCGGCGAGGTTCGTTCGGACCTTGATGTGGCATCTGCATGTGAGTGGTTCGCCCGAATGTTGTTCTCACTGTTCACGACTCCATCAGCGGTGATCGACATGCGCAGCGACGATGCCGTGGCCGAATTTGTGCGCGCATACGCCGTGAACGGATTTGTCGACAGCGGTCGACGCCGGCGCTAGCAGAATTCGCTCATGGACAAGCCGGACAGGTGCGACCCGCTGGAAATCTGTATTCTCAATTCTGAGTATTTCTGCTTCCGCCAGTACGCACCAGGAGGGTCAAGGTGAAACCCACCGTGGCGACCGCAACGCCGATGCCGACCTCGAAACGGACGGGACACCCGCCGGACCGGGACCACGCAGCGCCCTACAGGCTCGTCGTCCTCGCGCCTGATACGGCGGACGCGGTATCGGCGGCAGGCGGACTCATCGTCGACGCCCTACGCGCGGGCTGGCGCGTCGCGATCTACCTCGAGACGCAAACCCATGCACAGGCACTGCAAATCCTCGGTGCCACAGGCCATGCCCTGCCGCCCACCTTCGATATCGAATCGCATCGCCCGGACGCAGTCGTGTTTGCCGCCGCGATGTACCACCAGCATCGCGGAGTGCGCCGCTTCATCGCCGATGCCACGCGGCGGTACGGCGCCGACATGGCGTCATGGGGCGGAACCTGGCCTGCCGCACCCGCTTCCGCGGCCGACTTCAAACACCGCCTCAGCTCCGCCGCGTACGCCTTCAAGCACCATGCGCTCAAAGCGGTGGGTACAGACGCACCTTCCTCGGACAACGAAGCGTTCAGGGGTCGGCTCAACCGTCTCACCGCAGTCGAAATCGCGCTTCCGGATTGATGAACGCCTCAGCGCGTCCTGCGCACAGGGACATTCGAATAGCCGCATACGTTTGACATCGCCACCCGCCGGAGACCGTCGCGGTCAACCTCATACTCGGGGAGCAGGTCGAGCAGCGCCTCGAACGCGATCCGGCTTTCCATGCGCGCCAATGCCGCTCCCAGACAGCTGTGTATGCCGTAACCGAAGGCGAGGTTGAAGCCCATCTTGCGTTCGCGGTCGATGTCCACTCGGTCCGGATCGGCGAACATCCGCTCGTCGCGCAGGGCAGACCCCGTCACGAGCAACACGGCTGCATCTCTCGGGATCGTGGTGCCGTAATAGTCGATATCGCGTGTCGCCGTGCGAACCTGGTACTGCGATGGCGCTTCGTAACGCAGTAGTTCCTCGACCGCCGCGGGAATCCTGCTGCGGTGTACGCGAAGCTTCCGCCACTGATCGGGAAAGTCGGCGAATGCGACCATCGCATTTCCCACCAGCTTGGTGACCGTTTCCGCGCCGGCGCCGCCGAGCATCGTGGCGAATCCCGTGATGTCGACGTCGGTGAGCTTTTCGACCACTCCGTCGCGCTCGATCTCCGTCTCGATGAGACGGCTGATCATGTCGTCCTGTGGTGTTGCCCGACGCTGCTGTACGAGGTCGTAATAGTAGAGCCCGGTGTTCATCGAGGCTTCGTAGCCCTCTCTGGGAACGGCGATCTCACCGGGACGGCGTTCGAGAAGGAGATCCAGCCACCGGCGGATCTGGTCGCGGTCTTCCTTTGGCACGCCGAGCATGGTCGTGATGACCTCGTTCGGAAACAGCGCCGAGAAGTCGGCTACGACGTCGAACTGCTCCGGGTCCAGCGCTTCGATGCGTTCGTAAACCTTCTCGCGGACCATGTCTTCCAGCGCGGCGATCGCACGGGGGGTGAAGACGTTGCTGACCAGTCGCCGCATCTTTTGATGCTCCGGTGGATCCATCGAGATGATCACCTTCGGCACCGGGATGGCGTCGTCGTGAGCCTTGACCATGTCGAGCGTGGCGCCCTTGGCCGACGAAAAGGTCTCGTGGTCCTTCGTGGCGGGTGCCACGTCGTCGTAGCGCGTCAGCGCCCAGAAGTCCCACTTCTTGCTGTAGTAGACCGGCGCCTCGTCGCGCAGGCGGCGGTAGGTGCCGTACGCGCCGTCGAAGAAGTCCTGCGAGAACGGGTCGAATTCGACGGGCCGTCTATCGACCTCGCTCGAGGGCGAATTCACAGGATCGCTCCGGATTCCTTGAGTTCTTCGATGGTGTCCCACTCAATTCCGGCGTCCATGAGGATTTCCTCGGTGTGCTGACCGTGCTCGGGCGCGCCACCGGGAGTAACCGAGCGCTCGTTGAACTGAACGGGATTGGTGGGGAGCGCGAACGGCACGCCGTTGACCGTCTGGGTATGGGCCACATATCCGTTGGCTGTGACGGCGGGGTCCTCGCAGAGTTCGCCAGGGGTCTGCACAATGCCCCACGCGCCCGAGAGCGCTGCCAGAGTCTCCCGCCATTGCGCAAGCGTGCGCTCGGCGAACGCCTCGTCGAGCAGGGCGATGAGGCTGACCCGGTTCTCGAACCTTGATGCGGGGTCGGCGAATCGCGGGTCATCGATCAGTTCCGGAAGCCCGATCACGCGCATCGCTTCGGCGTAGAACTTGTCGAGTTGCAGCATCATCAGCTGGACGTAGCGGCCGTCCTTGGTGCGGTACGTCCCCACCAGCGGGTTGGGGGCATCCGCGTGCCCGAACTTGGGAATCGCGCTGCCGCCGTGAATCTGACTCACCGCCACGTCCGGGCTGAGGTTCCAGGCCGCAAGCCCGAGTAGCGATACGTCCACCACCGATCCCTCGCCGGTCGTCGCCTTCTTGTACAGCGC
Organism: Mycobacterium sp. 852014-52144_SCH5372336; assembly: GCF_001665615.1. Taxonomy (NCBI): domain Bacteria; kingdom Bacillati; phylum Actinomycetota; class Actinomycetes; order Mycobacteriales; family Mycobacteriaceae; genus Mycobacterium; species Mycobacterium sp. 852014-52144_SCH5372336. The sequence continues at coordinate 45,320 of NZ_LZSW01000006.1, forward strand.
AGCGGCGATACCGCCGGCGATGGTCATTCCGCCGAGAAGATCGCCGAATGCGGGGCGTGAGCGTACGAGCTCATCGGCGTCCTCGGTCAGGACGGTGGCGATGCCACCGCGCGCCCAGTAGGAGACACCGTCGTAACCCGGCTTGTCGGCGTCCGGCCCCTTGGGGCCGTGACCCGATCCCCGCACGTACACGATGCTCGGATTGACGCGCCGGATGTCGTCGACATCGATGCCGAACTTCCGGCGGCGATCCGGCAGATAGCTGGTCAGAAACACATCGCAGGTCTTCGCCAGTGCGTGCACCACATCCCGGCCGCCCGGCGTGCTCAGATCTACACCGATCGATTTCTTGCCGCGATTCGGGATCTCGATCATGTAGTTGACCGCGCCACCACCTTCGTCGACGATCCCCATGGTGACGAGGCCACGCTGCGGATCACCACCGTCACGCGGCTCGACCTTGATGACTTCGGCACCCCACTCGGCGAGCACCGCACCTGCCGACGGCACGAATGTCCATGCGGCGACCTCGAGCACCCGAACTCCGCTGAGCACGTTGTCGACGGAAATGTCGTCCTCCTATTAGCGTTAACGGACATTTTCAGATTTGAGAATCACACTATCGTGGGGCCTCCATGAGCGCTACGGCCGCCGGGACAGGCGCTCGGGAAGCGTCGGGTCACCGCTGTCCCAGAATGCGCGCCAAGTCGGCATCCGGTGTGGCATCTGTGCGCGGAGCGGTACGTCAGCGGGCCACCGGATGAATTCCGGTCCGGGCCGCTCGGTCACGTCGACGGAGTACCAGGGATGTTCGCGCCGCCTGACGAAGTACCAGGCACCGTCGCGACGCTCGTAGACATCGTCGTATCGCATCGTGATCACGTACCAGCCGTCACCGTCCTCGTGCTCGGCCCGACAGTAGGTCGACCCGGTCGCGTGGTCGGCATCAATGAAATCGACCATATGTCCGCAGATCAGGTGGATGCTTCGATAGAACCTGCGCAGCACCTCGTCGTACCACCGTTTCAGGGCCGCCCTGCCGATGCCTTCCGTCCCGGCGGCAACGTCATCGACGAACAACCCCACCAGCGCATCGAGATCTCGCGCATCGAGCGCCATGGCGTAGCGACTGGGCAGTTGGGCGATCTCGATGCTGGACTCGAGCCGATCCACCCGGTCGGACATCGACATGGCTGGAGTCTAATCCCGTGGACTAAACAGCGAGAACCAATATTCTCGTTTTGGGTGAGGATGGCTATCCTGTTGAGGCTAGCCCGTTCGAGCGCAGGATTGCTAAGGACTTCACCTCGTGCCCTTCCCGACACTCACGCCAACGATTCCCGCCCTTGTCAGGTCGTCTGCGGCGCAGTTCGGAGACAAGCCGTTTCTCATCTCGGATGGTCACACGCTGACCTACACCGACCTGGACCAGCAGTCCGCGCGGTTGGCGATGGCGCTGCTCGACGAAGGCTTCGGAAAGGGCGACCACGTCGGCATCCTGATGCCCAACAGCGTCGAGTGGGCGATCGCCTGGTTCGCGACCACCCGTATCGGCGCGGTCGCGGTGCCGCTCAATACGTTCTACAAATCGTCTGAGCTGGCGTGGACCGCCCGTCATGCCGATCTACGCGCGATCCTCGCCCTCTCGAGCTTCCGGCACCACAGTTTCCTCGACCGCCTCGAGGAGGCGCTGCCCGGCCTCGCCGACCAGGGCAGTCCCGGCAGGCTGGCCGTGTCGAACGCGCCGTTTCTACGCACGATCGCGGTGTGGGGACGCTGCGACCGCCCGTGGGCGACGGCGCTACCGGTCAGCACCGCTGGGAGATATGACGACGACTTCCTAGGAGAGGTCGAGTCGTGCGTGACGCCGGCCGACGACGCGATGATCATCTACACCTCGGGCAGCACCGGAGATCCGAAAGGCCCTGTGCACACGCACGGCACGTTGGTGCGCCACACCTACAACCTGACCTTCGACTACGGCGTCACCAACACCACGGTGATGTTCACGGCGATGCCGTTCTTCTGGGTCGGCGGTCTGATCACCGGCATCCACGCGGTGATCCACCACGGCGCGACCCTTGTCACCCAACCGGCGTTCGACGCCGCTGACGCGCTGGAGTTGATCGAGCGTCATCGCGCGACCATCACGCTGGGTTGGCCGCAGCAAGGGAAATCGCTGGCCGAACACCCTGACTTCGCGCGGCGCGACCTCAGCTCGGTGCAGCGGACCAGCATGCCCGCCATGGTGCCCCCCGAACGACGCCCTGAGGGCCCAAATGCGCTGGGGATGACCGAACTGTGCGGTAACCACATCGGCGTCGACCCGTATCCACCGCAGCCAGCCGATCGCTCGGTGACGGGCGGATACTCGATCGAAGGGTTGACGCATGTTCTCGTCGATCCCGCGACGGGAGAGCCCGTGCCCCCGGGTCGTGATGGTGAAATCTGGGTACGCGGTTACTCGTTGATGCAGCGGCTGTACAAGCGTGAGCGCGAGGACGTGTTCACTCCGGACGGCTACTACCGCACGGGTGACTGTGGAGTCCAGTACGACGACGGCTGGATCAAGTTCACCGGGCGGTTGGGCGACCTGATCAAAACGAGCGGCGGAACCAACGTCACTCCGGGAGAAGTGGAATCGGCCCTGTCCGATTGTGACGGCGTTCTCGAGGCATACGTCGTCGGCGCCGAGGATGGCCACAACGGAACGATCGTGGCCGCGGCGGTGGTTCCGCGCGGCGACGCGCAGCTGGATGCCGAGGCTTTGCGGGCAGACATCCGCAGTCGCCTTTCGGCATATAAAGTTCCGAAGTTCATTTGGGTGACAGACAAAGAGTCGCTGCCGTTCACTGCCACGGGAAAGGTCAAGAAGTCGGACCTCGCAAAGCGGCTCAGTGATCGCTTGTCAGGGAGGTGAGCGCGGCAGGCGTCAGCGGTCAAGCAGCTAAGCGCTGGACTGCCGGGTGACGACCGACGGCCCAGACAGGGGGCTGGTGATCACGCCAGGTGGGGCTTTGACCACGCTCGGGATGGCGTTCACCGCCGCGAACGCCGTGGCCGCGACACCGGGATTCACTCGGTCGTCGTGCGACTGCTCCAGGTGCAGTTCGAGGTTCATGTTGGGATTGCCGTTGACGCGGAAGACCATTCCACCTTGGCCTTCACGCGCCGGTTTGGGCCAACGATCGGGCCACGGCGTGCTACTGACCGTCGCGAAATACTGAACCGCGACGGCGGGGCGACCGCCCACGATGCCGGCGAGCTGCCACCGATGCGCACAGATCGTCCCCTCGGGGATGGCACCGAGTGCGGTCGGGAGGTCGGCCGGCGCGAGCAGCGTCTCCCAATCCAGTTCTATTCCATCGAGTTCGAATCCGAGGATGTCGGCGATGTAGGTCACCACCGTGCCCCAGTCCTTGTTGACCTTCCCCGACGCGATCCTCACCGGCACATGGCCGTCGGGCTTACCGAATCCCATCGACTCATGCAGGACGTCCCATATCGGGTATGACTTGTCGAGGTCGACCGCGTATTCGTCCATCCGGTACGAGTCGACCCGCCCCGCTCCGGCCAGCAGCGCTGTGGGGATGTTCAGGCTGATGAACCCCGGTTCGCTGCCGGTGGCATAGAACGTTGAATTACCCTGAGCGGCCGCCTTTTCCAGGGCTTCCCGCCATGGCGCGGGAGCGGCTCGGGGATAGATCATCGGGATCAGCGAGAACGTGACCACATTGACCCCGGCGTCGAGGTACGTGGCGATGTCGGAAATCACCTCTTCTTCGCGTCGAACGGCGGTCGCGCAATAGGTCACGCAGTCGGGTTGCAGCGCGAGAACGGCCGAGAGGTCATCGGTCGCACGTACTCCGACCGACGGTGCCCCGCACAGTTCGCCTGCGTCCATCCCGGCCTTTTCCGGTGTCGACACCTTCACCCCGACGAGATCGAGCGAGGGGTCCCCGATGACGGCGCGCAACGCCTCCCTACCGGTCAACCCGGTGCCGACGTGGACAACTCGATAGCGACGGCCGGAGAAGTCGGTCATGGTTGTCTCCCTCCTCACCCCTGCGGGGCAACAGTTCTCGTTATCGTGGGACTGACCTGGGATGGACCATGTCAGCGGTAGAACGGTCCCGGCTTGCCGGCTTTCTCGAGATGACCGTATGGGTCGTACAGGTTCACATCCGGATACGGGTTCTGACCGAAGGAGGGTCGCGACAGACCTGCCTCCCTCAGCCCGGACAACACGGCCAGCGGCACAGCGAACGACACCAGGCCCACAGTCACAGATATCACCAACTGCCGAGTCAGCGTCACCTTTGGGCGTCCCCGCCTCGCGGGCAACCAGCGCGCGAGTCGATTGATCAACACCAGTTCGCCACTCTCGTCCCGCACGCACATCACGGCGACCATGGCGAAGATCGGGGCGTCGTACACCGCCATGATCACGGGAAAGTGGATATGTCCGATGTGCAGTACCGGCCCGACGGCCTCTGTGTAGTAGAAGATTCCGGCTCTCATCCAGGTGAACTGGATGAGCCCATTGATCGGGATGGCGATGATCGTCGCACCGATGAACACCCGAAGCAGCCTGCGGGGCGCCAACCAGCCGGCGCGACGCATCAGCGAATCCAAGAGGCTGTCGTGCAGCTTCAAGAAGCCCAAGCCGTTCAGCAGGTAGTAAGCGGCGTAGCCCCCCAGGAACGCCAGCGCCGGTTCAAGGTTCGGTGAGATGTTCACGTACGGCCAGGACAGCGGGAAGTGCAACATGCGCGGATCGAATATCGCGAACGTCGCCCAGTTCGCCAATGGGTCCAACGCCCCGGTGATCAGACCGGCGAACGCAATGATGACCGCCCAGTGCACCTTCCGTTGCCGCCACGACAACCACGTCAGGACGGCGATCAGGCCGATCGCCAACGGGATCGAGCTGATGGATACGGCCAGCGGCCAGTTGTCGAAGCCGAGAAACGGCGGATACGGATCGGGGCCGGGATTCGGGTTCGCTCTCTTCGGGTCCCCGTGCAGACCTGTCTGAATGTTCGCGACCGTCACGATGGCGAAGGTGAGGTAGGCGATGAAGAACAGCGACCACCCGATCCTGGCAGGCCACGGCGAGATACGGGCCTCGGCCGGTTCTCCGTGAGCGGAGTTCGGCGTGCGGTCAACGGTATTGGTCACCTCAGACCACCACCGGAAGCGTGGCCCACCCTCTGACGCTGGTGGTGTGAGCGCGTTTGGCCGCCGCGTAATCGACTTCCCATTCCGGCCATCGGCTCAGAACCTCCTCGAGCGCGACGCGCGCTTGCATCCGCGCGAGCGCGGCGCCAAGGCAGAAGTGGATTCCGCGGCCGAATGACAAATGAGTGGCCCGCCGGTGGATGTCGAAACCGTCTGCGTCCGGGTACTGCCGCTCGTCCCGATTCGCCGATCCGTTGATCAGCAGCATCACCGAGCCCTCGGCGACCGTCTGGCCATAGAATTCAACATCATGAGCTACGTGTCGCGCCTGTACAGGCGACGGTGCCTCGTAGCGCAGCACCTCCTCGATCGCCGCGGGGATGAGACTGAAATCCGCCGCCAGTTCGCGGCGTTGGTCCGGATGATCCGAGAGCAGTTGTCCGGCAAAGCCGATCAGCCGCGTTGTCGTTTCGTTTCCCGCGCCGACGAGGGTGCCGGTATAGGTCAACACCTCTCCGCGGGTCAATCGCCTGCGGCTACCGTCGCGTTCCTCGATCTCGGCGTTGACCAGTTCGGTCATCAGATCATCTGATGGGTGGTCGTAACGCCAATCGATGAACTCCTCGAGCATCGAACCTTGTCGCGTCAGCATGTCGTCGGCCACATCGACCAGTTCGCCGTCTTTGAGTTCGAGAAGCCGGTCGGTGTTCTGGCGGATGGCGATCTGCCTGTCCTCCGGTATGCCCAACAGGTATCCGATGGTTCGCATCGGCATCCATGCTCCGAGGTCGGCGATGAAGTCGAAGGTCTCGGCGTTCTCCAGCGGTTCCAATGCGTGCCGGCAGAACTCTCGCGCCAGCGGTTCGATGGCAGCCATGCGCCGTGGCGTGAACACACCCGACAACAGACGACGGTGGAAGTCGTGGATCGGGGGGTCCTCGAACAGAATGATGCCCGGCGGTACCTCGACGCCGTTGAGAATGATGTCGATGGTGGTGCCCTTACCCGAGCGGTAAACCTCCCAGTTGGCCAGCTCGCGGGCGACGTCGGTGTGCCTGCTCAGCGCGTAGAAACCGTACTTGTCGTTGCGGTAGAGCGGCGCTTCGTTGCGCAGCCTCTTCCACACGGGGTAAGGATCGTCGTCGATGTCGAAGTCGAACGGGTCGTAGTACGGCTCAACCTTCACCCTGTAGGTCACACCGCGAGAATAGGCGTTATCGAAGACCGTCACGGTGGATTTCTCACCGGCCACCCTCCAGATACGTGCCCAGGTTCGCCAATGTCACGGCCGTCTACCGCGACCCACTCACGTATGAGAATATGGATTCTCGCATCGCAGAAAGGTCGGGTGCACCTAGGTAGAAACGGAATCGAAGGAGGCGGGAATGGCTCCAGCCGCCGTTCGCAGCTTCATCTTCGCCGTCGAGTTCCGCATCGCCGAATCCGAGCGCGTGGGACCGGTACTCGCGCAGCACGAGGAAAGTCTTCGCGATCTCGGTGCCCGATACGCGTTCGTGTACGAGTCGGTGGTCGAACCTGGGAAGGTCCTGGTCGTCATCGGTATCCGAACCGAACGGCCGCTGCTCGACCTCCTCCGTTCGCCGTATTTCTTCGACTGGTTCGACGCGGTCGGCATCGAGGATCTTCCCGCCGTCTTCGCAGGCGAAGTCGTCGAGCGCTTCGACCTCGGCGAACCACCCGCGCCGGGTACCGAGGTGTTGGTTGCCGCCGTCACCCGGATCCAGAACGTCGAGGTCTTCATGGCTCGCGTGCGCGAATCACTCGCCGAATTCGCCCGCTCAGGAATTCGCCGGACACTCGTGTACCGCGCCTTCGACACCCCTCGCGAAGTGCTCTTTCTCCATCAGCTTGCGACGGCTCGTACCGCGCTGCAGTGGGTCGCGAATTCCGACATCGCTTCTGAGTGGCTGACATCCGCCGGCGTCGGCGCGTATCCGCCCGTCTTCGTCGGGCGGTTCGTCCACGCGATGCGACTGGCCGAGACGGCCGGGACGGATCTGCACTGATGTACGTCTGCCTGTGTCTCGGCATAACGATCGAGGCGGTCTCAGATGCCGTCGCCTCAGGCGCCAAGACGTCGCGGCAGGTGTCCGACGCGTGCGGCACCGGATCGGACTGCGGTAGGTGCCGACGAACGATCCGCTCGATCATCAAATCCGCGGAAGCGGGCACGGAATCAGGTAGGAGAAGCACGGCATGAGCGATCGACACTCCAATATCGAGGGCGCGCGGATGCTCGTGATCGGCGCATCGTCGGGTATCGGCCACGCACTCGCGCGCGCGGCTCACACCAGGGGCGCCCGAGTCGCGCTCGCGGCCAGACGGGTCGAGCTCCTGTCCGGACTCGCGGAGCAACTCGACGGTTCCGCACACGAGCTCGACGTCTCCGATCCACGCGCCATCGAGCGGGTCGTCGACGAGGTGGCCATGATGTTCGGTCAGCTCGATGCGGTGGTATTCACCAGCGCTGTAGTGCCATTCGCGTTGATCGAGGAGACCGACGTCACGACGTGGCTACACGCCTACGCCGTCAACGCGGTAGGCGCGTCGCATGCGCTGCGTGCGGCCCTCCCCCACCTCACCGACGACGCGGTTGTGCTCGTCGCGTCGAGCCATGATGTCGGTAGGCCACGCGCGGGCGTCGCCGCCTACCATGCGAGCAAGGCCGCTCTGGACGAAATCCTGCGATCATGGCGGGCCGAGCATCCGGAACTGGCCGTCATCCGTGTCAGCGTCGGCCCGACGGAGGGCACTGAGATCCTCCGCGGGGCGGACCGCGACTTACTGGCCGATCTGTACCGGGCCTGGGCACAGGAGGGTCAGATTCCGGCGAAAATGTCCGGCGTCAATGACGTAGCCAACGCCATGCTGTCGTTGATCGCCATGTCTCGCGCCAACCCCACGGTCGTGAGCGACATCGTGCATCTGGCCCCCCGCCTGAGCACAGGCCGATAGAAGGGCTCCGTCAATGGATTTGGGCTTCGAAGGGGCGACCGCAGTCGTCACCGGCGGCAGTAAGGGGATGGGACTGGCGATCGCCGAAACGCTGGGCGCCGAAGGAGCGTCGGTGGCGATCATGGCGCGCGGACGACAGGGCCTCGACGCGGCGACCGAGCGGATCCGCGACGCCGGGGCGCCTGAGGTGCTCGCACTGAGCGTCGACATGGCCGACGCCGAGTCAATCGCGGCCGGGTACGCCGCAGTCAGCGAAGCCTGGGGCCGGCTCAATGCGTTGGTTCACACGGTCGGGCCGGGTGCCGGCACCTTCGACGAACTCGATGACGACGACTGGTATGCCGCCTTCGACCTGGGCACCATGGCGGCAGTCCGGTCGGTACGCGTGGCGCTGCCACTGCTGCGCGCCGCCGAGTGGGCACGCATCGTCACCCTGTCCGCACACTCGATCCAGCGTCAGAGCCCGCGGCTCGTCGCCTATACCGCGACGAAGGCGGCACTGTCGAGCTTCACCAAGAATCTATCGAAGAGCCTTGGGCCCGAAGGCATCCTCGTCAACTGCGTATGCCCGGGCACCATCGTGACCGCGAGCTTCACCGAGATCCTCAAGGACGTGCTGGCCGCCGAAGGACTGGACTCCGCGGACCCGCATGATGTGATGACATGGGTGGAGCGGACCTACGGGCACCCGTGTGACATCGGCCGGGCCGGGCTTCCCGAGGAGATCGCCTCAGCCATTGCGTATCTTGCATCACGACGGAACGGCTACGTCACGGGAGCCACGCTGAACGTCGACGGCGGCTCGGACTTCGTCTGACGGACCGATCAGCTGTTCCTCGACATCTCTGCGGCGGCCGTGTCGGCCCACTGCGCCTGGTGCCGGCCCATCGTCATGGCGCCGTTCCAACCGCCGTCGGTCCACAGCACCTCACCGCCGACATAACTGAACCGCGGGCTGCCGAGACAGACCAGCGGCCAGGCTTGTTCCTCGGCAGTCGAATACCGTCCGATCGGCCCGATGGCCTGATCGACGGTGTCCTTACCCATCAAGTCCTGGAAGGCCGGCATCATCGCCGTTTCGGTCGGGCCTGGGTTGATGCAGTTGATCCGGATACCGCGGCGACCGAGCTCGGGATACCACCAGCCCACCCAGGCGTCGATGATGTACTTCGAGTAGGCGTAACCGCTCCAGGACCACTTCTTCTCGTTCGCCCTCAGCCAATCGACGGCAGCATCGAACCCTTTGGTCTCGAGCAGCCCGGTGATGACCTTGATGTGGTCCTGCCAGCCGATCGCGGCCGACGACGAAATGACGCTGATGGCCGATCCTTTGGACATCTTCGGAACGAGCTGCTCGGCCAAGTGACGCGCCCCGACGAAGTTGACCAGAATCGTGTCCCATTCGCTGAACGGGGGGCCGGGCAGCCCCGCACAGCTGAAGAGCCCGTCGACGGGACCATCGATGGACGCCGCGACCTCTTCGATGCTCTTCGGGTCGCGCAGATCGATCTGTAGCGCGCGGGCGACGGAAACGGTCGTGGGTTTGATGTCCAGGGCGGTGACCGTCGCACCAAGCTCGACGAGGATTTGCGCGGTCGCCTGGCCCATGCCCGACGCCGCACCCGTCACGACCACCGACTTGCCCCGGTACCTCAGCACATCGTCCATGGCACGCTCCTGTCGAGAATTTCATTTACCGATTGTGAGAACCTACGTTATCACCGGTGTACTGTCGCACCGTGACGGTTTCGAAGGGGGCCGCCCCATGACCGCCGGCAGCCGCCCATTGCGCATCATTCAGTGGGCCACCGGCTCCGTCGGCTCCGAGATGATCACCACCATCCTCGATCACCGCCCCGACCTCGAGTTGGTCGGAGCCCGCGTGTATTCCGACGCCAAGAACGGGGTCGACATCGGGACGCTCGTCAACAGAGCTCCCATCGGCGTGACCGCCACCACCGATGTCGCCGCCATCCTCGCGCTGGACGCCGACCTCGTGTTGTACGCGCCGTCTTTCACCGATCTCGACGATGTCTGTGCGCTGCTCGAGAGCGGCAAGAACGTGGCAACGCCGTCATTTCTGTTCCATCCTCGGCGCATTCCCGAGGCCGACAGGGACAAGCTTCTGGCGGCGTGCGAGAAGGGCAACAGCACCATCCACGGCAGTGGCCTCAACCCGGGCAATCTGTCGGGTGTGCTGCCGCTGGCGCTGTCGGGCATGAGCCGCACAATCGAGCGCCTGACCCTGCAGGAGAGAGCTGATTGGACGCTGTGGGAGAGCACCGAAATCACTTTCGATGGAATGTGGTTCGGCCGACCGGTTGATGAGGTGACCCCCACCGCCAACAGTTACCTGAGTTTTCTGACGAAGCTGTTCGTCGAGCAGACCTGGTTCATCTCCGACAGCTTGAATGCCGACATCGACGGCGTCTCGGTGTCCCTGGAAACGGTGCCGGCGACCAAGGACCTCCATGTCTTCGATCACGTGGTGCGGCAGGGCAGCACGGCCGGACAGCGCTGGAATTTCATCGGTCATCGCCGCGGTGAGCCGCTGATCGAATTCGAAACGCTCTGGACCGTCGGCGGTGAATATCCCGACCACTGGCCGCAACCGCTCGATGGCTGGACACTGACCATCGAGGGTGACCCGTCCATGCGTACGCACTTCTTTCCGCTGGCCAGCTTCTCGCGCGAGGCATCGATCTCCGAGCACGTCCGCGCCGGTCTCATCACGGTGGCGATGCAGGTCGTCAACGCCATCCCGGCGGTCTGCGCGGCCCCCGCAGGATTCGCGACGATGGCGGACCTGCCCCTCATCCGTAGCTACACAGGATTCGGAAACAAGCCCTGACGTCGCTGGCCCAGCTAGCCCCTGCGGTTCGTCCAATGCGCGACGAACGGCGCGATGTCCGACAGGTCATAAAGCCCCGGCTCAGCCGCGACGACCGTGGGTATGGCGTTGATCGCATGCATCGCGGTGGCCAAGCACCCCTGTTCGGCGTGGTCTTCACCGGGAGAACCGATTTCGAGGTGTATTCGCATGTTCGGCTCGCCTTCGAACGCGAGATCGTATCCGGTCTCGTTCGGCCAGTGCGGGGCCAGATCATCAGCCATGCGGGTGAGATGCTCGACCGATAGGGTGGTCTCGCCGCAGTCGACGACCACGCCGAACCGCATCGCACCGACGGTGCCCGAGGGGATCTCGCCCGCGGCGACGGTCAACGCGCGCGGCGTCGTCACGACCTCACGGAAGCCATCGACCGCGCGGATTCGCAGTCCGAGCGCCTGAGCAAGAACCGTCGCACTACCGATCCAAGCGCTCGCCGCATACTCGGTGTTGGCGAGCAGTGGGGTGGTGTCGTCGGGTGCGTGCCCGAAACCCATGGCATTGAAGATCAAGTCGTGACTGGCGTAGGTGGAGTAATTGAGCACCTCGCGGACGCTGATCCGGTTCGTCTGCTGTGTGAGCCGCGACAGTAGAGGCGCGATCGACTCGCCGAAGAAGCCCGGGTACAGGCCCACCCCGAGGAATGATGATTTCCCTGCCTCGCAGGCATTTTCGATGTCGTCGGCCAGCGATTCGTGCAGTGACCGCGGATGGACGAACCTGCTACCCGTGGCGACAACATTCTTACCCGAAGCGAGCAGGTCACAGACATCGGCGAAGCAGCCCGGGGTGTTGGTCTCGACCTTGCCCATGTAGAGCACGACGTCAGCATCGGTGGCGATGAGGGCGTCGCGGTCGTCGCTGGTGACCACTCCGGCCTCACCGGCACCGCACAACGTGCCCGCGTCGACACCGGCTTTCGCCGGATCGTAGACCCGAACACCGACGACAGAGAGATCCGGCCGGCCGAGGATGTGGCGAAGCGCCATCATTCCGGTGACGCCGGTCGCCCATTGAATCACTCGCGTCATACGGGTGCTCCCTCAATTCCACACGACGTCGAGGCGAGGGGGCGACCGGAACATCGTTCCGGTGATGTAGGGCGCCGGCGCGTCGGGATCGAGCCGCAAGCCGGGCAATTCGTCGAACAAGGCGTTGAAGATTTTCGTGGTCTCGAGCCGAGCCAGATGCATGCCCAGGCAGACGTGGGCTCCGTGCGCGAACCCGATGTGCGGCTTGCGTTCCCGGAAGATGTCGAACTTCTCCGGTTCGGTCCACCGCGTTTCGTCGTGGTTCGCGCTGCCGAGACTGAGCATCATCGTCGCGCCCCTTGGTACGTGAACCCCGCCGATCTCGGTGTCGCAGGTGACCTCGCGCATGAAATTGAGCAGCGGGGTTTCCCAGCGAATGCCTTCCTCGATGGCCTGCGGCAGCAGGCTACGGTCGGCGCGAACCGCATCGAGCTGGTCGGGATGGGTGAGCAATGCGTAGGCCAGGCTGGCGGTCGAGCGTGACGTGGTTTCGGCGCCCGCGGGCAGTAGGTTGCGCATGAAACCGTAGATCTGTTCGTCGGACATCTTGACGCCGTTGATCTCCGCACCCGCGAGGATCGACACCATGTCGTCCGTGGGCGCTTTCCGCTTCTCGGCCAGAATCCCGACGAAGTACTCCTTCATCGTCGCCGACGCCCGCATCGCGCGGTCCATGTCGGCGCGGAAGCCCAGCAGGTCGATCGCGAGTCGGTGGAAATGCAGCACATCGGAATCGGGCAGACCCAATAGGGCAGCGATCACACGTACCGGAATCGGCATGAACACTGCGTCAACCAGGTCGGCCCGCTTGGCGGCCTTGATCTTCGCGATGGTCTGGTCGACGAGTGGACCGACCAGTTCGGTGTCCCACCGCTTCATCGACGAGCGAGCGAACGCGAACTCGTGCAACTTGCGATAGACCGCGTGTTCTGGCTCCTGCATCTCGAGGATGGTGGGACCCTGCAGTGGCCGCACGACGTCTTCGTAGCAGCGCGTGCTGAAGGTGATGTTGTCGGTGAAGATCGCCTTGACGGTGTCGAACGTGTACGCCGTGAAGGTCGACGGGCCGTCTCCCGAATTGCCGATCATGCCCATCTCGGGCCACCCCGCATGCACCGGCGCCTGTGCCCGCAGCTCCTTGAGGAGGGGGTACGGGGTGGCGTCACCGTCCGCGCCCATCCCGGCACTGAATTTGTCCTGAGCGTCTCGAATGCTCTGCTCGAGATCCTCGACGCTCGCCGGCTCGAACATGCGACGACTCCTCACTGCGGATCGGCCGCTCTCAACATACACCCTGGTGGTTGCGGACCTCCATCATGTACGTTTGGCCGAAGTCAAGCCATAGTCTCAGCGAAAAGCACACCGGGAGCGTTCGATTGGTAACTCGAGTCGTCCAATGGGCCACGGGCGCCGTCGGTCGCGCTGCACTGGCCGAACTGATCGAGAACCCTGATTTTCAATTGGCCGGCGTGCTGGTGTACGACCCGGCGAAGGCTGGACAGGACGCCGGCGCACTGTGCGGCCTCCCGCCGACCACGGGCGTGCTCGCCACCACCGACAAAGACGAGATCTTCGGACTCGGTGCTGACGTCGTCATCCACACCGCCAGCAAGGCCCATGCCGTCGACACCAACGCCGACGACATCTGCCGACTGCTCGCGGCGGGCACCGACGTCATCACGACGACGTCCTACAACCACCTGCCCACCTACGGCGCCGAGACCGAGGAGGCATTCGTCAAAGCATGTCGCGCTGGACAGTCCCGCTTCCACGCCGCGGGAGAGAATCCGGGGTTCATGTTCGAACGCCTGGTGGCGACCGTGACGGGACTGAGCAAGTCGATCGATCGAATCGACCTTTACGAAGCGACCGACGTCTCGGCGGTCGACAGCCGACCGATGCTCGTCGATCTCATGGGTATGGGTAGACCGCCCGAAGACGTCAGCGTCGACTCGCCGATCATCCAGAAGCTCGACATGGCCTACCGTCAGGCGCTCAACGCCACCGCCGACGTTCTCGGCGTCACACTGTCGCACGTCGAGGTTTCCGTCGATGCCACGACGCTTCCGCACGACCTCGAGGTGCCGGCAGGCACTATCGAGGCGGGAACGGTTGTCGGTCAACGGTTCTCATGGGTCGGGCACTGGGCAGGCCGCCCGCTGTTGGCGATCCACGAGGAATGGGTGCTTACCCGTGATCTGCCGCAGTGGGGACTCGAACCGCTCGCGCCAGGCGAGAAGGCGCCGCTGATCCGCGCCGTCATCAAGGGCGAACCGAGTTTCGAGCTCGCGCTCGACGTCGGCTGGGACGGCAAGGTGCCCAACGGGCAGCACGCGCAACCGGGGCATCTGATGATCGCGATGGGCGCAGTCAGGGCGATCCCTTACGTGAGGGCCCAGCCGCCGGGGATCGTCACGGCGCCGGTGTTCGGCGCGATCCAGCTGGGGAGCCGGCGCCGAAACTGAAGAAATACACGAAGTTCCGCTCGATTTTGCTACAAAAGCTCAGTTTCGGCGGGTGTCCGAACCGACCGCGCGTGAGATGTTGTCGCTCGGCGCCGCGTGGAACACGTGTCGGCTTCCATCCGGTAGCACTCGCCGCGCGATCAGGTAGTCGGAGCCCAGCCAACCCTGCCTGATGTAACGGCCGAACCGGAGGAACGTCCCTGGGGCTCCACTCGCCGACGGCACGAGCTTCACCTGCTCGATTCCGTGTTTGACCCCTTCACCGGTCAGCGGCCTCGCCGCCGCCAGACCCCGGGCGATCACGGTCGCGATGTCGTGGCACAGTCCCGGCATCGAGTGTGCCGGTCGGCGGCCGTAGCGTGCCTCGAACCGGTCCAGGAACGCCTGACCGACACGGTTGCGCTCGTCGTAGCTATCGAGACCGATCCAGCCGCGCAGGTGATGCATCCACTCGGCGTTGATGTGCGCCATCTCGAACGCCGTCGTGGTGTAGCGCGGCGGATCCCAGCCGGCACTCTCCAGGGCGTCCGAGAAGCCCCACAACCCGTGGCCGAATCCGACGTGAACAAGCGCATCGGGACGGGTGGCTCGGAGTTCGGCGACCACCGCCGTCTTGTCCGCTTCGACCTGAGGGATGGCCACCGTGGCGACGACCTTCAATCCCGCTGCGGAATACGCCTTCTCGGCGAACGCCAGATACTCCTTGCCGATTAGAGAGGCCTCATACGCGATGGCGATACGCGACCTTCCATCGCCGAGCATCACCGCGGCGAGCATGACCGGCTCCTCGGGCATCGATCCGTTGTTGAGCGCGAACGTCCACTCCCCCAGCGCCTCCTCCGATCCCGACAGGATGAGATTCGGAACCTTGGCAACGCGGGCGGCGTGCGCGGACAGCGGCACCGCGTTATCGGAGACGTACGGACCGAAGATCACCAGGCAGCCTTCGGCGACCAGCTCGTCGTAACCGCGTTCGACGGCGTGGTATGTGCCATTGGGCAGGCCGATGACGTCGCGCCGCACCACCTCGATCGGCCGGTCGACAAGCCCGGCGGACCCCGCTTCCTCGAACACCAGCCGCAACGTGTCCAGCGTGTCGTCCTCGGTGCTGGACCTGGTCGGATAGTCGTTGAGCAGGCCGACTTTCAGCGGGGCCACCGAACCGTATGCGCGGGCCCGTTCCTCTGCCATCCCCGCAACATACACAATGAATGTCGCTAGGATGCCCCTATGGCCAAGCGTGGTGGCACGGAATCCGAACGACGCGCTCGCGGAGATCAAACCCGTCGCCACCTCGTCGACGCCGGTCGCGTCCTGTTCGTGGAGAAGGGCTACTTCAACACCAGCATCGGCGACTTGGTCACGACTTCTGGCGTCGGCACCCGCGGCGCTTTCTATCACCACTTCAAGGACAAGGCCGAACTGTTCCGCGCGGTGTTCGAGGAGGTCGAGCGAGACCTCACATTGCGTTCGCTGTCCTCCCCGCCGCGCGGCGCGGACTCGTGGGAGCGACTCTGCGCAGGCCTTCACGGCTTTCTCGAGTCGGCACTCGAACCCGAAGTGCAGCGCATCATGTTGGTCGACGGGCCTGTCGTCTTGGGCTGGCGGACACTTCGCGCGATCCAGGAGGACAACAGCATCGCGTTGATCAACGAGATGGTGCACAACGCCATCGCCGAAGGCAGCATCGACGATCTGCCCGTCGCCGAGCTCACGCACATGCTCGTCGCATCGCTCGAGGAGGGCGCGCTTCTGGTGGCGCACGCCAAGAGCCCCGGCCGAGCACGCAGTCGTGCGGCACGGATTCTCGACCGGCTTCTGCTCAGCTTCGCGACGGAGCCGCGCAAAGTGGTCAGGCGGTAGTGGTGGTTGATTCGCGACTCGGGATGATGGCTTACCGTATGGAAATGAGCGTTTCCATTTTTGATTATTGTTCTTCTACCGAACTGATAATGTGGCTTCGCCCATGTCTGAAGGAGACCTGATGCCAGACGCGCCGCCACTGCGAGTCGCCGTAGTCGGAGCGTCTGCGGGTCTGGGCCGGTGCATCGGTATGGGCCTCGCGAAGAAGGGCGTCAGGGTTGCGTTCCTCGCTCGGCGTCGTGACCGCCTGGAGAACGCCGCCAAGGAGGCGGGCAGCGGTGCGGTGGCCGTCGCGTGTGACGTCACGGACGCGGATGCCTGTCAACGCGCCATGACAGCCGTCGTCGAAGAATTCGGCGGTCTCGACGCGCTGGTCTACACGACCGGCGTCGGTGTTCTCGCCCCGCTGACCGAGGTGACGGCCGAGCAGTGGGCAAATCTCTTCGCCACCAACGTCACCGGCGCCTCACTCATCACCGCGGCGGCTGCACCTCACCTGGCCGCCAACGCCGGTTCGGCGGTCTACCTTTCGTCGCTCAGCGCCTCCTACTCAGCCCCATGGCCCCTCCTGGGGGCCTACGCGGTATCAAAGGCAGCGCTGGACAAATTGGTCGAGGCCTGGCGGATCGAACACCCCAACATCGGCTTCACCCGCCTGGCGGTCGGCGACTGCTTCGGCGGCGAAGGCGATTCGCAGACCGAGTTCAACAAGACCTGGGATCCCGAAGCAATGGAGAAGGCGATCCGGTTGTGGATGGATCGCGGCGAGATGCAGGGCGGTCTTGTGGAGGCCGATCACCTCGTTGACGTCGTGCACAACGTACTTCGTTGCGGAAAAAGCAGTTTCATCCCATACCTGACATTGGCTCCCAGACCGTCGGGCGCGGTGGCCGAACTTCGACAGTGGTGAAGGACACTCGGTGACACACGAATCGCGCATGCTCATCGACGGCAAGCTCGTCGAATCAGAAACAGGCCGGCAGTTCGACAACATCAACCCCGCGACCGAGGAGGTCCTCGGCGGCACCGCCGACGGCACCCGCGCCGACATGGAACGAGCGGTGGCGGCCGCCCGCCACGCGTTCGACCACACCGACTGGTCGCGAGACGGACAGGCCCGTGCCGCCGGACTGCGTCAACTGCAGGCGGCGCTCGAGGCCGAGCGCGAGGAGATCCGCAGCGAACTCATCGCGGAGGCCGGCTGCCCGCTGCTGAGCACGTTCGGACCACAGCTCGACGTGCCACTCAAAGAAGCCCTGGGGTGGCCGGCCGATATGATCAGCCAGTTCCCTTGGAAGCGAACGCTTCCCGACAAGGATGCGTTCGGCATGGGCATCCTCGCCGCCCGTGAGGTGTGGAAGGAACCCGTCGGAGTCGTCGGCGTCGTCACGCCGTGGAACTTTCCGCTCGAGATCATCCTCAACAAGATCGGGCCGATTCTCGCCATGGGCAACACGATGGTGCTCAAGCCCGCTCCCGATACGCCGTGGAACGCCACCCGCATCGGCCGGATCATCGCCGAGCAGACCGACATTCCGCCTGGGGTGATCAATATCGTCACCTCGTCGGATCATCTGGTCGGCGAGGTGCTCTCGACCTCTCCCCTCGTCGACATGGTGGCCTTCACCGGATCGACGGCGACCGGCCGACGCATCATGAAGGCCGCCGCCGACACCGTCAAACCGACGTTCCTCGAACTCGGCGGCAAGTCGGTGTATCTGGTGCTCGACGACGACGGCGACATCAGTGCATCGGTCGGCGGCAGCGCGTTCATATCCATGCATGCCGGACAAGGCTGCGCCATGCCGACGCGGTTGCTGGTGCCCAACAGTCGCTACGCCGAGGCGGTCGAGATCGTCAAGGTCGCCATGGAGAAGAACAAGTACGGTGACCCGACCGACCCCTCCGTGCTGCAAGGCCCTCAGGTTTCGAAGCGCCAGCAGGACCGGGTGATGGGCTATATCGCCAAGGGTAAGCAGGAAGGGGCAAGGGTCGTCACCGGCGGCAACGTTCCTTCGCACCTCGAGAAGGGTTTCTTCGTCGAGCCAACGGTTTTCGCCGACGTCGACAACCGGATGACGATCGCCCAGGAGGAGATCTTCGGCCCGGTGCTGTCGGTCATCGGATTCGACGACGACGACGATGCGGTGCGCATCGCCAACGACTCCATCTACGGCTTGTCTGGTGTGGTGTTCGCCAACGATCTGGACCGGGCAAAGTCGGTCGCGAGCCGGATCCGCACGGGAACCCTCGGAATCAACGGCGGCCTCTGGTATGGCGCAGACGCCCCTTTCGGCGGCTACAAGCAATCCGGCATCGGACGGCAGTGCGGCATCGAAGGCCTCGAAATCTTCACCGAAACCAAGACTGTCGGCTGGCCGAAGGAGGCGTAGATGAAATCACGTGCGGCCGTGTTGCGCGGCGTGGGCATCGATTGGGAAGTCACCGACATCGAACTGGACCCGCCCCGCGCCGGCGAGGTTCTGGTCAAGATGGCCTACGCCGGGATCTGCCATTCCGACGAACACTTCTACACCGGCGACAGCGTGCCCAGTCCAGAGATGGAAGAACTGATGCGGGCCTCCGGCGTGCCGGTGCCCGAATGGTTCCCGATGCTCGGCGGGCACGAGGGAGCCGGCATCGTCGAAGACGTCGGTCCTGAGGTGAAGACGCTCAAACCCGGTGACCACGTGGCGGTCTCGTTCTTCCCCTCATGTGGCACCTGCCGCTGGTGCGTGACCGGGCACACCTATCTGTGCGACGTCGGCGCCGACATCTACAGCAAGGCCATGACCACCGACGGCACGTGCAGGCGCCACCTCGGCGACGAGGACCTGATGGCAATGATGCAGGTCGGCACCTTCTCCGAGTACGTGGTGGCGTCCGAACGCTCGCTGGTCAAGATCAACGACTGGGTACCGTTGGAAGCGGCCTCACTCGTATCCTGCGGCGTCACAACCGGTTTCGGTTCCGGCTCGGTGGCGGCAGGAACCGAACCCGGCGACACCGTCGTGGTGGTGGGTGTGGGCGGCATCGGTATGAACGCCGTGCAGGGCGCGAAGGTCGCCGGCGCCAAGCACATCGTCGCCGTCGACCCCAACGAGTTCAAACGCGAGATCGCTCCCACCTTCGGCGCCACTCACACCGCCGTCGACGCCGTTTCCGCTCTGGAACTGGTCAAGGAGATCACCTGGGGCGTCATGGCCGACCGCGTCGTACTGACGCCGGGAGTTGTGCCGGCCGACCTCGTGATGGTGGCGCTGATGCTGTTGCGCAAGGGCGGCACCTGCGTCCTCACCGGCATGGCGAAAGTCAGCGACTTGATGGTCCCGCTGAGCCTGCCCGACATGGTGAGTTCCTGTAAGACCCTCAAAGGGGTCCTCTACGGCGAGATGAACCCCCGCGAAGCCATGCCGAGACTGCTGTCGATGTACGAGGCGGGCACCCTCAAGCTCGACGAACTGATAACGCAGAAGTACAAGCTGGACGACATCAACGAGGCGATGAAGGATCTGAGATCCGGAAGCAACATCCGCGGGGTCATCGCCTTTTAGCACGCGGGCCGCGACGGCGTTTCGGAACGACTCGCAGCCATGCAGGGTAGAGTCGGTTTCATTCAGGGGCTGAGCCCACGCCTCACAGTGAATGTGCGTGAGTGCAGGGGTGTGATGGTTTCCATTTCCGACGTGGCTTTCCACGGTGACCGATGACCAGCGACAGGACCGTGAGAACTGAGGCGCCCGGCGAAGCAGCCGGCTGGCAGTCCGTTCCTCACCCCGTGGTCATGGTCGACCGCGACGGTGTCATACGGGGACTGAGCGACTCTGCGCGCTCCCTCTTGCCAGATGCCGAGGTCGGGGTCGGGTTCGCGGACACGGCACCGCCGTGGTTGACGTGCGCCCATGACCGATTTCTGCGAGACGCGTCGGCCGACGTCGCGCAGGCGTCGGCCATCGGGGAGCTCACAGGGCGCGATTTCGAGGCACGCCCGTCGGCGCTGGCCGGCGGCGAGGTCGCGTGGTGGCTGGTCGAAGACACCCACCGGACTCTGCAGGACGCGCACGAGGAGCTCGCCAGGGAACGCGGGCGCGCCGCGCTGCTCGACGACGTCTCTGCGGTTCTGATGGCATCGCTGAATTTCGAACGCTGCATGGAGGCGACCGCGCAGATGGCGGAGCGTCATCTGGCGGACGCCGCGGTGGTCGTCGCACCTGTCAGGGGTGAGCGGATGCCTGTCGTCTGCAGCGGAGCCGACGGTGCCGCAGAACACCGCAGCGTCGAGGCCGACCCCGCCGAGGTGTCGGGCCTGCGCGAGGCCCTTCGCGGGTTCCCGCCGGTCCCGTCGCGCTGGATCGACCCCGCGTCGGTGCCCGCATGGTTGATTCCATCGCACTTCGTCGGGCAGGTCGGGTCGGTCCTGATCACACCGCTGCCCGGCCACGGTGTTCCGGCAGGCGCACTCGTGTTGTTGCGCCGCGACTCGCACACGGCATTCAGCGAGAACGAGGAACGGTTCGCGCGGCTGTTCGCATCACGTGCGGGTGCGGCGCTCTCCGCGGCGCGGTTGTATGCCGAACAGTCGGCGATCACCCGCACCCTGATGCGCGAACTGCTGCCCCCTCCGTTGACACCGAACGGGGATTTCGAGCTCGCAGGCGGCTACCGCGCGTCGGCAGACCACGAGCTGGTCGGCGGCGACTTCTACGACGTCCATCCCGCCGTGGACGCCGACGGCGAAACCCTTGTCGTTCTCGGTGACGTCTGCGGCAAGGGCCTGGAGGCCGCTGTACTCAGCGGCAAGATCCGCAACACGCTGCAAGCGCTCGCGCCACTGGCCGATCAGCACGAAGCGGTGCTCAAACTCCTCAACAGTGCGCTGTTGACCCCCGACAACAGCCGTTTCGCCACGGTGGTGCTCGCCTCCGTCGCGCACCGCGACGGTCAGTTGAAGCTGCGGCTGACCTGCGCCGGGCACCCACCCCCGCTGATCGTGCGGAACGACGGGACGGTGGAGCAGACGGACACCCGCGGCATGTTGGTCGGCGCGCTGCCGCAGTTCAAAGCGCGCTCGACCGAGGTCTCGCTCGCCCCCGGCGAGACGTGCCTGCTCTACACCGACGGCCTGTCCGAAGCCCGGGGCGGCCCACTCGGCCAGGAGGCCTTCGGCGAGGAACGCCTGATCGGTGCGTTGGCGCAATGCGCGGCGCTGCCCGCCGAAGCGGTTGTCGAGCGGATGATGATGCTTGCCTCGCAGTGGGTAACCGATCGGGAACACGACGACATGGCCGTCGTGGCCATCACGGCGCCGCGCCGGACACATCTCAGTGCGGTCGACGGCCACACTGCAGGCAGGTATATAGCGTGAGCAGACCGGACATCGGCGCGGGAACAGCCGCGACCGATCCCGCAGCGGTGCGCGAGCGACTGTGGAAGGCGGCGCTCGACGGTGACGAACAGGCCGCGGTTGCAGTCCTCTTCGCGGCGGTGGACGCAGGACTGACGCCCGAGGATGCGCTACTCGAGGTGATCGCGCCCGTCCAACGCAGGGTCGGCGCGGAATGGGCGGCCAACCGGATCACCGTCGCCCAGGAGCACGCGGCCACCGCGATCAACGACCGCGTCATCGCGGCTCTGTCGCAGCACCCCTCCGGCGGATCCACCGACGAGGCCGGGCGGGTCACCGTGGCCTGCGTGGACGGGGAATGGCACGCGCTACCCGCCCGGCTGCTCGCGGAAGTTCTGCGCCTGCGCGGCTGGCGGGTGGACTTTCTCGGCGCCCAGGTGCCGACGCCGCACCTGATCGCGCATCTGCATCAGCACGCGCCCGACGCGGTCGCGCTGTCGTGCTCGATCCCGACCCGCCTGCCCACCGCGCACGCCGCGATCACGGCGTGCCAGGCGGCGGGCGTCTCGGTGCTCGTCGGCGGCGCCGCGTTCGGCCCCGACGGCCGCTACGCACGGCTTCTCGGTGCCGACGCGTGGGCCCCGGATGCCCGGGCCGCCGCGCAATGCCTGCGCGCCGACATCGGTCGACTACGCCTCACCCCGAACCGGCAGGCGGCGGAGCAGCTACCGCACCTGGCCGACCAGGAGTATTCGATGGTCAGCACCGCCAAACCGCAACTGGTCAAGTCCACCGTCGCCGAGTTGGAGAACCGCTTCCCCGCGATGCGGGACTACAGCGAGGCGCAACGCGAACACACCACCGAGGACATCGCGCACATCGTCGACTTCCTCGCGACCGCCCTCTACATCGACGACCACGAGTTGTTCACCGGGTTCATCATGTGGACGGCCGAGGTGCTCAGTTCCCGTGACGTACCCGCGGCTTCGCTGATCCCCGCACTGGAGCTGCTGTCCGCTCAGCTGCAAGACTTTCCCCGAGCTCAGCGCCACCTGGCCGCTGCGCGCACCGCCCTGGCCCCCGACACCACATCGATCGCATGAAACTCACCTTGAAGTCTGACGTCACGACTCCCTCGGCACGCATCCACGTCGCCGGCGACCTCGACTACGGACACACCGCTCCCCTGGTCGATGCCGTCTCCGAGCTCCTCACCACCAACACCGGCGTGAAAGATCTGCACCTCGACTTCACCGAGCTGGCGTTCCTGGATTCCACCGGGCTGTCGGCGCTGCTGGTGATCCACCGGGAGGTAGCACGCTCCGGTGTCCTGCTGCACCTCGACAACCGGCCACGACAGCTCGACCGCGTCCTCGAGATCACCGGCCTGCTCGAACATCTGACGTCGGGTGAGGCCACCGCTTCCCCACGTCCGGACGAAATCGAGATCGGTTGAGCGACATGGTCGGTCGGGTGTCCGCGCTACAGCGCTACCCCGTGAAATCGATGCTCGGAGAGGTACGCGACCGGGTCCGGATCGGGCCGCTGGGCGTCGACGGCGACCGCCGGTACGCCCTCATCGACGAGGAGACCGGACGTGTCGCCACCGCCAAGCACCCGCGGCGATGGAGCACCCTGTTGCAGTGCGCGTCGACGACCGGCGAGGACGGAAGCGTCACGGTTACCCTGCCCGACGGGCGAAGTATGCCGGTCACCGAGGCGGCCGAGCCGCTGTCCGACCTGCTCGGGCGCACAGTGCATGTCGCCGACGAGCGGGCTGCCGGCGTGGTTCTCGAGCGGTCCGACCCGCTGGAGGTGCTCGCACACGGCATCGACGCCGAGTTCGATCCGGTGCTGCTCGAACTCGGGCAGGGTGCACCCGGCGGCGCGTTCGTCGACCACTCGCCGGTGCATCTGATCACCACTGCCACGCTCGACGCGATCGGCGTGGGCGCGGCTGAGGCGCTGCGGTACCGACCCAACGTCGTCATCGACGTCGGGTCCGAGCCCTTCGTCGAGAACGAATGGGTGGGAGCCCAAATCGAGCTCGGTGAGGCCACGCTACGCGTCACCCTGCCCACCCCACGCTGCGCCGTTCCGACACTGCGACATGGTGCGACCGAACGACTTCCGGATGCCGTGCGGTACCTGCTGGACCACAATCGCGTCGAGGTGCCGGGCTTCGGTAAGGCGCCGTGTGCGGGGGTCTACGCCGAGGTGGTCGCCGTCGGCACCGTCAGTACCGGCGACAAGGTGCGCGTCGAATAGCTCCTTATGCGGCGAGCGCTCACCTTGGCTTGTCACCACCGTCCTGATGTCAGGGTCGCGGAAGCGGGTATGAAGAGGTGATGACGAGACCCTCCCCCTCAGGTAAGACCGTTTTCATCACCGGGGCCGGCGCCGGTATCGGGCGAGCCACGGCGCTGACGTTCGCCCGCAACGGATTCGTCGTCGGCGGCTACGACATCGACGAAGTCGGGCTCAAGTCGCTGGCCGACGACATCGAGCAGCTGGGCGGTGTCGTGCACACCGGCCACCTCGACGTCACCGACCCCGACGAGATGGCCGCGCGGGTGCGGGAGTTCGCCGAGGCCGCCGGCGACCGGCTCGACGTGATGATCAACAACGCGGGGATCCTGCGCGCCGGTCGCTTCGAGGAAATGGACATCGCCGGCCACCACAAGGAGATCGACATCAACGCCAAGGGTGTGGTCAACGGTCTTTATGCGGCGTTCCCCTTCCTGCGTAAGACCCCGAACTCGGTCGTGGTGAACCTGTCCTCCGCGTCGGCGATCTACGGTCAGGCCGAGCTGGCCAACTACAGCGCCACGAAGTTCTTCGTCCGCGGGATCACCGAGGCGCTCGACATCGAGTGGAACCACTACGGCATCCGGGTCATCGCGATGTGGCCCCTATATGTGCAGACGGCGATGACCCAGGACGTCAAGACCGGAACGACGGACTCGCTCGGCATCCGGCTGACCGCACAGGACATCGCCGACGCGATCCTCGAGGCCATCGAACCGTCGCGGCTGCGGCGCGCCATGCACCAGGTGCACTTCCCCGTCGGAAAGCAGACCAAGGTGATGACCATCGCCTCCCGGTTCTCGCCGGGTTGGCTGACCCGTTACGCGAACAAGAAGCTGTCACGATCCTGACGCCCACCGGCATCTGTTGAGGTTCAAATCGGGCTGATCGCAACGGATGTCCCCTACGCGGCGGCCGACGTACGGTCCGCGCATGAATGAGGACTGGCTCGCGGTCATTGTCGGCCTTTCGCTGCTCGTGCTCGTCCTGGTGGGCGCGATCCCGGGAAGCGTGATCCCGTGACCGAACAGACGACCGCGACGAAGCCGCAGACCTCACCCTCGGGGGTCGGCTACCCCGTCGCCGGGGTACTCGTGGTGCTCGCGCTGGGGGCCGTCACGCGCTACCTGGAAGCGCACGTGCCGCAGTGGGCCGACGGCACCGCGTTCGAACGCGTCGCGAAATCGATCGAATTTCCGGTCTACGCCATCGCTTTGGGCCTACTGGGCAACGTCGTGCTGTCACGCCTGGCCCTACGCGACGCACTGTCGCGCGGTTTCCGCACCGAGTTCTTCATCAAGACCGGTCTGGTGCTGCTCGGCGCATCGATCAACCTCAAGGTGCTCGTCACCGCGGCGGGACCGGCCATCGTCCAGGCGCTGCTGTTGATCTCGATCGTCTTCGGCTTCACCTGGTGGCTGGGCGGAGTGCTGCGACTCGAGGACAAACTGCGCGCGCTGCTCGCGTCGGCGGTGTCGATCTGCGGGGTGAGCGCGGCCATCGCAGCGGCAGGTGCCGTGCAGGCCAAACGCGAGCAACTCGCCTACGCGGCATCTCTGGTCATCGCGTTCGCGCTACCGTCGATCTTCCTGTTGCCTTGGCTGGCAGACGTTTTCAACCTCTCCGACGCGGTGGCCGGCGCCTGGATCGGCGGAAACATCGACACCACCGCCGCCGTCGCGGCATCCGGCGCCATCGCCGGTGAGGACGCGCTGCAGATCGCGACGATCGTCAAGACCACCCAGAATGCGCTGATCGGGGTCGTCGCAATCGCACTGACCGCCTACTTCGCGCTGAAGGTGGAGCGCAAATCGGGCGCCGAGGCGCGGCCGTCGATCGGGCAGTTCTGGGAGCGCTTCCCCAAATTCGTGCTCGGCTTCGTCGCCGCGTCGATCGTGGGCACGCTGTATCTGGCGTGGGGCGGGGACAAGTCGGTGATCAGCACGGTCAACGACCTGCGGACGTGGTTCCTGATCTTCGCGTTCGTCGCGATCGGTCTCGAGTTCTCTCTGAGGGGACTCAGGGAGGCCGGTTGGCGACCGGTCGCGTTGTTCGCCTCGGCAACCGTGGTGAACATCGTCGTGGCACTGGGTCTGGCCGTCGTGTTGTTCGGGAACTTCCAGGTCGGTTAGCTACGCTCGCCGGGTGGCCACGGGGCTGAATCGACGAGGCTTCCTGACGACGACCGCCGGCGCGGCGCTCGTCACCGCGGGATTCACGGCCGGCTGCGGTTCGGACAAACCCGGCGCCGTGGCCAAGGACGGCTCCGTCACCGTCAAGCACGCCTTCGGCGAGACCAAGATCCCCGCGCCGCCCAAGCGGGTGGTCAGCGCCGGTTTGACCGAGCAGGACGACCTGCTCGCGCTCGGCGTCGTACCGGTCGCGGTGACCGACTGGTTCGGAGGTGAACCGTTCGCGGTATGGCCCTGGGCGCGAGCCAAACTCGGCTCTGCACAACCAGCCGTGCTCAGCCTCGCCGAGGGCATTCAGGTCGACCAGATCGCAGGGCTGAACCCCGACCTCATCGTCGCCACCAACGCCGGACTCGATTCGGACACCTACTCGAGGCTGTCGGAGATCGCGCCGACCGTCGCGCAGGCCGGTGCCGAGGCGTTCTTCGAGCCGTGGAAACAACAGGCCACCACCATCGGGCAGGCGGTGTTCAAACACGACGAGATGCAGGCGCTGCTCGTCGCCGTCGGCGACAAGTTCATCGCGGTCGCCGAGAGCAATCCCGGTTTCGCGGGCAAGACGGCGGCGCTGTTGCACGGCCGCCTGGACAACGGAGAACCGCAAGCCCTGACGCCCGCATGGCGCACCGAGTTCCTCACCGCCATGGGCCTGAACGTCACCGACGGACTCGGCGCCGACGTGCTGATCTGGGCCACCGAGTCCGACGAGGAACAGTCCGCGTTGCTGGCCGAGCCGAGGGTCGCCGAGCGCGGCACGGCGAACGTCTTCACGGGCAAGGAACTCGCGGGCGCGATCGCCTTCGCCTCACCGCTGTCCTATCCCCTGGTAGCCGACCAACTGCCGGCGCGCATCGCCCAAGCCCTCGCCTGAGAAGATTGCGCGGTGACCGCCGACATTGAGGCCGAACACCGCGGGTTCGCGACCACGGGATCGGCTTACTACCCGACGCTGGTCGCGGTCTTCACCGGCCTGGTGCTGATCTCCAATATCGCCGCCACCAAAGGCGTCGCGTTCGGCCCGCTGCTCACCGACGGTGGATTCCTCGTCTTCCCGCTCACCTACGTCATCGGCGATGTGTTGAGCGAGGTATACGGGTTCAAAGCCGCCCGGCGCGCCGTGATCATCGGCTTTTGCATGCAGGCGTTGGCGGTACTCGTGTTGTGGGCGACCGTGCACCTCCCTGCTGCGCCCGACTACACCAACCAGGAGGCGCTTGCCAGCACCGTCGCGTCCATCACTGGGTTGGCGGCCGCCGGGCTGGCCGGCTTCCTGGTGGGACAGTTGGTCAACGCCTGGGTGGTGGTGCGTATCAAGGCACGCACCAAAGAGAAGCACCTGTGGGCCAGATTGCTTGGCTCGACAGTCGTCGGCCAGTTCGCGGACACGCTGGTGTTCTGTGCCATCGCCGCACCGATCATCGGATTCGGCGACATGCGCTCGTTCGGGGTGTACGCCGCGTTGGGATGGGTCTACAAGACCGCGGTGGAAGTGGTCGTGCTGCCCGTGACGTACCGGGTGATCGCCTTCATCAAGCGCCGCGAGCCGACGTATCGGCCCGCCGCTTGAGGCATCGCTAAAACTCCTCTGGCAAGGCTCATAGAGCAGGCGTATTGCAAGCTACTCGCGGGTAATTTCGCAGGTATGACCGTGACAGCCGAAATGGAACGTGACGTGCCGGGCGCCGGCGCGATGCCGATCCGCGACTACGGGGATCGGGCGCTGTTGCTCGAGTTCGGCACCACCG
This sequence comes from Mycobacterium sp. 852014-52144_SCH5372336, assembly GCF_001665615.1. Taxonomy (NCBI): domain Bacteria; kingdom Bacillati; phylum Actinomycetota; class Actinomycetes; order Mycobacteriales; family Mycobacteriaceae; genus Mycobacterium; species Mycobacterium sp. 852014-52144_SCH5372336. The sequence goes on from NZ_LZSW01000006.1 coordinate 73,311, forward strand.
CCGAGGTGCTGGCGTGGAACGAGGCGATCCGACGGGCCGACCTGCCCGGAGTAGTCGACATCGTGCCCGCCGCGCGAACCGTGTTGGTCAAGCTCGCCGAGCCCAGATATCAGGCGCCGACGCGACAGCGTCTCGGCGGGTTGCGCATCGACGCCGATCCGGAGGCCGAGCTGACACCGCCCGCCGGCGGCCGCGCCGACCTCACCATCGACGTCGTCTACGACGGTCCCGATCTCGACGAGGTGGCCCGACTGACGGGGCTGACCCGTGACGACGTCGTTGCCGCACACACCGGCAGCATGTGGCGGGTCGCGTTCGGCGGGTTCGCACCGGGCTTCGCCTATCTCGTCGGCGGTGACCGCAGGCTCGAGGTGCCGCGGCGATCCGAGCCGAGGACCAAGGTGCCTGCCGGCGCCGTGGGTCTGGCGGGCGAGTTCAGCGGTGTCTATCCGCGCGAGTCGCCCGGCGGCTGGCAGCTGATCGGCCGCACCTCAGCGGTGCTGTGGGACATCGACCGAGACAACCCGGCGCTGCTGACGTCCGGCATGTGGGTCCAGTTCCGGGCGGTCGAGTCATGACGACGACGCTGGAGATCCTGCGCTCGGGTCCGTTGGCTCTGGTCGAGGACCTGGGCCGGCCCGGGTGGGCGCACATGGGCGTCGGCCGCTCCGGGGCCGCCGACCGCAGCTCGCACACACTGGCCAACCGGCTGGTCGCCAACCCCGGCGATCGGGCCACCATCGAGGTGACGTTCGGCGGACTGGCGGCGCGGGTGCACGGTGACGATATCGCGATCGCGGTCACCGGCGCCGACACCGATCCCTCGGTCGACGGAGTGTTGTTCGGCACCAACAGCATTCACTACGCCCGCGACGGTGAGGTGATCTCGCTCGGCGCGCCGCGCGCCGGCCTTCGGACATATCTGGCGGTGCGCGGCGGCATCGACGTCGAACCGGTGCTGGGCTCGCGGTCGTATGACGTGATGTCGGCGATCGGTCCGCAGCCGCTGCGGGCGGGCGATGTGCTGCCCGTCGGCGAGCACACCGAGGACTTCCCCGAGCTCGACCAGGCTCCCGTCGCGGCCATCGAGGACGACGTGCTCGAGTTGACGGTGGTGCCCGGCCCGCGCGACGACTGGTTCGTCGATCCGGATGTATTGATTCGCACGAACTGGCAGGCGACCAACAAGAGCGACCGCGTGGGCATGCGGTTGGTCGGCGGGCCACTCGAGTACCGCTGGCCGGACCGGCAACTGTCGAGCGAGGGTGCCACGAGGGGCGCAATTCAGGTGCCGCCGAACGGTTTTCCCGTCATTCTCGGGCCGGATCACCCGGTCACGGGCGGGTACCCGGTGATCGGTGTGGTCGCCGACGAGGACATCGACAAGGTCGCTCAGGTGCGGCCCGGGCAAACGGTGCGGATGCATTGGTCGCGGCCGCGCCGACCGTTCGGGGACCGTTAGTCACACCGCGCTGGTAGAAAAGCAGTGTGCATGTTCAGGATCCGTATGCTCCCGTCGTGCGCATCCACAGCGCACGGCTGATCCATACCTCCGACCTCGACCCGGAGACGCGCGCGGACGCCAAGCGCATGGTGATCGACGCCTTCGAAGGCTCGTTCACCGACGTCGACTGGGAGCACTCGCTCGGCGGCATGCACGCGATGATCTTCGACCACGGTGCGCTGATCGCGCATGCGGCAGTGGTGCAGCGGCGGCTGCTGTACCGCAAAACCGCGCTGCGGTGCGGTTACGTCGAAGCGGTCGCGGTCCGTGAGGACTGGCGTGGGCAGAGCCTGGCTCGCGCGGTGATGGACGCCGCAGAGCAGGTGATCCGCGGGGCGTATCAGCTCGGGGCCCTCAGCGCGACGGAAGCCGGCAGGCCCATTTACACCGCCCGCGGTTGGCTGCCGTGGCAGGGACCGACGTCGGTGTTGGCACCGGCCGGGTTGACTCGCACTCCCGACGACGACAACGCACTGTTCGTGCTGCCGGTCAGTGTGGAACTCGACACCAGCGCCGAGATCACCTGCGACTGGCGCGACGGCGACGTCTGGTGAGACTCACACCCGCACCGGGTGTCGGGTGAGGGGAATTTCACGGCGGGGTCACCGCGCGGCACGTTGAGGCAATAACGCCTCGTTAACGTCGGGTTTCATGACGTTCTGCAGGCTGCGGGCGGTGCCGACACGCCTCGGAAATGGCCAAGTAATCACTTGGAAACATGCGCTGCTTACACAGGTTCCATGACTGAGCCGGACTGGGCGCCGCTGACCGGATTCCGGGTGGCCGTCACATCCGCTCGGCGCGCCGACGAGCTGAGTGCACTGCTGCGCCGCCGCGGTGCGACGGTGACCAGCGCGGCGGCGATCCAGATGGTGCCGTTGCCCGACGACGACGAGCTGCGTGCCCACACCGAGGGCCTGATCGACGTCCCGCCCGACATCGTGATCGCCACCACCGGCATCGGGTTCCGCGGCTGGGTCGCCGCGGCCGACGGCTGGGGGCTGGCCAACGATCTGACCGCCGCGCTCGCGAAGGCGCGCGTCGTGTCGCGCGGCCCCAAGGCGACCGGTGCGCTGCGCGCCGCCGGGCTGCCCGAGGAGTGGTCCCCCGACTCGGAGTCGTCACGCGAATTGCTGCACTACCTCGTCGAGGGCGGTATCGCCGGGCAGCGGATCGCGGTGCAGTTGCACGGAGCCACCGATGACTGGGACCCGTTTCCCGAGTTCCTCGACGAGTTGCGCGCCGCGGGTGCCGAGGTCGTGCCGATCCGGGTGTACCGGTGGCATCCGGCGCCACACAACGGTGACTTCGACCAACTGGTGGCCGGCATCGCCGACGAGAAGTTCGATGCGGTCAGCTTCACGTCGGCGCCCGCTGTCGCGTCGGTGTTGCTGCGGGCCAAGGAGATGGGCCTGGAGAACCAGGTGATCGCCGCCTTCCGCCGAGACGTGCACGCCATGTGTGTCGGCCCCGTGACCGCCCGCCCGCTGGTTCGGTTGGGTGTACCGACGTCGGCTCCGGAGCGAATGCGGCTGGGGGCGTTGGCCCGTCACATCACCGATGAACTGCCGCTGTTGTGCTCGCGCACCATTCGGGTGGCCGGACACGTGCTCGAGATCCGCGGCACGTGCGTCTTGGTCGACGGTGTCGTCAAGCCGGTGTCGCCGGCGGGCATGGCGACGATCCGCGCGCTCGCCCACCGGCCGGGAGCGGTGGTGTCGCGTGCGGACCTGCTGCGGGCTCTGCCCGGCACTGGCACCGACACCCACGCCGTCGAAACCGCCGTCTTGCGGCTGCGAACGGCATTGGGCGACAAGAACATCGTGTCGACCGTCGTCAAGCGCGGCTACCGCCTGGCCGTCGAGGACAACCTGGTGAGTGCGCCGTGAGCTATCTGCTGGTAGCGCACGGCACGCGAAAACAGAGCGGTGTCGCGCTGATCGGAAACCTCGCCGACCGGGTGTCGACGGTGCTCGGCGCCCCGGTCCACGTCGCGTTCGTCGATGTTCTCGGCCCGACACCGAGCGAAGTGCTGCAGACGTTGTCCGTTCGGACGATCCTCGTGCCGGCATTTCTGGCGCGCGGATATCACGTCAACGTCGACATCCCCGCACACGTCGCGGCCAGTGGACATCCCGACGTGACCGTGTCCGAGGCGCTCGGACCCAGCCCCGCGTTGACGCGGGTACTCATGGATCGCTTGATCGAGTGCGGCTGGCGGCCGGGCGATTCGGTGGTGTTAGCCGCGGCGGGAACGTCCGATCCCGGTGCATTATCTGATTTGCGCCAGACGTCGGCGTTGTTGTCGGCGGTGATCGGCGAGCGGGTCGAACTCGCGTACGCCGCCACCGGTGAGCCGCGCGTTGCCGACGCGGTGGCACGACTGCGTCGCGACGGTGCGCGGCGGGTGGTCGTGGCCTCGTACCTGTTGGCCGAGGGCCTGTTTCAGGACCGGCTGCGGGCCAGCGGTGCCGATGCGGTGGCCGACCCGTTGGGCACCCATCCCGCGATGGTGCGGCTGATCGCCAACCGGTTCCGCCGCGCCCGCGTTCCGCTGGCAGCCTGACTCACCGCCGGCAAAATGGCATTCCAGCAGGTGTTCACTCGAACTTTCGCTGCTGGAATGCAATTTCGCGCAAGACGGGTAGGGGTCAGCCGCGGACCTCGACGTGACCGTCGGCGGTGAGGCGCGTCGGGTAGACCGGCAGCGAGAACTCGGGATCGTCGAGGCACACGCCGTCATCGAGCGCGAAGGCCTGCTTCTTGATCGGTGACTGCACGGTCGGTCGGCCGCCGCGATCGCCGACGAGGCCGCGCGACATCACCGCCGCGCCTGAGAACGGATCGATGTTGCCGACCGCATGCAGCGACCCGTCGTCCAGCCGGAACAGCGCCGCCTGGCTGCCGTCGGCGAGTAACACGCCGACCCCGCGATTCGGGATCAGGAAGTCGTAGCGGCAGGCTGTCGTCCAGACCTGGATGTCGTTGAGGGTTGTCATCTTTGGGGCACCTTCGGCATTCCGATGGGGACGGGCACCTTGCGGCCGGACCGCTCGGTGAACTCGACTGTGGGGTCAGCGACGTCGGGGGCGTTCACGAAAGACACGAACCGCGACAGCTTGTTCGGGTCGTCGAGCACGCCTTTCCATTCGCAGGCGTAGCCCTCGACGTGGCGGGCCATCGCATCCTCGAATTCGGTTGCCAGGCCCAGGGAGTCGTTGCAGACGACATCGCGGAGATGGTCCAGTCCTCCGTCCATCGCCTCCAGCCACGGCGCAGTGCGCTGCAGCCGGTCGGCGGTGCGGATGTAGAACATCAGGAACCGGTCGATGTAGCGGATCAACGTCTCGTCGTCGAGGTCGCCGGCCAGCAGCTGCGCGTGCCGGGGCGACATGCCGCCGTTGCCGCAGACGTAAAGATTCCAACCCTGTTCGGTGGCGATGACGCCGACATCTTTGCTCTGCGCCTCCGCGCATTCGCGCGCGCATCCCGACACCGCCATCTTGATCTTGTGTGGTGCACGAAGCCCGCGGTAGCGCTTCTCGATTTCGACGGCCATGTCGACGGAGTCCTGTTGGCCATAGCGGCACCATGTGGAGCCGACGCAGCTCTTGACGGTGCGCAACGACTTACCGTAGGCGTGCCCGGATTCCATCCCGCCGTCGACGAGGCGGCGCCAGATCTCGGGAAGCTGGTCGACGCGGGCGCCGAACATGTCGATGCGCTGTCCGCCGGTGATCTTGGTGTACAGGCCGAAGTCCCTGGCGATCTCGCCGATCAGGATCAGCTGCTCCGGTGTGATCTCACCGCCCGGCGACCGTGGCACCACCGAGTAGCTGCCGTTGCGCTGGATGTTGGCCAGGAAGTGGTCGTTGGAGTCCTGCAGCGAGGCCTGCTCCCCGTCGAGGATGTGCTCGCTGCTCGTCGAGGCCAGGATCGACGCCACCACCGGTTTGCAGATGTCGCAACCTTTTCCGGTGCCGAACCTCTCGATCAAACCGGAGAAGGTGCGGATCTCGGTGGCGCTGATGATCTCGAACAACTCGGCACGCGACTGCGAGAAGTGTTCGCACAGCGCCTTGGACTGTTCGACGCCCTCGGCTTCCAGCAGCTGCTTGAGCAGCGGCACGCACGAACCGCAGGAGGTGCCCGCGAGCGTGCACTTCTTCAGGCCGGGCACGTCGGCGCATCCGCCGCTGATCGCCTCCTTCAGGTCACCCTTGGTGACGTTGTTGCAGGAGCAGATCTGCGCGATGTCGGGCAGCGCGCCGACGCCCAAACCCGGTGCGTCACCGTCGGAGGCGGGTGCGATCAGCGACAGCGGGTCACCGGGCAGCTCGCTGGCGACCATCGGACGCAGCACACCGTAGGCCGACGCGTCACCGACGAGGATCCCGCCCAACAGGGTCTTGGCGTCATCGGAGAGCACCAGCTTCGCGTAGGTCTGCTTGACCGGGTCGTTGACCACGACGTTCAAGCAGTTGGGCGTGTGGCCCTGGGCATCGCCGAAGCTCGCCACGTCGACGCCGAGCAGTTTGAGCTTGGTCGACATGTCGGCTTCCGGGAACTCGGCGGCGCCACCGAGCAGGCGATCGGCCACCACCTCCGCGCTCGTGTAGCCGGGGCCGACGAGCCCGTAGCAGCGGCCCTCGATCGCGGCCACCTCGCCGATGGCGTAGATGTCGGGATCGCTTGTGACGCAGGATAGGTCGGTCAGCACACCACCGCGCTGGGCAATGTCGAGGCCCGCTTCGCGAGCGAGTTCGTCGCGCGGGCGCACGCCGGCGGCGAACACGATCAGGCCGGTGTCGATATGGCTTCCGTCGTTGAGGGACAACCGCACTGAGTCGTCCTGGTCGGATTTGCGCAGCGGCCGGTTGCGCTGTGCCGGCGCGATGGTTTCGGTGCCCACACCGGTGTGCACGTCGATGCCCAGGCTCTTGACCATCCTGCTCAGCAGCGCGCCGCCTGCCTCGTCGAGCTGTGCGGCCATCAGATGGGGCGCCATCTCGACGACGTGGGTCTTTAACCCGAACGCGCGCAGCGCATTCGCCGCTTCCAGGCCGAGCAGGCCACCGCCGATCACCACGCCGACGGGCGCCTTGGACGCGAGTGCCGTTTCGGCGCCTGCCCGGATCGCGTCGAGGTCGTCGAGGGTGCGATAGACGTGGCAGGCCGGCAGATCGCGGCCCGGCACCGGCGGCACGAACGCATACGAGCCGGTCGCCAACACCAAGGCGTCGTACGGAATCCGGGAACCGTCGGCGGTCAGCACCGCCTTGTCCGTCCGGTCGATCCCGGTGACCCGCGTGCCCAGCCGCAGCTCCACCAGCTCGTCATCCGGGTAGTCGTTGCCCGCGAGCGCCAACCGGCTGCGGTCCCAGTGTTCGGTGTACCCGGTGAGCCCGACCCGGTCGTAGGCGGCGTCGGCCTCCTCGGCGAGGATCGTCACCCGCCACTGGCCGTCGGCGTCACGGGACCGCAACGCCTCGACGAATCGGTGCCCGACCATGCCGTGGCCGACCACGACCACGTTTCTTGTTGACCGCATGCCGCCGACGCTAAGCAGCCGATATTGCCGCAATGTCGCCTCGTGTGAAGCAGCGATCACGGTGTGCTCACATCGACCGGCGGCCGCTGTGAGCCCGATGCTGCGGCTTCGCTCGCGGCGAACGAGCTGGTGGAATATGAGCGTGGATGACTCAAGTTTTACTGGTTGAGAAACCGGCACAGTGCCGGTTCGACAGCGAGGAGGGCAGACATGAGCACTTTGGCATTACGCACTCGTCCCACGTGGGATCTGGACCGTTGGGTACGCGACTTCTTCGGTCCCGCGACCCCTGAAAGCTGGGCCGCGGGGGCGTTCACCCCCGCCGCCGAAATCGTCAGGGAGGGCGACGACGCGCTCGTCCGCGTCGAGCTCCCGGGCCTTGACGTCGAGAAGGATGTGAACGTCGAGGTCGACCGGGGCTACCTCGTGATCCACGGCGAACGTCGCGACGAGCGGTCCGAAGAGACAGATGGCCGCACGCTTCGCGAGGTGCGGTACGGGTCGTTCCGTCGATCGTTCAAGCTTCCCGAGCACGTCACCGGCCAGGACATCAAGGCCGAGTACGACACCGGTGTGCTGACGGTGCGGATCCCCGACGCCCACAAGGGCCGCCAGACGCAGCGCATCGCGATCGAAAACAAGTAAGCACCCTCGATACGGCAGCCGGTGGAACTTCGGTTCCACCGGCTTCGTCGTCTCAACCCTCGGTCGTCGTGGGGGCCGCGGCGGTGGTGGTCGGCGGTGGCTCCGGTGCCCTGATCTCGGTCGTCTCCACGCTCGGCATCGTGTAGCTGGGGGTGGTCGTCGTCGTGGTGGTGTACGACAGCGGAATCGACGTCGCCGCCGGCGGCGGCACCGAAGCGGGCACCCTGGCCGCGTCCGAGGTGCGGACCACCGCGTAGATCAGGATCGCCACCAGGACCGCCGCGGCCACGCCTGCAGCCATCACCAGCGACTGGTCGTCCTGCCAGTTCAAATCGTCGTCGGGCATGTCTTTCGTCCTAGACCCAGCGCTGCAACAGTTCCTTGGCCTGTGCCGACAGCGCGCGCTGCAGAAACGGTCCGAAGCTGACGCGCGCCACACCGAGCGGCCCGAACGACGCGGGGTCGTCCTGATCGGGCAGCCCGATCGCGTTGACCGGCAGAGGTAACTCGGATGTCAAGCGCCGCAACGTGTCCGGATCATGCCGGCCGACGGGGTAGAGCACGTCGGCTCCTGCGGCGGCGGCGTCGGTCAACCGCGCGATCGCGCGATCGACCCGGTCGGACTCGTCGCCGTCCTGGCGCAGGAACAAGTCCGTGCGCGCGTTGATCACCACGTGCACGCCGGTCGCGTCCGCCGCCTCACGCAGCGCGCCGACGAGTTCCGCGTGCTCGGTCGCCGAGCGCAACCGGCCATCCTCGCTGTGCACGGTGTCTTCGATGTTGAACCCGACCCCGCCCGCCTCCAGCAGGCCGTCGATGAGCCGCGCGGGCGGCTGGGCATAGCCGGACTCGAGGTCGACCGAGACCGGCACGTCGACGGCAGCGGTGATCTGCTTGACGCGGGCGATCACGTCGTCGAACGACATGCCCTCCTGGTCCGGTTTACCGACGGAATCGGCCAGCGGATGGCTTCCGACGGTGAGCGCAGCAAATCCTTCGTCGACCGCCAGCCGGGCCGACCAGGCGTCCCAGACGGTTGGCAGGATCACCGGGTTCCCCGGTACGTGTAAGGCCAGCAGGGCCTCGGCTCGCTCTTTGAGGACTTGGTCGGGCATCGGGCCGTCTCCTTTTAGTTTGACGTGATCTGTCTCACGGTGCACTGCATGATGGAGCTAGCATCGGGTGTCGTACTGTGATGCCTGACACCCTTCAGCCCAAGGAGGTCAATTGTCCAGCACTACCGAACTTGCCGAGCTGCACGAGCTAATCGGAAGCCTGCGGCGGTGCGTGACATCGTTGGCGTCGAGGTACGGGGACACCCCCGCGACGCGTCGGATCGTCAACGACGCCGAACGCATCCTCAACGACATCGACCGTCTCGACATTGACGCCGAAGAGCTGGAGCTGGCCCGAGGCGTGGTGCACCACCACGCCGGAGACCGCATCCCGATCCCGGACACCCAGTACGACACCGATTTCTGGCGCGGCGTCGATGACGAAGGGCTCGGCGGCGTCCGCTGACGCGGACCCCCGGGCACCGGGACAACTCAACACCGAAAGGCAACAGTGAGCGCACCCACCGCCGACCGCAAGGCGACCGGCGTCTTTTCGCCGAGCCGTGCCGAGATTCCGCAACGCACGCTGCGCACCGACCGGTGGTGGCAGTCACCGCTGATCGTGAACCTGGGCTTCGCGGCCTTCCTGATCTACGCCACGGTGCGGGCGTTCATGCAGAAGTGGTACTACGTAGCCGACTACCACTACTTGACGCCGTTCTACTCGCCGTGTCTGGCGAAGTGGAACGAAGCCGAGCAGTCCGGGTGTATCCCGGAGTCCAGCCACTTCGGCCAGTTCCTCCCCGATGTGTGGTGGCTGCCGTACGCGGCGGTGTCGCTGCCGTTCCTGCTTCTGTTCCGCTTGACCTGCTACTACTACCGCGGCGCCTACTACCGGTCGGTGTGGCAGTCGCCGACGGCTTGTGCGGTGCCGGAACCTCGGGCGCACTACACGGGCGAGACGCGGCTGCCGCTGATCATCCAGAACACCCACCGCTACTTCTTCTACATCGCCGTGCTCATCTCGCTGATCAACACCTACGACGCGATCGCGGCGTTCCACTCGCCCTCGGGCTTTGGATTCGGCTTGGGCAACGTGATTCTCGTCGGAAACGTGATCCTGCTGTGGACGTACACGGTGTCGTGCCACTCCTGCCGTCACGTCGCCGGCGGCCGCCTCAAGCACTTCTCCAAACATCCTGTGCGGTACTGGATGTGGACCCAGATCAGCAGGCTCAACGTGCGCCACAAGCAGTATGCGTGGATCACCCTCGGCACGCTGATGCTGACCGACTTCTACATCATGTTGGTGGCCAGCGGTGCCATCTCTGACCTGAGATTCATTGGCTGAGCGCCTAATTCAATCGGTAGTGAGGTTTTCTTAATGGCGGAACTGGAACGGCACTCCTACGACGTCGTCGTGATCGGCGCCGGCGGTGCGGGTTTACGCGCGGTCATCGAGGCCCGCGAACGCGGCCTGAAGGTCGCGGTGATCACGAAGTCGTTGTTCGGCAAGGCCCATACGGTGATGGCCGAGGGCGGCTGCGCCGCGGCGATGGGCAACGCGAACCCGAAGGACAACTGGCAGGTCCACTTCAAGGACACCATGCGCGGCGGGAAGTTCCTCAACAACTGGCGCATGGCCGAGTTGCACGCCAAGGAAGCCCCGGACCGGGTGTGGGAGCTGGAGACCTACGGCGCGCTCTTCGACCGCACCAAGGACGGAAAGATCAGCCAGCGCAACTTCGGTGGGCACACCTATCCGCGGCTGGCGCACGTCGGTGACCGCACCGGCCTGGAGATCATCCGCACCCTGCAGCAGAAGATCGTTTCGTTGCAGCAGGAAGACAAAGAGGAGTTCGGCGACTACGAGGCGCGCATTCGGGTCTTCCACGAGTGCACGGTCACCGACCTCATCAAGGACGGCGATCGGATCGCGGGCGCGTTCGGCTACTACCGCGAAGGCGGCAATTTCGTCCTGTTCGAGACGCCGGCAGTGGTGTTGGCGACCGGTGGAATCGGCAAGTCCTACAAGGTGACGTCGAACTCATGGGAGTACACCGGCGACGGCCACGCGCTGGCACTGCGGGCGGGCGCGACTCTGATCAACATGGAGTTCGTCCAGTTCCACCCCACCGGCATGGTCTGGCCGCCCAGCGTCAAGGGCATCCTCGTCACCGAGGGTGTGCGCGGCGACGGCGGAGTGCTGAAGAACTCCGATGGCAAGCGCTTCATGTTCGACTACATCCCGGCGGTGTTCAAAGGCCAGTACGCCGAGAGCATGGAGGAAGCCGACCAGTGGCTCAAGGACAACGACTCCGCGCGGCGCACCCCTGACCTGCTGCCCCGCGACGAGGTGGCCCGTGCGATCAACTCCGAGGTGAAGGCCGAGCGCGGCACCCCGCACGGCGGCGTCTACCTCGACATCGCGTCGCGGCTGCCGGCCGAGGAGATCAAGCGGCGGCTGCCGTCGATGTACCACCAGTTCATGGAGCTGGCCGAGGTCGACATCACCAAAGAGCCCATGGAAGTCGGGCCGACGTGCCACTACGTCATGGGCGGCATCGAGGTCGACCCGGACACGGGTGCGGCCAAGACGCCGGGACTGTTCGCCGCGGGTGAGTGTTCGGGCGGCATGCACGGCTCGAACCGGCTGGGTGGCAACTCGCTGTCGGACCTGTTGGTGTTCGGCAGGCGCGCCGGCATGGGCGCGGCCGACTACGTGCGCGCGCTCGGTGAGCGCCCGACGGTATCCGACGCGGCGGTCGAGGAATCGACCAAGTTGGCGCTGCATCCGTTCGAGGGCCCGTCCAACGGTGACAACGCCGAGAACCCGTACACCCTGCAGCTGGACCTGCAGGACACGATGAACAGCCTGGTCGGCATCATCCGTAAATCCGACGAGATCACCGAGGCCATCGACAAGCTCAAGGAGCTGCGCGAGCGGTACAAGCGGGTCCGGGTCGAGGGTGGCCGACATTTCAACCCGGGTTGGCACCTGGCCATCGACCTGCGCAACATGATCCTGGTCAGCGAGTGCATCGCCAAGGCCGCGCTGGAGCGCACCGAAAGCCGCGGCGGGCACACCCGCGACGACTATCCGTCGATGGAATCCGAGTGGCGCAAGACGCTGCTGGTGTGCCGCGCCGAAGGTGAGACCGTGGTTCCCGACATCGACATCACCAGGCAGGACCAGGTGCCGATGCGCGACGACCTGCTGGAGCTGATCGACATCGAAGAGTTGGAGAAGTACTTCACCCCCGAAGAACTCGCCAACCACTCGTCTAGGAGAGACGCATGAGCTACCAGGCAAAGATGCGAGTGTGGCGTGGCGACGACAACGCCGGCGCGCTGCAGGACTACTCGGTTGAGGTCAACGAGGGTGAGGTCGTGCTCGACATCATCCACCGGCTGCAGCAGACCCAGACCGGCGACCTGGCCGTGCGCTGGAACTGCAAGGCAGGCAAGTGCGGATCCTGCTCGGCGGAGATCAACGGCAGGCCCCGTCTGCTGTGCATGACGCGGATGTCGACCTTCGCCGAGAACGAGGTCATCACCGTGACTCCCCTGCGCACCTTTCCGGTGATCCGCGATCTGGTGACCGACGTGTCGTTCAACTATCAGAAGGCCAGGGAGATCCCGGCGTTCACGCCGCCGAAGGACCTGCAGCCCGGCGAATACCGAATGGCGCAGGAGGACGTCAACCGGTCACAGGAGTTCCGCAAGTGCATCGAGTGCTTCCTGTGCCAGAACGTCTGCCACGTGATCCGCGATCACGAGGAGAACAAAGAGGCGTTCGCCGGCCCGCGGTACCTGATGCGCCAGGCCGAACTCGACATGCATCCGCTCGACGTGCACGAGCGGCGCGCCGAGGACGCACAGGAAGTGCATGGTCTGGGCTATTGCAACATCACCAAGTGCTGCACCGAGGTCTGCCCCGAACACATCAAGATCACCGACAATGCGCTGATCCCGATGAAGGAGCGGGCCGCCGACCGCAAGTACGACCCGGTGGTGTGGCTCGGCGACAAGCTTTTCCGGCGACGGTAGGAGCCGGAACGAACAGCTTGAGCCGGCGACGGTAGGAGCCGGGAACTTCACTGACGGGTTGATCGCATGCACGAGGTGCGTGCGATCAACCTGTTAAGGCTCTCCGCCGTGCGGCGGGGCGTCGGCAGGAGCCGTTGACGGGCACGATTCCGCAGGTACCCTGCGGGTAGCGGCCAATCAACGACGAAAGGTTGCATCGTGGCACTTCGACACCCGCATAGCATCAACGACATTCGCACCGCGATCCGCGAGCTCAGCACCCGCGCGGTCCTCGCCCGCAAGGAAGGCCGAGCCGCCGACGCCGACGAGCTGGAGCGACGGGTGGCCGGGTATCGCGAGGAGCTCAGCGCGCGGCCCTGATCCGACGGCTTTGGTGCATCACCGATCGCTGAGCGACCGGTAGTGCACCCAGATCAGCCGTTGCCGAGGCGACGGAACGTACTGCGGTGGAACACGATCGGCGCGATGTCGGCATGCACCGTGATGTCGCAGACCCGAAGGATCACGATCGTGTGATCGCCGGCAGGGACGAGTTGCTCGATCACGCTTTCCATCCATACCGCGGTGCCGTCGATGAAGACCGCGCCGGATTGTCGCGACACGGTGTGCAGGCCGGCGAAACGATCACCGGTCTTGGCGGCCAGCGTCCGCGCGGCTTCGTCGTGTGCCTCGCCGAGCACACTGATCCCCAGTGACGGGACTTCCTTGAGCCTGGGCCAGGTCTCCGAGGTGTTCTGGACGCAGAACGACACCAGCGGCGGGTCGAGCGAGACCGGAACGAACGTGCTCGCGGCCAGTCCGATACGGGTGCCTTCCATCTCCGCGGCGATCGCGATGACACCGGACGGGAAGTGCCCGAACGCTTCGCGAAGCGTCGCCGGGCTCAGATCAGTTGCGCTCATAACCCGTCCATCTTCACACGCGACCGCACGCGGCGGCCACGTCCGGCCCGCTGACCGGACCGCGATACGTCGTGGACGCGGCACCCGGTGAGGGTCGGAATCGTCGTGAACACAACCGGTAACGTGACGCCCATGCTCGAGCCGCCCGCGGATGACCGGTAGGCCCGGGGACCGACGAAACATATGTGGATTCCGCTTCTGGTGATGGCCGTTGCGGTCAGCCTGGAGCCGTTTCGGGTCGGCATGACGGTCCTGATGCTCAACCGCCCGCACCCGACCCGCCAGTTACTGGCCTTCCTCGCCGGGGGTTTCGCGATGGGCACGGCCGTGGGCGTCGTCGTGTTGTTCGTGCTGCGCCCCGCGCTGGGGTCGGCTCGCTTCACCTTGCCCATGGTGCAGATCGTGGTCGGCGCGGTCCTGCTGCTGAACGCGGCGCTGGTGGTCACGGGTGTGTGGGCACGCGGCCGCGACGTGGCGGCGCTTGCCGAGGCCAGGGCCGGACCGCTCGCCGGCCGGGCGCGCCGAGTGCTCGAGGGCCGGTCGCTGTGGACGGCGGGAGTCGCCGGTCTTGGCATCGCGCTGCCGTCCGTCGACTACCTCGCCGCGCTGGCGCTGATCGTCGCTTCCGGCGCAGCCACCGCGATTCAGTTGGGCGCCCTGATGCTGTTCAACCTGGTGGCGTTCGCGCTCGTCGAGATCCCGCTGCTGTGCTACCTGGTGGCTCCGGACCGCACCCGCGCCGCATTGTCAACGCTGTACGACTGGCTGCGCTCACAAGGCCGTCGCGGAGTCGGCGCACTGCTCGCCGTGATCGGCTGCGCGCTGCTTGCGGTCGGGTTCGCCGGCCTCTGAGACACCAGCGCCGTCAGCCCTGGGGCGGGTTGTTCAACACGTACTGCATCCCGGCCAGCAGCTGCGAGACCGGGTCGGCACCGCCACCGAACGCGGCCTGGGTCGCGGGTGCGGTGACCTCGGCGGGGTCGTAGCCGTTGACCGGGTCGACGGTGATCGGCGCGGTGAGCGGGTTGTCATGACGCGAGTAACCCGCGTCGACGTAGGGCTTGAGCACCGCGTCGAGTTTGATCAGCGTCTCCTGGTCAACACCGAGGTACTTGAACGGAAGCACCAGCGGCAGATGCTCCTCCGGGATCATGAACGTCGTGGTCTTCGCGCCGCGGGAGTTGACGGTCGTCCGGATGTTCTGCGGCGGCACCATGCTCGGATCGGTGAACGCGACCGCGGTGTGACCGGTGGCCAATCCGACGATCGCGTTGGCCACGGAGATCCAGTTGTCCGGGCGATCGGGCCAGTCGGCGATGCTGTCGTACGCGGAGATGAACTGATAAGTGTCGTATTGGCTTTCGACCGGCGGCGGGATGCGGTAGTCGAGCGACGGCACAACGCTGCCGACGGGGAACATCTGGGTCAGAAAGCTTTCGCCGAAGGCGTGCCGAGCCACCGGGTCCCCGTACATCGCGAAGCTCAGCTCGTTCGGCGGCGGGGCGGCGGGGTCGTATGCCAACCTCGCCTGCACGTCGTTGAGCACCATCGCACCCTCAGACAGACCGATCGCGGTTCCGCGCCCGCCCGCCTTGATGGCGTCGATGAGGTTCGGCGCGCCGACGTCGACCGATTCGCCGACGCTGGGCCCGTCGAGCCCGAGTCCGGGCACGTAGCGATCCCCCAACGCGCCGATACCGGGGAACAACCGCTCCAGTGTGTGCCCCTGCACCTGTCCGGCGGGGTAGTCGACGATCTGCCTGTCCAATCCCGGGAACCAGTCGGCGCCGGTACGCATGATGTATTCGTCGTACGGGATACCCAGCACATGAGCACCGCCCATCGCGTACGCGCGACCGGGCGTGCCCAGAGGCGGTGCACCGTCGCCCGACGGGCCGGGCCGCGGAGGCGGCTCGTCGGCCACCGCGATCCCCACACCCAAACAGCTTGCGCCACCGAGTGTTGCCACGGCGGCGCCGATTGCGAGAAACCGCTTCATCTCACGTCCAATCGTGTGAACCGGCCCTGTTGATATCGCTCGACGCAGGCGGCGCGCCGGATCTTGCCGCTCGTCGTCGTGGGAATCGAACCGGCGGAAACCAGCACCACATCCTCGACGCTGAGGCCGTGCGCATTGGAAATCGCCGCCGTGACATCGCTTTTCAGCGTCTCGAACCGCTCCTCCACACCTTCGGCCGAACCGGTCGGCTCCTTCAGTTCGATGACGGTGACCAGCCTCTCGCCACCGTCCGCCGACACCGCGATCGCCGCGACCCGACCGCGGGTGATCTCCTGCACCGTCGCCTCGATGTCCTCGGGGTAGTGGTTACGGCCGCGGATGATCAGCAGATCTTTGATGCGGCCGACGATGAACAACTCGCCACCGTAGACGAATCCGAGGTCGCCGGTGGCCAGCCACGGCCCCTCCGGAGTACCGGCGGACGGATCGACAAGCGTTGCACCGAAACAACTCTGGTCGTCCGGCGGCCTTCGCCAGTAGCCGGCCGCGACGTTCTCGCCGTGCACCCAGATCTCGCCGACCGTGTCGGGCGTGCACTCTCGGCGGGTTCCGCTGTCGACGATGCGCACCAACGGTGACTGCGGCACCCGATACCTGACCAGTTTCGCGCCCTTCCCGGCCGCGCAGGGCCGGACGCGGCGGGCGCCCAGTTCCTCAGCGTCGAAGCCGACCGCGGCCGACGACTCGTCCCAGGTTCCCGCTGCGACGAAGACCGTCGCCTCGGCCAAACCGTACGCGGGGCGCAGCATATGGTCGCGAAAATTGAAGTGCGCGAACCGGTCGACGAAACGTTCCAAGGTGGCCGGCTCAACACGTTCAGCGCCGTTGATGATGCCCAGTACCCCGCCGAGGTCGAGTCCCGCCAGGTCGGCATCGGTGGTCTTGCGGGCGGCCAGGTCGAACGCGAAGTTGGGTGCCCCCGAGAACGCGTGCGGGTTCTCGGCCAACGCCCGTACCCACCGGGACGGCTTCTCCAGGAACGCGGTCGGGTGCGTCAGTGCGGCGGAACGGCCGCTGAGGATCGGCAAGCCGACGCCCAGCATCAGTCCCATGTCGTGGTAAAAGGGCAGCCACGACACGAATGTGGCGTCCGGCGGCAGGGGCGACTGCGCGAAGAACTCGCGCATCAGCTGCTCGAAGTTGACCGTCAGGTTGCGGTGCGAGATCTCTGCTCCCGTAGGCGATCTCGTCGATCCGGAACTGTATTGCAGGTACGCGATGTTCGGCAGCTCACCCGGTTCCAGCCCGCTGGGCCCCTCGGCGTCGAGGTCCAGCGAGTCGACCTCGACCAGCTTCGGCACCATGTCCAGCGGCGATCGATCGATGAAGTCACCGACGTCACTCGCAGCGACCGACGTCGTGAGGACGACGGCGGGCGCAGTGTCAGCGAGCACCGCACTCACCCGGTCATGCCCAGAACCGGGGTGCGGCAGCGGCAGCGGGACCGCGATGAACCCCGCCTGCATCGATCCCAGGAACGCCAGGATGTACTCCAGGCCCTGTGGGGCAAGGATCACCGCCCTGTCGCCGACCGACCCGTGCCGCCGCAGTTCGTGCGCGACGTTCACGACGCGCCGCGTCAGTTGCGACCAGGTGAGGGTTTCACGCACACCTGCGGGGTCGCGCGAGTATTCGGTGAAGGTGAAGGCGACGTCGTCGGGACGCAGGCTCGCACGCCCGTGCAGCATCGACAGAATCGAGGAATCGGACGGTGTCACGAGATATCCGTATCAGCTCGGGGGGACGACAACGCGAGGGTGCGCGGCGGCGGGGGTTGTGTCGGCCACCAGTTCGCCCGCCCTATAAGCGTGGCGACGGCCGGGACGGTGATGGTGCGAACCACGAACGTGTCCAACAGGATTCCGACTCCGATGACGAATCCGCCTTGGATCACGATACCGATGCTGGAGAACAGCAGGCCGGCCATCGAGGCGGCGAAGATCAGCCCGGCCGCGGTGATGACGCCGCCCGTCGAGCCCAGGGTCCGGATCACGCCGTACCGCACGCTGCTCGGCGACTCGTCGCGCAACCGGGATACGAACAACATGTTGTAGTCGGCGCCCACCGCGACCAGCACCACGAACGCCAACGGCGGCACGCTCCAATGCAATTCCTGCCCGAGGAGCACCTGGAACGCGAGCACCCCGATACCGATCGCCGCGAAGTACGACACCACCACCGACCCGACCAGGTATAGCGGCGCGATGACCGCGCGCAGCAACACCATCAACGTCAACAGCACGACGATCACGGTCGCGGCGATGATGAACCGGATGTCCTGCTGGTAGTAGTCGCGCGTATCGCGCAGCGCGGCGGGAAAACCGCCCATCGAGATCGTGGCGTCGGCCAACGCCGTGTTCGGTTGGGCTCCGCGGGCGATGTCGTGGATCTGGTTCACCTGGTCCATCGCCTCGGGGCTGAACGGGTTGAGCTCGGTCTGGACCAGGTATCGCACGGACCGTCCGTCCGGCGAAATGTAGGCGGCGGCCGCCTTTTTGAAATCGGGCAGGTTGAGCACTTCCGGCGGGATGTTGAACCCGGCCTGTGACGGGTCGGCGGCGTTGCTGCGCATCGTCAACAGGAAGGTCGACGCCTCGTTCAGTCCGGCCGCGATCACCTTGACCTGTTTGACGAGTTCGTCCACGCCGCCCGCGACTTCCCGGCTCCCGGTGGCGAGGCGGTTCGCGCCGCGCTGCAGTTCGGTCATGCTGCGCTGCGCGCCGCCGGGTTGGTCCAATCCCATCGTGTTGACCGCCTTGGCGACGTTGGCCATCGCGGCGTTGAGCTTGCTGACCGCCTCGTTCAGGGTCTGGCGGTCCTCGACACCCTGGAGTTCCTGGGCCAGGCCGTTGATTTCGTCGAGGCTCCCGTCGTCTCGTGCGGCGACGAGCCGTTGGAACTGCATGCGGGTGTCGACACAGGAGGGGTTGGCGTCGCACACCGCGTTGCCCTGCAGCGCGGTCAGTACCGGGCCGATCCAGGCGAACAGGTCCTTGACCGCCCGGAAGTTCACACCCATGGAGTTGCCGAGCGCGTTGATGCTCGCGACCAACTTGGCCGTGGTTTCGACGTCGCGCACCAACTTGTCGCCGCCGTATTCGGTGCGCACCGAGGAGAACGTGTCGACGAGATTCTGGATGCTCGGCGCGATCGCGTTGATCTGGGTTCGCACGTCGGCCAGGCTGTCGGCGAGCGTGTCGGCCCCGTCGGTGAGCCGGTTGAGATCACCGGTGCGCTGACCGATCTGAGCCGACCCGTCCGCCAGCCGGTCGCCCACGATGCCCGCCTGGAAAGTCGCCCGGAACTCCATCGGCACTTCACCGAGCGGACGGGTGATACCGCTGACGAGCCCCACGTCGGGCAATTGCGCAATGCGCGACGCCATCTGCTCGAGGTCGGCAAGCGCCCGCGGCGACCGAAGATCGTGTGGCGACTGGATCAGAATGTATTCGGGGATGGACTGGTTGATCGGGAAGTGCCGTTCCAGCGCGGCGTACCCGACCGAACTCGGCGCCGAGGCGGGAACCACCTTGCGGTCGTCGTAGTTGTAGTCGGCGAATACCGCGATGCCTGCCAGCAGGCCCAGCACGAGCAGGCTGGCGACCAGGTGGGGCACCGGCCGGCGCACGATGCGGACACCGGAGCGCCGCCAGAACGGGGCGGTCAGTTCGCTCCGGGGCTTGACCCAGCCGCGGGGCCCGGCCAGCACGAGGATCGCCGGGAGCAGAGTCACGCCCGCGAGGTAGGCGATGCCGATCCCGATCGCCGCCGACACTCCGACGGTCTTGAAGACGCCCATCTGCGCGAAGCTCAGCATCAAAAACGTCAGGCCCACCGTCGCAGCCGACGCGGTGATGACCTTGCCGATCGAGGCCATCGCCGCCCTAACCGCCTGCTCGTAATCGCCGCCCGAACGCAGGTAGTCGTGGTAGCGGCTGATCAGGAACACCGCGTAATCCGTTCCGGCGCCCGCCATGATCGCGCTGAGGAACACGATGGACTGGTTGGAGACGCCGGCCCCGGTCAGCTCCGAGAAACCCGCGACGACGGCTTGGGCCAGCAACAGCGACGATCCGATCGTCACCAGAGGCAGCAGCATCGTGACCACGTTGCGGTACACGAGCAGCAGCACACCCAGAACCAGGACGGCGATCGCGATCTCGATCGGCAGGCGATCCTGTTCGCCCTCGACGGTGAGGTCGGCGACGGTGGCGGCCGGCCCGGTCACATATGCGGTGACGGCGCTGCCCGCGACGTTCTGCTCGATCAGGTCCGCCACCCGGTTGAAGGAGTCGAACGCCCGCGGCGTGCCCAACTCCCCCTCGAGGCTGACCGGCAGCACCCACGTCGTCTTGTCTTCACTGGTCAGGAATGGCCGAAGCTGTGGCGTGGCGACGAAGTCCTGCACCGACACCACGTCGGTGACGTTGTCGCGCAACGCGTCGACGAGCTTGCGGTAGGTGGCCTCGTCCGCGGGCGTCAGCCCGTTCTCGTTGATGAGCGCCACCAACAGGAGGTCGTCGTTGGCGGTCTCGCCGAACGCCTCGGCCATCTTCGCAGCGGTGACGGCCGACGGCGCGTCGGCGGGCAGGATTGCCAGCGGATGCTTCTGGGCCATCTCGCCCAGCGACGGGACCGTCAGCGGCAGCGCGATGACCATCGCGGCCCAGATGCCGATGACCATCCAGGGCCACCGCACCACGAAATCGGCTAGCCGCCGCATACAGTCCTCATCTCGACCCGCCCCACGCTATGCGACGCGCCCCCACTGCCCGGTGTCGGCGACCAGCGCGGACACCGACCTCATCGTGTTCATGTACCGGGCCACGGATTTTTTGGCCACGGCATTGTCGGGATGCATGATCGCCATCACCGTGCCCTCGCCGTAGCGGAAAATGTAGACGGTCAGCTGATAGGAGAATCTGCCGTCGGGGTAAATCCCGATGTTGTCGGCGAGCCCCATATCCGCGGCCGCCAGAACGGCATTCAGTGGTGCGGCGCCGGCGTGAAAGAAATTCGAGACGGGGAAATTCGGTTGCGGCCAATTCAGCCACGGCGCCAATTCCAGCACGCGGTAGAACGGCACCTTGGCCATGTTCAGATTCGCATCGAATGAGTTCTGCGCGGACCACGCCGCCTCGGCGAACGAGGCGGCCCCGACCGGCACCGTGATGGGGATCAGCCCGGTGAACCAGCCCTGTGTCATGAAGTTGTCGGTGGCCGCGCGGGAGTCCCGCGGGGTGAGGCCGTAGTAGGTCAGCGCACCGGTCAACTCGTGCTCGACCTGGGCGAGGCAGGCGAACAGTCCGCCGACAAAGCGCGCGCCCGCCGCCGCGCATGCGGCTTCGAAGCGTTCGGTCTGCGCGGGGTTCATCAGGACTTCCGACGTCATGTCGCTGCTGGTGGCCTCCCGCGGATTGCCCAGCGGCAACGGGAATTCGGGAAAACCGCCGTCGTTGCTTTCTGCGAATTCGACCCATGCCCGCACTTCGGGTGAATCCACGGTCAGTGCCGATGTGCGCTCACGCTCGCGGATGCAGAATTCGTCGAAGCTCCCCGGCTCGGGCAACGCCAGAGGCGCCCCGCCTCCGCTCAGCGCCGAATACATTCCGTTGGCTTCCAACATGGTCGTGCCGATCAATGTGGCGTCGCCGTGGATATGGTCCATCGCCGCGAAAAACGTGAAGTGGTCTTCGTGCTGGATGATCCCGAAGGTGAAACATGCCCATTCCAACGGGCTCGGTATGTCGACGACGTGAGCGCGGATGTCGTCGACCGTCATCACGCCGTGGTCGATCGGCACGAACTCGATGACGGCCGGATCGTCGAGGGCATGGCGGACGAACTCGCCGTCGGGGGTGTGTTCGAACCAGCTGCGGAACGTGTCGTGGCGGCGCAGGTAGGCGTTCACCGCCTGATCCATGGCGGCGATGTCGCAGTGGCCTGCTACCTCGCAGCTCGCGATGATCTGTCGCGAGAAGTTGAGCCCCGCCGATGTCCGCTCGCAGTAGTTCCGGAGGTGCTGGCGCTGCATGTAACTGACCGGCACCGCGCTGACCGGCGCTTGCCGCGCCGTCTCGACGGCCGCTGGGGTTGGGCGCCATGAGGTGACGGAGCCGGATTTGAGCGACCATTCATCGAGTGCGCCAACCGTGATCTTGCCGATGCGCAAACCGAATTCCTCCAAGCCCTGCCGACTTCGGGCGGCACCACTCCTGCGGATCCCGGGAGCGAGACCCGCACGCAATAGTTGCACGTGCAATAGTGTTCGTCGAAGCCGATCTTGAGGCGCTACAGATGCAGCGCAGAGTGTAAATGAGACCGTCGATGCAGGAAGGACGGTATGGGACCCGCCGAACCGCGAATCGAGCCGACGCCCCGCTTCGCGATCATCGGGTATGCGGCGAGATTCCCCGGCGCGCGGGACGCCGATGAGTACTGGGACCTGCTGCGCGAAGGCCGTGACGCGATCTCCGACGTGCCCGTCGACCGCTGGGACGCCGACGACTTCTTCGATCCCGAGCCCGGGTCGCCGGGCAAGGTAATCACCCGCCGTGCGGGATTCCTCGACGACGCGACCGGGTTCGACGCGCCCTTCTTCGGGATGTCGGCGCGCGAGGCCAGGATGGTGGACCCGCAGCACCGGCTCCTGCTCGAGACGGCCTGGTGCGCCGTGGAGCACTCGGGTATCGCGCCGACGACGCTGGCCGGCACCGACACGGGCGTCTTCGTGGGGCTGGCCACCCACGACTACCTGGGCATGGTCTCCGACGAGCTGACGTACCCCGAGATCGAGGCCTATATGGCGATCGGGACGTCGAGCGCCGCGGCCGCGGGCCGCATCAGCTACCGGCTGGGGCTGCAGGGTCCGGCCGTCGCGGTCGACACCGCGTGCAGTTCGTCGCTGGTGGCCATCCATCAGGCGTGTCAGGCGCTGCACCTGGGTGAATGCGACCTCGCGTTGGCCGGTGGGGCGAACGTGCTGCTCACCCCGGCCACCATGATCACGTTTTCCAATGCCCGCATGCTCGCGCCGGACGGCCGGTGCAAGACCTTCGACGCGGCCGCCGACGGCTATGTGCGCGGTGAGGGCTGCGGCGTCATCGTCGTCAAGCGCCTGGAGGACGCGGTGCGCGACGGCGACCGGATCCGGGCCGTGATCCGCGGCAGCGCCGTCAATCAGGACGGCGCATCGGGCGGGTTGACGGTGCCCAACGGTGTCGCGCAGCAGCGTGTCATCGCCGATGCGTTGAAGCGGGCCGGCCTTCGCCCCGGCGACGTCGGATATCTGGAAGCGCACGGCACGGGGACGTCGCTGGGCGACCCGATCGAGGCGCAGGCCGCGGGTGCGGCGTTCGGCGAGGGGCGCGAACCCGGGCGGCCGCTGCTGATCGGGTCGGCCAAGACCAACATCGGTCATCTCGAGGCGGCCGCCGGAATCGCCGGCGTACTGAAGGTCGTCCTGGCCCTCGAGCACGAGGTCCTGCCCAAGCACCTCAACTTCGAGAACCCGTCGCCGCACATCCCGTGGGACCGGCTCCCGGTCGAGGTCGTCACCGACACCATCCCGTGGAAACGCGACGACAGGCCGCGGATCGCCGGGGTGAGCTCGTTCGGGTTCGCGGGCACTAACGCGCACGTGATCCTCGAGGAGGCTCCCGAGGCGCCTGCTGTCGTACCGGAGCAGGCGCCGACCGCACCGCGATTCGGCATCCTTCCGCTGTCGGCGCGCACCCCCGCCGCGCTCAGGCAGACCGCCGACCGCGCTCGCGCCTGGATGAGCGAGCACCCCGACGCCACGCTGGCCGACGTGTGCTTCACGGCCGGTACGGCCCGCGCGCACTTGGAACATCGTGCCGCGCTGGTGGTCAACTCGACCGGCTCGGCCACCGATCTTCTCGCGGCGATCGCCGAGGACCGTCCGGCGCCCGGTCTGGTTCGCGGAGAATCTCACGAGGCGCTGAAAACAGCTTGGCTGTTCACCGGCCAGGGCAGCCAGTACCCCGGGATGGCCCGCGAGCTGTACGACACCGAGCCGGTGTTCGCCGACACGATGCGCCGGTGCGCGGCGGCGGTCGCCGACGTGCTCGAAAGGCCGTTGCTGGACGTCATTTTCGATGTCGCGAGTCCGCAGGCCGACGAAACGCTGCGCCGGACGTCGTACGCACAGCCGGCGTTGTTCGCGGTCGAGATGGGCCTGGCCCGCCTCTGGCAGTCGTGGGGTCTTGAGCCCGACGTCGTGCTGGGCCACAGCGTCGGCCAATACGCGGCGGCCTGCGTCGCGGGCGTGTTCAGCCTCGAGGACGGCGCTCGGCTGATGGCCGAACGGGGACGGCTCTTCGGCAGCCTGCCCGACGGCGGCCGAATGGTCGCGGTGTTCGCGGCGGCCGAGCGGGTCGAGAAGCTGACCGACAACTTCCCTGCCCTGTCGGTGGCGGCCTACAACGGCGCCAACACCGTGCTGTCCGGACCCGCGGCGGACCTGGACGAGGCCGTCGCCCGTCTGGCGACCGACGGGGTCCGCTGCGACTGGCTCGACACCAGCCATGCATTCCACTCGGCGCTGTTGGATCCGATTCTCGACGAGTTCGAGTCATCTGCGCAGCGGTTCACTTTCGCTGCTCCGCAACGGATTCTGATCGACAACCGCACCGGTGCAGCGCTTGGCAGGAGCGTCCAGCTCGACGGCGCCTACTGGCGCAGACACGCACGTCAGCCGGTCGAGTTCGCCAAGAGCGTGCGCACGCTCGCCGAGCTGAACTGCAAGATGCTGATCGAGATCGGACCGCGGCCCGTGCTCGCCGCCGCCGCTTTGGCGGCATGGCCAGACGCCGCCACGGCGCCGAGGGTGATCGCGTCCCTGCGGCCCAACACCGCCGACCAGCGGCAGATCACCGAAGCGCTCGCCGACGCCTATGTCCTGGGCCACCTGCCCGATTTCGACGCGCTTCGGCAACCGAATGCGCGCAAGCTCGATCTGCCGACCTATCCGTTCGAGCACCGCGAGTACTGGTTCAGCGACGACCGGCGACCCGTCGCCTGGCACCACAAGAACGAACGACCGGCCGCGGCACCGGAACGCACGCAGGACCAGCCCACAGACGATCGCTACGAGATCCGTTGGGAGCCAGCGGCTCCGCCGTCGGCCCCCGAGCGCCAGGAGTGCGCGTGGATCGTCGTCACCGACGACGCGGACGCCGCCCGCCCGCTGGTCGACGCCCTGACGAGCCGCGGCGAGAGCCATCGGATCGTCGGCTTGCCGATGACCGACGCCGACGAGACGGAATTCGCGGCCACGGTGCGCGCCGCAAGTCACGACGCCGCGGCGTTGCGCATCGTGCAGGCCGCCGCCCTGGACTCCCCGCGGGCACCGTCCATGCGGTCGCTGCTGCGCATACAGCACCGCGTGCTCGGCGGTACGCGGCGACTCCTCCGCGCTGCGGCCGACGCCGAACCGCGGCCGTCGGTCTGGATCGCCACCCGCGGGGCACAACGAGTCGCCGAATCCGACACCGTGGCTCCCGAACAGACTTGCCTGTGGGGCTTCGGACGAGCCGCGTCGTTGGAACTGCCGCAGGTGTGGGGCGGCTTGGCCGACCTGGCGGAAGACACGGCCGCCGAATGGTCAACGCTGCTGGAGCGCATCGCCGCGTCCGCCGGTTCGGGTGCCAGGGACGATCAGCTCGCGATCCGCGGCTCAGAGGTCTACGTACCGCGACTTACTCGACGCGCGGCGCACGGTGCATCCCTGTCTATCCGTTCTGATGCAACGTATCTGGTGACGGGCGGCCTGGGCGCGATCGGGCTGGAGGTCGCCGCATACCTCGCCGGACAGGGCGCCAAGCACCTGGTGTTGACCAGTCGACGCACCCCCGACGACGCCACGCAGCACACCATCGACACACTGGCCGCACGACACAACGCCGATGTCCGTGTCATCGCCGCCGATGTCGCCGACGCGCACGATGTGGCACGCCTGTTGGCCACCGTGGACGCCGAGCTACCGCCGTTGGCGGGCATCGTGCACGCCGCAGGTGAGATCGGCACCACGCCACTGACCGGCCTCGACGATGCCGAGGTCGACCGCGTCTTCGCTGGAAAGGTCTGGGGCGCCTGGCATCTGAGTGAGGCGGCGGTCGATCTGCGCCTCGACTTCTTCATCACCACCTCCTCCATCGCCTCGGTGTGGGGTGGGTTCGGTCAGACCGCGTACGGCGCGGCCAATGCGTTCCTCGACGGGTTGGCGTGGCGGCTGCGCGAGCAGGGTGTCCCGGGATGCAGCGTGAACTTCGGCCCGTGGTCGTCTGGTATGGCCGATGCGGAGTCGCGTGCACGCCTGGAACAGCGCGGGGTGCGCACACTTTCGCCTACCGAGGCGCTGGCGGGCATGGCCGATGTGGTGGGGTCGTCCTCGGCGCAGGGAGTCGTGGCCAGGATCGACTGGGACCGTTTCCTGCCGCTCTACCAGCAGGCCGGCCGACGCGGCTTCCTGGCGGAGATGGAGCGCGAGGCACCCGCCGCGGTGCCGGCGGTGCCGTCGTCGGGTACGACCGAGCTGGTCGAGCGGCTGACCAAAGCGCCTGTGCAGCAGCGTAAGCGGCTGCTGACTGATTACCTGCGTCACGCGGTCGCGGAGGTCACGCGCGTCGATGCCGCCGAGGTCCGCGAGGAGGCGGGCTTCTTCGACCTGGGCCTGGACTCGCTGATGGCCGTCGAACTGCGCCGCCGCCTCGAACAGGGCGTCGGTAAGGAGATTCCGGTCACGCTGGTGATGGACCACCCGCGGATCTCCGACGCCGCTGACTACCTGCTCGGTGACGTGCTCGCGTTGAGCCGACAGGCCGGTCCGGAGCCTCGACCGGCGTCGGTCGTGCCGTCACGCACCGACGAGCCGATCGCGATCGTCGCGGTGTCGTGCCGTTTTCCCGGGGCGCCGAACCCGGAGGCGTTCTGGGAACTGCTTGCCGGCGGGGTGGATGCGATCCGAGAGGTCCCCGATGACCGGTTCGACATCGACGAGTTCTACGACCCCGACCCCGAGGCCGCCGGCAAGACGTACACGCGCTTCGGCGGGTTCCTCGACGGGATAGACGGATTCGACCCCGAGTTCTTCGGCATTTCACCGCGTGAGGCTCTCTGGATCGAGCCGCAGCAGCGGCTGATGCTCGAAACGGTGTGGGAGGGCCTCGAACGAGCGGGGTATGCCCCCGCCGACCTGCGCGGCAGCCGGACCGGTGTCTTCGCGGGTGTTGCCGCCAACGAGTACGCGCATCTGCTGTCCTCGGAGTCGGTCGACAAGATCGAGCCGTACTTCATCACGGGCAACGCGCTCAATGCGATCTCCGGCCGCGTCGCCTTCGCCCTCGGGCTCGAGGGACCGGCGGTGGCCGTCGACACCGCATGCAGTTCTGCGTTGGTCGCTGTTCACCAGGCCGTGCAGGCACTGCGCTCCGGCGACTGCGACATGGCACTGGCCGGCGGGGTGAACGTCCTGCTGAGTCCGGTCACGGTGATCGCCGCCTCACGCGCGCGGATGCTCTCCCCCGTCGGACGGTGCAAGACTTTCGACGCCTCCGCCGACGGGTATGTGCGCAGCGAGGGCTGCGGCATTCTCGTGCTCAAAAGGCTGAGTGACGCCGAGCGAGACGGCGACCGCATCTGTGCGATCATCCCCACCAGCACGGTCAACCAGGACGGTGCCTCGAGCGGTCTGACGGTGCCCAACGGTGGTGCGCAGCAACGGCTTATCAGCTCGGCGTTGGCCCGTGCGGGCCTGACGGGCGGGGACGTCGACTATCTCGAGGCACACGGGACCGGCACCCCCCTGGGGGATCCGATCGAAGTGCAGGCGGCCGCTGCCGTATACGGGGCCTCGCGCGACCCGAACCGCCCGCTCCTGATGGGCTCGGTGAAGACCAACATCGGCCACCTCGAGTCGGCGTCGGGAGCGGCGGGCCTGATCAAGGTCGTGTTGTCGCTTCAGCACGAGGCGATCCCGAAGAGCCTGCACTTCCAGGAGCCTTCCCCGCACATCCCGTGGGACTCGCTGCCGGTCCAGGTCGTCGACGAGGCCAGGCCGTGGCAGACCAACGGCAGGCCGCGGCGCGCGGGCGTGAGCTCCTTCGGCTTCACCGGAACGAACGCCCATGTGATTGTCGAGGAGGCGCCGCCGTCGACGACCGAGGACGAATACTCGTCGGAAGGCGCTCCGGTCGAACCGGCCGATGTCAGACAGTCGCTCAACGTACTGCCGCTGTCCGCCCGCTCGCCCGAGGCGCTGGTCGCACTGGCCCAGCGGTACCGCGACTGGCTGGACGCGAATCCGAAGGTCGATGTCGCCGACGTCTGTTACACCGCAGGCGTCGGGCGTTCGCACTTCGAGCACCGCGGCGCGTTGGTCGTCGACTCGGTGCAGGGCGCCGGTGAACTCCTTACCGACCTGAGCGAGAACCGCGTCCGACCCGGGGTGGTGCGCGGCGAATGCACCGCCTGGCCGACCACCGCGTGGCTGTTCACCGGCCAGGGCAGCCAGTACCCGGGGATGGCACGCGAATTGTTCGAGTCCGAGCCGGTTTTCGCCGACACCCTGAAACGATGCGCGGAAGCGATCGACGGGATGCTGCCCCGTCCCCTCCTCGACATCCTGTTCACCGCGGACCGGCAGACCGGACTTGTCCTGCGGCACACGTCATACGCACAGCCGGCACTTTTCGCGGTCGAGATGGGACTGGCCCGGTTGTGGCAGTCGTGGGGCATCGAACCCGATGTGGTGCTGGGGCACAGCGTCGGCCAGTACGCGGCGGCCTGTGTGGCGGGAGTGTTCGGTCTCGAGGACGGCGCCAGGCTGATCGCCGAACGCGGCCGCTTGTTCGGCAGCCTGCCCGACGGCGGGCGCATGGCCGCGGTGTTCGCCGACGCCAAGCACGTCGAGGATGTGGTCGGCGAGTTCCCGCGGGTTTCAGTCGCCGCGTACAACGGCCCCAACACCGTCGTGTCGGGTCCCGGCGAGGACGTGGAACAGATCGTCGACCGGTTCACCGACGACGGCATCCGCTGCACCGCGCTGGAGACCAGCCACGCCTTCCACTCCGAGCTGCTGGATCCCGTACTCGACGAATTCGAGTCGTACGCGGCGCGTTTCGGGTTCGCCCCGCCGACGGTGCCGCTGGTCTGCAACCGCACCGGCGCCGTACTCACGGGTCACGCCAACCTCGACGCGCAGTACTGGCGGCGTCACTCGCGCCAGCCGGTCCAATTCGCCGAAAGCGTGCGCACCGTGGCCGCGCTGGGCTGCTCGGTGCTGATGGAGATCGGTCCGCAACCGGTGCTGACCGGCGCGGCGGTACAGGTGTGGCCCGAGCACCTGGCTGCCCCCCGCCCGATCGTCTCGCTGCGCAAGGGCGTCGGCGATCGCCGCCAGATCGCCGACGCGCTGGCCGCCGCGTACGTCGGCGGCCTGCGGCCCAATTTCGCAGCGCTGCACCCCAGGACCCGCCGCAGACTGGAACTGCCCACCTACCCGTTCCAGCGCCGCCGGTTCTGGCCCAAGACCGCGGGCAGCGCGATCGAGGGTGGGGGCAGCGCCGCGTCCGGAATATTGGGCAGTGCAAAGGATCTCGCCTCAGGTGACACCGTCTACACGAGCAGGTTGTCGGTGCGGTCGCAGCCGTGGTTGTCCGACCATGTCATCTACGGCACCGTCGTCGTGCCCGGCGCGACGTATGCCGCTATGGCGCTGACCGCGGTCGGCGCCCCGGCACGGGTCCGCGACGTCTTCTTCTACGAGCCGATCATCCTGCCCGAGAAGGCTTCTCGCGAGCTTCAGCTGACGCTGCGGCCCGGTGAAGGCTCCGGTGAGACCGGTGACGAGTGGCGATTCCAGGTCCACAGCCGGCCGTACGGTGAGCGCGGCGCCGAATGGTCGTTGAACGCCGACGGCACCGTCGCGAGCGGCCGGGGCGAGCACCCGGCGCCGGAAGCCGCAATCGACGAGGCGATCGAGCGCTGCAACCGCATGCGTCCGCAGGACCTGTTCGAGACCTTCGCGGACATGGAACTGGCATGGGGGCCGACCTGGTCGGGTTCGCTGAAGTCGGTGTGGCTCGGCGGCGGTGAGGCCATCGGGGACATCGTCGTCGGCGACGAACTGGCCGAGCATCTGGGCAGCGAACCGATGCACCCGGTGCTGATGGACCTGTGCACCGGCGTCGCCTTTCCCGCGTTCCCGGCGCTGCTCGCGGCCGAACAGGGCGTCAACGACCTGTTCTTGCCGCTTCGCTACGGGCAGGTGGTGCTGCACGAGAAGATGCCGCGACGGTTCTACTGCCGCGCCCGCTGGCACGCCAGTGAACTCGACAGCGAAACACAGGTCTTCGACCTCGATTTCGTCAGTCGCGACGGCCGCCCACTCGGCGGGATTCGCGAGTTCACGGTGAAACGCGCGCCCCGTGAGGCACTGCTGCGCGGACTCGGCGGCGATGCCACCCGACTGCTGTACACCCTCGGCTGGCATGAGGTGCCGCTACCGGTCACCGACATCGCAACACCCGAAGGCACGTGGCTGATCGCGGGATTCGACGAACTGGCCGCGGCCGTGCCCGGTTGCATCGCCCACGACCGGCGGACCAATGCGCAATCGCTGGGCCGACTGCTGGCCGACGCGCACGGGCGCGGACTTCCGTTCTCCGGTGCGGTGTGGCGCGCGACCGCGGCACCGCCCGACGAGGCGAGCGCCGATGCGGCCGCCCGGATCGAGCGCGACGTCGCCGATCTGCTCGACGCGGTGCACACCGTCCAGCGCGGTGAGGCGAAACTGCCGGGCGGAATGTGGATCGTCACCGAACGTGCCGTGGCCACCGAATCAGGCGAACCCGTCGACCCGGTACAGGCGGCGCTGTGGGGATTCGGCCGCACCGCGATCAACGAGGAACCGGCGCTGCGCTGCACACTGGTCGACTGCGACGGCTCACCCGAGGCTGTGCGCGCAGTCGCCGGCCTGCTGGCCTCCCCGGTCGGCGAGCCGGAACTCGCGCTGCGCCAGGGGAAGTTGTTGGCGTCGCGGCTGCTGCCCTGGGCCAGGAGCGGTCACCTCACGGTGCCGCGGTCGAGCGATTACGTCCTGGGGCCGACCGAGCGCGGCGCCATCGACAACTTGCGGCTGGTCCAGGCCGACGTATCGGCGCCGGCGGAGGGTTACGTGCAGGTCCGCGTGGAGGCGGCGGGCCTGAACTTCCGCGACGTGCTCAACGTTCTCGGCCTGTACCCCGGCGATCCCGGACCCATCGGCGGCGACTTCGCCGGTGTGATCACGCAATTGGGCGACGGCGTCTCAGGCCTGAAGGTAGGCCAACGCGTCTACGGCTTCATGCAGGGGGCGTTCGCCAGTCGGTTCAACGTCCCGGCCCAGTTGGTGGCGGCGGTTCCCGACGGGCTGGATCCCGTCGCCGCAGCCACCATCCCCGCCGCAGCGCTCACGGCGCGGCTGGCATTCGATTGGGCCAAGCTGCGGCCCGGTGACCGCGTGCTCATCCACGCCGCCAGCGGTGGCGTTGGCCTGGCCGCCATCCAGATGGCGCAGCAGCACGGCGCCGTCGTTTTCGCGACCGCCAGCACCTACAAGCGTGCTGCTCTGCGGGAGATGGGCGCCGAGTACGTCTACGACTCGCGCACAACCGATTTCGCTGACCAGATTCTGGCCGATACCGACGGTGCGGGCGTCGACGTGGTGCTCAACAGCCTGACCAACGACGGCTTCATCGAAGCGACGGTGCGGGCCACCGCCTCCAATGGCCGCTTCGCCGAGATCGCCAAACGCGACATCTGGACCCCTGAACAGATGGCGGCGATCCGACCGGACATCGCCTACGAGGTCGTCGCGCTGGACACGGTCACCTACCAGGAGCCCGAGCGCATCCGCACGCTGCTGACCGAGGTGTCGCACGGGCTGGCCAACGGGCAGTGGGCACCGCTGCCCGCCGAGATCTATCCGCTGACCGAAGCGAGGACCGCGTTCCGCCGCATGCAGCAGGCGCGCCACATCGGCAAAATCGTGCTGCAGATCCCGAACCCGTTGCAGCCGAAGCCCGATCGGAGTTATCTGATCACCGGGGGCCTCGGGGCGATCGGTCTGCACACCGCGGCGTACCTGGCGCAACTCGGGGCCGGCGACATCGTGCTGACCAGCCGTCGCAAACCCGACGCCGATGCGCAGCACGCGATCGATGAGATCACCGAACGCTACAAGTGCCGCGTCCACACCTTCGCGGCCGATGTCGGCGAGGAGGCCGAGGTCGTCGGGCTGCTCGACCGGATCCGCGCGGAGTTGCCGCCGCTGGCCGGGGTGGCGCACCTGGCGGGGGTTCTCGATGATGCCCTGCTCAGCCAGCAGGATGTCGATCGATTCCGGAAGACGCTGCGGCCCAAGGCTTTCGGCGCCTACCACCTGGACCGGTTGACGCGAGCCGACGAGCTGGACTTCTTCATCGTCTCCTCGTCGGTGTCCAGCGTCTTCGGATCGCCCGGACAGGCCAACTACGCGACGGCCAACGCGCTGCTCGACGGTCTGGTCGCGCGGCGCCGCGCCGAGGGTTTGCCCGCCACCGCCGTCAACTTCGGGCCGTGGGCCGAGGGCGGTATGGCGTCGTCGGAAGCCGTGCGCGCCAACCTCAACGCCCAAGGTCTGGCGCCGCTGCCCCCGTCGGCCGCACTCACCGCGCTCAGCGAGGTCGTGGCGAACGGCACCGGCCAGGCGACCGTCGTCAAGGCCAACTGGCAGCGGGCCGCGAAGCTGTTGGGTGCTGCCCGGCCGCCGATCCTGGACCTCGTGCTGCCTCGCCCCGAAGGCGAAACCACCGGCGACAGCGAGCTACTGCGCCAGTTGCAGGAGATCCCGGTGCCGCAACGCGCGGCGTTTGTCACCGAGTTCCTGCAGCGCGAGGTGCAGAGCTTCCTGCGGTTGGCACAGGCGCCCGCGGCAACCAGCCGCTTCTTGGACCTCGGGACCGACTCGCTGATGGCGATCGAACTGCGCAACCGGTTGCACAGTCAGTTCGGTGGCGCGTTCACCATCAACGCGACCGCGGTGTTCGACTATCCGACCATCGGCGGGCTGGCCGAGTACCTGGTCGGCCAGCTGCCGGATGCCGAGACTGCCGAACCGTCAGGGTCGCAACCCGAGTCGACGGAGCCGTCCGAACCTCAGTAGCCGAGCGCATCTGTCGCCGATTTCTGCAGCAGGGCTGCTGCAGGCGACGTTTTGCGACCATGGCGCAGAAATCGCGAGGCAAAGAGCGGGTAAGCGGGAGAGCTATGCCCAGCGCTGCGCCTGCACCTCGGGCGGCAGCGTCGTCTGCAGCGGCGCGTCGAGCCCGTCGTAGATGCCCGGCTTCTGTTCTACGAGCCAGGCAAGCGCGCCGAGCAGTCGATTGGCGGCCGTGGTGTTGCCGCCGTCGGCGCGGGTACCGCCGGGCACATCGGCGCGCGTGGTGATCGTCAATCGTGGATCGCCGTCGATGATCACGCGGTGGTCGCCGACGCCCTCATCGGGATACGGCCAGTCCGGCGCACACGACGAGTGGATGCGGGTGATGTGATCGATGACGATGCGTTCGCGTCCGCCCGACTTGCCGATCACCTTCAACCAGAACGCGCCTTGCGTGCCTTTCTCGAATCGGCCCATCACCGTCTCGACGGGCTCCTCCAGCGGGCGTCGTTCGATCTCCTCGGCGATCTCGTCGATCTCCATTCCGAGGGTGCGGCCCACCAGCCGAATGTTGCCGCCCCACACCATCGTCGGGATAGACGGAAGCAACATCATCGGGGTCTCGTCCATCGATCCCCCAAAACCACACGACACCTTCACCGCGAACGGCTGGTTGTAGGTGGAGTAGTCGAAGATCTCCTGGCAGTGGATGCTGTTGATCCTGGTGCACAGACCGGCGGCGATCACCGCGAGCGCGTCGTTGCCCCAGCCCGGGTCGACGCCGCTGACAAGCAGCGTGCAGTTGCCTTCCTCGGCGGCGCGGGTGAGCCGGTCGACCCATTCAGGTGGCGCCGAACGCGGGTCGTAGAGCGAGTACAGCGACGGCGTCACCACATGCCTGCCCGCCCGCAGGCAGCGTTCGATGTCGGCGACGGCGTCGTCCGGTCGAATGTCGCCGGAAGCCATGTAGGCGACGGCATCACAGTCGGCGAGCGCCGCGTCGACGTCGGTGGTGGCGGTGACGCCGGTCGACCCGTCGAGTGCGGCGAACGCGGCGGCGTCCTTGCCCGCTTTGTCCGGCGATGACGTGATGACGCCGGCCAGTGTCAGGCCCGGAAAGGCCACCGTCGAGCGGATGGCCGCCGCCCCCATGTTGCCCGTCCCCCAGACCGCGATACGAAGCATCGCAACACCCTAT
Organism: Mycobacterium sp. 852014-52144_SCH5372336; assembly: GCF_001665615.1. Classification (NCBI taxonomy): domain Bacteria; kingdom Bacillati; phylum Actinomycetota; class Actinomycetes; order Mycobacteriales; family Mycobacteriaceae; genus Mycobacterium; species Mycobacterium sp. 852014-52144_SCH5372336. The sequence continues at coordinate 107,436 of NZ_LZSW01000006.1, forward strand.
CCGGACCGGCGTGACGATTCTCACAATGGGCGTCAGCGCCTGGCCAGACACCTGTCAACTGCGGATTTCGGTTCCCCGACCAACCGGGCGGTTAGTTAGGTCCCGGAAATTGTTACGAGGTGGTTTGAGTTGAAGTTACTGATGGGTATAGTTCGGGCAGTTACTGGTGGGTAACTTAAGCAAGAAGTACCCAACCAACAGTGGCCGTCTCACCGAGGAGGAACCGTGAGCCACTATAAGAGCAACGTTCGTGACCAGGTATTCAACCTTTTCGAGGTCTTCGGCGTTGACAAGGCGCTTGGCGAGGGTGACTACGCCGAACTGGACGTGGACACCGCCCGCGAGATGCTCGGCGAGATCGCCCGGTTGGCTGAGGGCCCGATCGCCGAGTCGTTCGTCGACGCAGACCGCAACCCGCCGACGTTCGACCCCAACACCCACTCGGTGACGCTGCCCGACTCGTTCAAGAAGTCGATGCGCGCGCTGCTCGAGGGTGGCTGGGACAAGGTCGGCCTTTCCGAGGAACTCGGCGGCATGCCGATGCCCCGCGCGCTGCAGTGGGCGCTGATCGAGCACATTCTCGGCGCCAACCCCGCTGCCTACATGTACGCGATGGGCGCGGGCATGTGCGAGATCTTCTACAACAACGGCACCGACGAGCAGAAGAAGTGGGCCGTGCTGGCCGCCGAGCGCAACTGGGGCGCCACCATGGTGCTGACCGAGCCCGATGCGGGTTCCGACGTCGGCGCCGGCCGCACCAAGGCCGTGCAGCAGCCCGACGGCACCTGGCACATCGACGGCGTCAAGCGCTTCATCACCTCGGGCGACTCCGACGACCTGTTCGAGAACATCATGCACCTGGTGCTGGCCCGCCCCGAGGGCGCAGGCCCGGGCACCAAGGGCCTCTCGCTGTTCTTCGTGCCGAAGTTCCACTTCGACCCGGAGACCGGTGAGCCCGGCGAGCGCAACGGTGTCTTCGTCACCAACGTCGAGCACAAGATGGGCCTGAAGGTCTCGGCCACCTGTGAGCTGTCCCTGGGGCAGCACGGCACCCCGGCCGTCGGCTGGCTGGTCGGCGAGGTGCACGACGGCATCGCGCAGATGTTCGACGTCATCGAGCAGGCCCGAATGATGGTGGGCACCAAGGCGATTGCGACGCTGTCGACCGGCTACCTCAACGCGCTCGAGTACGCCAAGGAGCGTGTGCAGGGCGCCGACATGACGCAGATGACCGACAAGACGGCTCCGCGTGTGACCATCACGCACCACCCCGACGTGCGTCGTTCGCTGATGACCCAGAAGGCCTATGCCGAGGGACTGCGCGCGCTGTACCTCTACACGGCGACCTACCAGGATGCCGCGGTGGCCAAAGCCGTGCACGAGATCGACGCCGAGCTCGCCGCGCGGGTCAACGACCTGATGCTGCCGATCGTCAAGGGTGTCGGCTCCGAGCAGGCCTACGCCAAGCTGACCGAGAGCCTGCAGACCCTCGGCGGATCGGGCTTCCTACAGGACTACCCGATCGAGCAGTACATCCGTGACGCCAAGATCGACTCGCTCTACGAGGGCACCACGGCCATCCAGGCGCAGGACTTCTTCTTCCGCAAGATCGTCCGCGACAAGGGTGTGGCGCTGGCTCACGTGGCCGGCCAGATCGAGCAGTTCGTCAAGAACGAGTCGGGCAACGGCCGACTCAAGGCCGAGCGTGCGCTGCTGGCGACCGCGCTGGAGGACGTCCAGGCGATGGCGGCCTCGCTCACCGGCTATCTGATGGCGGCGCAGGAGAACTCGACCGAGCTGTACAAGGTCGGCCTGGGTTCGGTGCGCTTCCTGATGAGCGTCGGCGACCTGGTCATCGGCTGGCTCCTGCAGCAGCACGCCGCGGTGGCCGTCGACAAGCTCGACGCGGGTGTGGCCGGTGACGACCGCGCCTTCTACGAGGGCAAGGTCGCAGTGGCGTCGTTCTTCGCGAAGAACTTCCTGCCGATGCTCACCAGCACGCGTCAGATCATCGAGAACCTCGACAATGAGGTGATGGAACTCGACGAGGCGGCCTTCTAAGAGCCTTCAGTCGCTTCGCTGAAACAAAACGCCCCCGGTCTCTTCCCGGGGGCGTTTTGCATCGGAATCAAGTTCACATAAGGGCGGGTTCGGGAGGACACCAGGTGCGTCACATCAGTCTCGCGCGGTCGGCTTTCAACCCTTGCCGACTCTTCGGAAAAGTCACTCCCGAACCCGTCGTGCGACCGATCGTACGCCCGTGATCTCGATCACACCAGTGCGAATTTTCTTCGGTCAGGCGTCCCTGGACCGCAACAGCGCCCGGGTGCGCGCACGCGCCTCGGGGTCTGAGTCGAAGACGCTGGCGACGAACTCGTCGACACCGGCAGCGCCCAGTTCGTCGAGCCGCTGAGACACCGACTCCTCGTCGCCGATGATCGCGGCGTCGGCGGGTTCTGCGTAGCCCTCGCGGTCGAGCATGGCGCGGTACGACGGCAACTGTCCGTAGATGGCGAACTCCTCGGCGGCTTCAGCCCGGGCGCCATCGACGTCGTCGGTGACGCTGATCGGCAATGACGCCACCACCCGAACCGAGGCCTCGTCGCGGCCCGCCTCCACTGCGGCCGTGCGCAGGGTCGGGACGACGTGGTCGGCCAGCGTCCTGGGACCCGTCATCCACGTCATCGTCCCGGCACTGCGACGACCGGCCAGGCGCAGCATCTGCGGGCCGAGTGCTGCGAGGTAGACGTCGGGCCGCGGAGCGCCGGGCACCTTCAATGAGCCTCGGGTCGTCCAGATATCTCCGGAGGCGTCGGCGGGCTCGCCGGCCAGCAGGGGCAGCAGCGCGTCGAGGTACTCGCGCATCTGCCGCACCGGTTTGTCGTACGAGATGCCCCACACCCCTTCGGTCACCATGCGATGGCTCAACCCGATGCCCAGGGTGAAGCGGCCGCCGGCGATGGCATTCAGCGTCAGCGCGCGCTGCGCCAGTTGGGTGGGGTGCTGCACCTGAATCGGGATAACCCCTGAAGCCACCTCGATGGTGTCGATCTCGCGAAACGCGACGGCCAGAATCGTCAACAGGTCGGGGTCGTAGGGCAGCTGCGCCATCCACACCCGTCGAAATCCCTCGTCGTGCAACGACGTCAGCTTCGTCAAGACGCCGTCGAGCGGCGAGCGGCCGTCGGCATCGGTGATGAGTCCGGTGAGGGCGACACTGATCTGCACCCCTCCATCGAAGCACGACCGGCGGCGAGCCTTCCCGCGTGCTGGAGGCGGTCTGAACATACTGGGCCATGACGACCGAGTTGGCGCGGCTACAACACCTCGGACCCAACTGGTTCGCCTCGGTGATGGGCACCGGCATCGTCGCCACCGCCGGCGCCACGCTGCCCGTGCACGTCCCCGGACTGCACGTGTTCTCGCGCGTGGTGTGGGTCTTCGCGGCGCTTCTGCTCGTGGTGCTCGGCATCGCGGTCAGCGTGCAACGGATCCGGCACCCGGTGGCCGCGCGTGGACATGTCCGCAATCCGCAGATGACGCATTTCTACGGAGCGGCGCCGATGGCGTTGCTAACCGTGGGCTCGGGCGCGCTGCTGATCGGCAAGGATCTGATCGGCGAGAGAGCGGCTGTCGACCTGGCGTGGGTGTTGTGGACGGCAGGCACCGTCGGAGGGCTGTTCACCGCGGCGACCATCCCGTTTCTGATGTTCACGCAGCTCAACGTCGAGCCCGACGCCGCGTTCGGTGGCTGGTTGATGCCGGTGGTGCCGCCGATGGTGTCGGCCGCCTCGGGTGCGCTGCTGATCCCGCACATGGATCCGGGGACCGGGCGCGCGACGATGCTCTACGGGTGCTACGCGATGTTCGGCCTGTCGTTGTTCGCGGCCTTGATCATCATCACGATGATCTGGAGCAGGCTGGCGCTGTACGGCACCTCGGGCACGGCGCGGGTGCCCACACTGTGGATCGTGCTCGGCCCGCTCGGACAGGGCATCACCGCGGCCGGGCTGCTCGGTGCGCACGCCGGGGCGGCGGTGTCGACTGAGCTGGCCGACGCGATGAATGTGTTCGCGGTGCTGTTCGGCGTGCCGGTGTGGGGTTTCGCGGTGTTGTGGATCGTGCTGGCCACCGAACTGACCGTGCGCACGATGCGCCGTGGGATGCCGTTCGCGTTGACGTGGTGGAGCCTGACGTTCCCGGTCGGAACCTTCGTCACCGGAACCACGCAACTGGCGAACCACACCGGCCTGCCCGCGTTCCACGTGGCCGCCGCCGTCGCCTACGCCGGTCTGTTGGGCACGTGGGCGCTGGTCGCGGTCCGCACGATGGGCGGCAGTTTCCGCGGTGCCCTGTTCGCGCCGGCGGCTGCCGGGCCGATCAAGGCGAAAAAGGATCCTCCGCCGGCCTGAGGCCCGAAAAGTTAAGAGCCCCGTGCTGCCGTCGGGTCGGGGGGTCAGACGGCAGCACGGAGCTATCCGGTGTATCGGTGCGTTTCCGGGGGGCGTTACACGCTGCCGTCAGTATTTTTTGGCGGTCCTGCCGGGCTGGTCAGGCTTCCAGAATGGCCGCCACGCCCTGCCCGCCGGCGGCGCAGATCGAAATCAGCCCGCGCACCGATTGACCGGTCTCTTTCTTCTTCTCGGCCAGCTGCTTGGCCAACTGCGACACGATCCGCCCGCCGGTCGCGGCGAACGGATGGCCCGCCGCCAACGACGACCCGTTGACGTTGAGCTTCGACCGGTCGATCGACCCGAGCGCGGCATCCAAGCCGAGGCGTTCCTTGCAGTACTCCTCGGACTCCCACGCCTGCATGTGCGCGAGCACCACCGACGCGAACGCCTCGTGGATTTCGTAGAAGTCGAAGTCCTGCAGGGTCAGGCCGTTGCGGGCCAGCAGCCGCGGCACCGCATAGGTCGGCGCCATCAGCAATCCGTCCTTGCCGTTGACGTAGTCCACTGCGGCGGTCTCCGCGTCGACGAAGTAGGCGAGCGGTTCGATGCCATGCGCCGAGGCCCACTCGTCGGTCGCCAGCAAGGACACCGAGGCGCCGTCGGTCAGCGGCGTGGAGTTGCCCGCCGTCATCGTCGCGTCGCCGTTGCGGACACCGAAGACAGGCTTGAGCTTGGCCAGCTTCTCGGCCGAGGAGTCGGGACGCAGGTTGTTGTCGCGGTACACGCCGAGGAACGGCGTGACCAGGTCGTCGAAGAAGCCGCGGTCGTAGGCGGCGGTCATGTTGCGGTGACTGGCGGCGGCCAACTCGTCCTGGTCGACGCGCTTGATGCCCATTTCCTTGGCGGTGACGGCGGCGTGCTCGCCCATCGACATGCCGGTGCGGGGCTCGCTGTTGACCGGGATCTGGATGCCCACCGAGGCGGGTAGTTTGCCCACTAGCTTGAGCCGGTCGACGTTCGACTTCGCACGGCGCAGCCCGAGTAGCGTGCGGCGAAGGTCGTCGCCGAGCGCGATCGGCGCATCCGAAGCGGTGTCGACGCCGCCGGCCGCCGCGACCTCATAGCGACCCGCGGCGATGCCGTCGGCCGCGGAGATGGCCGCCTGCAGGCCCGTGCCGCACGCCTGCTGGATGTCGAACGCGGGCGTGTAGGAGGAGAGCGCGCTGCCGAGCACGCATTCGCGGATCAGGTTGAAGTCGCGGCTGTGCTTGAGCACGGCACCGCCGATCACCGCGCCGAGCGTCTCCCCGTCGAGGTTGAAGCGCTCGATCAGGCCGCCCAGGGCGGCGGTGAACATGTCCTGGTTCGACGCATTGGCGTACGCGCCATCGGAGCGGGCGAAAGGAATTCTGTTGCCACCGAGGATGGCGACGCGTCGGCGGGTATCACTAGGCATGCACCCATAGTACCCACCCTTCTTACTCTGGAGTAAGTTCGTCCTCATGGCATCGGATCTGTACTCGCAAATCGTCCACTCGACGCCCGGATCGTTCCTCGCCAAGCAACTGGGCATCCCCCAGCCCGAGACGCTGCGCCGCTACAAGCCAGGTGATCCGCCGCTGGCGGGCACGTTGCTGATCGGCGGCGAGGGCCGACTCGTCGAACCGCTGCGCACCGCGCTGGCCGACGACTACGACGTCGTCTCCGACAACCTGGGCGGTCGTTGGGCCGACTCCTTCGGCGCGCTGGTGTACGACGCAACGGGCATCACCGAGCCGACCGGCCTCAAGGGGCTCTACGAGTTCTTCACCCCGCTGTTGCGCAACCTCGGACCGTCCGGCCGCGTCGTCGTCATCGGCACAACCCCCGAGGACGCGGGCAGTGAACATGAGCGCATCGCGCAGCGCGCGCTCGAGGGCTTCACCCGCTCGCTCGGCAAGGAGATGCGCCGCGGCGCGACGGTGAACCTCGTCTACGTCTCCCCCGCCGCCAAGCCCGCCGCGACGGGTCTGGAGTCGACGATGCGGTTCCTGTTGTCGGGCAAGTCGGCCTACGTCGACGGGCAGGTGTTCCGGATCGGTGCGGACGACGCTTCTCCGCCCGCGGACTGGGACCGGCCGCTCGACGGCAAGGTCGCGATCGTGACCGGCGCCGCGCGCGGCATCGGCGCGACGATCGCCGAGGTGTTCAGCCGCGACGGCGCGAAGGTGATCTGCATCGACGTCGAGGGCGCGCAGGAAGCGCTCGGCGTGACCGCCACGAAGGTCGGCGGAACGGCGCTGGCCCTGGACGTGACCGCCGACGACGCGGTCGAGCGCATCACCGAGCATGTGCGCGACCACTACGACGGTCGCGTCGACATCCTGGTCAACAACGCCGGCATCACCCGCGACAAGCTGCTGGCCAACATGGACGAGGGGCGGTGGGATTCGGTCGTGGCGGTGAATCTCGTTGCGCCGCTTGCCCTTGCCGAGGGACTGGTGAACAACGGCGTGTTGGGCGAGGGCGGTCGGATCGTCGGCCTGTCGTCGATGGCCGGCATTGCGGGCAACCGCGGGCAGACCAACTACGCCGCGACCAAGGCAGGCATGATCGGGCTGACCGACAGCCTGTCGGAGGCGTACGCCGACAAGGGCGTCACGGTCAACGCGGTGGCCCCTGGCTTCATCGAGACCAAGATGACCGAGGCGATCCCGCTGGCCACCCGCGAGGTAGGCAGGCGGCTCAATTCGCTGTACCAGGGCGGCCAACCGGTCGATGTCGCCGAGACCATCGCCTACTTCGCCAGCCCCGCGTCCAACGCCGTCACCGGCAACACGGTGCGGGTGTGCGGCCAGGCCTGGCTGGGGGCGTGACATGAGCCAACCGTCGGGTCTGATGAATCTGGCGCGCGCGGCGGCGGGCGCCCTGCCGTTCGTGCCGCGCGGCGAGACGCTGCCCGATCGCACGCTGACCGTCGAGGACTTGAGCATCGACGCCGAGAACGTGGCTGCCTACGCGGCGGTCACCGGACTGCAGTTCGGGGACACGGTCCCGCTGACGTATCCGTTCGCGCTGACGTTCCCGACGTTGATGTCGTTGGTGACCGGGTTCGACTTCCCTTTCGCGGCAATGGGATCGGTTCACATCGAGAACCACATCACCCAGTACCGCCCGATCGGGGTCACCGACGCGGTCTCGGTGAAGGTGCACGCGGAGAATCTGCGAGAGCATCGCCGAGGTCTGCTGGTCGACATCGTGACCGACGTCAACGTCGGCAATGAGCAGGCGTGGCACCAGGTGACGACGTTCCTGCACCAGCAGCGGACGAGTTTGTCCGACGAGCCGAAACCGCCGCCGCAGAAGCCGCCGAAACTCGGGCCGCCGAATGCGATGCTGCGCATCACCCCGGGTCAGATCCGGCACTACGCCTCGGTGGGCGGCGACCACAACCCGATTCACACCAATGCGATCGCGGCCAAGCTGTTCGGCTTTCCGACCGTCATCGCGCACGGGATGTTCAGCGCGGCAGCAGTTCTGGCGAACATAGAGGGTCAGCTGCCGGATGCGGTCAAGTATTCGGTGAAGTTCGCCAAGCCGGTCGTGCTGCCGGCGAACGCCGGACTCTACGTCGACCGCGTGTCCGATGGCTGGGATCTGACCTTGCGCGACATGAAGAAGCGCGAGCCGCATCTGTTCGGGACGGTGCGCTCACTGTAGACGGAGTGGTCCGAGAGCCTAGACCTCAGTGTCAAAGTGGAGGTGTACCCCAGATTGACATTCGCCCCGCACCGTGGACGCTGGCGGGCAGCACGGGGTATGCGTTTCGCTGCCGCAGTCTGCAGCGGTGTGCCGCGTACGAGGTGTGGTGGCCAGGCTGCGTGCTATGCCGCGAGGTTGCGGGCTACGGGAGGGGCGCGTCGACACCGGCACGTGGTATGTGCCGTCGCCTCCGGCATGCCGGGCACGGCGTGGGAGAGGCCACCCCCAGGGGGTTGCCCCTACCCGCGCCCTTCTGACCGGTCAGTATTGCGGCCGAGCCATCATGTACGGGTTTTCAGGTTCCACGGGGCCGGGTGCCGCCCCTGGGGACGCCTGGCCGGTACGTCAGATCGAGTGCTAACCCGTCACCGGTATTCGGTCGGGCCGCTATCCCAATCACCGTCGCCGTAGGCGTCGAAGTCGGCGCCCTCGTCATCGTCTTCCGAACCGATCGCGTTGTCGTCGCCGGAGCTCAGGAGCGACGCGAGTTCATCGTCGAGCTCGTCGACCGTCTTCGGCACCAGGTCCCCGACCGTGTTCAGCACGCTGAACGCGGTGGGCAGAGACTCGTACAGCTCCCGCGAGATCAACACCTCTCTCAAGAGGGGGCCGCCGTTGCCGACGGCGAGCTGAACCTGGCAAACTACCCTCGCCTCGGTCCATCCATGGGTATGCCCAACCGGAACCAGCACGTGGAACGCGTCGGCTTCGAGATCGTTCAGAACGCCATGTCCGAACTGGAGCTCATCGCATTCGGGGGTCTGGTTCAACTCGACGAGGAACGCGGTCGTGACAACACGGTCTTCGATCATCATCTGCCACCACCGACGTTTGATTTGCTGAAATACCGCTGGATCGTGCGGCGGCTGCACGCAAGGCGGGTTGCGATTTCGTTCACGCTCAGGCCCGCTGCACGCAACCGGATCGCCTCAGGGGCTCGATCGGGTGACGGAGGCGGATCGGATGCAATGGTGAGGTCCCTTGCCAAGACAGACCGTTCTGCCGGGCCCAAACCGCCGTACCATCCGGACCGCGCATCTGGATCTTCGGCACGCAACGCCAGCGCCAGGCAGTTCAACCGCACCGGGCAGGTGGCGCAACGGGCCGCGGATACTTCGTCGAGCGGTCCATCGGGATGGTAGAGCTCGGGATCGGTCCCCGCGCAGGCTGCACCGCGGAGAACCAGGGTGGGGGTCTTGATCAAGTCGAGGAGCTCACGCTCACGACCGGTGTAAAAGTGCTTGGTCTGCATTTCTGCCTCCAGCTCGCTGATAGATCCACCGGATTCGGTGGGCTTTGGGCGAGCTGGAGAACCCTCCGGCGCACCCACTCGGGTCTGCCGGGCGATGTGCCCGGTGCAACACAAGCGGCAACGAGACTTGCGCTCGCCTCCAAGGTGTACCGACGGCGTAGTGGTCATCGGCGTTGCCGCCCAGCGCTATTGGTGCGCTGGTGAGGCCGAGCGGCGGTCTCGTGTCGCGTTTCAGATCAGGTCAGACGGCATCCTCCTCATCGAGTACCTCGTTGAGATTCTCTTCATCGACGTTACCGTCAGGTGCGACATCGTCATAGATGTCGATGGGCCCGCCATCCGGCTCATCGGCATCATCGACATCCGCCATCGCGCCGTGTCGCTGCTCGCCTGTAGTCCTCCACACGGGCAACTTCTCGAGCACATCGAGGAGGATGTTGCGCCATGCCTGGCAGTCCGCCTTATCAGCGCCCAGGGCGGTGATTGCAGACGAACCGTCTTCCGCCCGTACGGCTTCAACCGCGGTCACCGCGGCTTCGACGGCGTTCACGGCGGCCCCCAGTTCTCCGAGCGCGTTGCCGAGCCGTTCCGCTGCGGTGGTGGGCGCCAAGACAGTCACCGGTCCGTCGCCGGGCCGCGGATACGTACTTCGGAGCATCGTGTCGTTGACCACGGAGTCCCGGCCCGTCGGGCTGGTCTCAACCTGCCCGTCGGCATTGATGAATCGAACTCGGCGCCCTGCTCCGAAATCGTTTATGGCCTGGAGCATTTGGCGAACGCCGCGAGATGTGGTCCGCATCCTTTCGATGACTTCCGCAGGATTGCGCCGGTCGGGCTGGTCGCTGTTGACGGTGCCGCGGTCGGCGGTCAGTGCCCCGGAAACGATGAGCGGGTAGGCGCTGCGAGCGGCCAGCTCTCGGGTAGCGGATCCGGGTTCGCCGGCGCCCACCTCCAGCTCGGCGTCTGCCGCCAGTTCGTAGCTGGGACGTAGTGACGCTTTCCAGGAGTCTTTGGTCAGCTCCTGCCCGAACGACTCCCGCAGATACTTGCGAATGCGCTCACGCCTCCGCGGGTCCTCTTCTGCAAGCGATCGCAACATGAGTGCCGTCGCGATCTCGAAGAGCAGCTTCGGGGTGATGCGCTTCCGGGTGCTCTGGGAGGTGATGGCACCGCGGATCGCAGCATGGATCTCAGGGTCTCGCTCGGTGAAGAGACGCACGATCGTGGCAGCCCTGATCCCGGGGTCGCCGCTAAACCCGGCGTCGTCGGCCTCCTCGGGCGTCAGCTCACCGGATAGCCACTTCGCCTTACCTGTAGTGATCAGGCGGCGGCGCTCGAGCTCATCGATGACCGCATCCGCCAATGCCTCGTTCTCGGTGGCCTCTCCCCATGGCTTGGGATAGTCGACATGTCGCAAGGCGACAAGGGATTTGATAGCGACCCCGTAGTCGACGGGAGTGTCGTCGTGCGGTTCGAAGCCAACCAAGAGCAACGCCGGTACGATCTCGCACCGAAGCTTGACTGCCACGTCGGGGTCGACTTCGTCAGGGCTGCCAGCCGCGTCGAACTCCTCGTTTAGCTTGCGGATGTGACTCCGCAATCGACGCTCTTCGGCGCCGTACGGGACGTCGGCGGATCGGACATCGATCAACTCGTGAACGCACGTAGTGCGGCTTGAGCCCTCGACGGTCACCGGCGCGCTCACGTCCGGCGTTCCATCTTCGTGGGTGAACGTGGTGGGCGCCACCCACACCTCGGTCATCACGCCCTGGTTGCGGATGGATTCGCGCCAGTCGTTGTTGCTGATCACATAATCCCGCGCCTGCAACGCCGCCCACGCAAGGTGCTCCTGGCTCTGAACGGTTTGGATCAATTCGGCCCTGCCGTCCGGGGCAGAAAGTGATTCGACCAATGGGGCGAATCGAGTTCGCTCGTCCAAACCGATCGTGTTTGAAGCCGGATGGCGCCGAGCGGGTCCGACACGAGGGTTTCGCGGATCTGGCATTATCGCGCGAGACCAAACTCGGGCTCGCACGGCCAAGACCGCTCCCCCGGGCACTGGGAGCCGCTCGGGACTCTCGAGAGCTCGGCGGACCGCAGAGGGATCCACCGTCGCCACGGCCAATGCTTGGGCGGCCTGCTCACTCAGGTTGTATTGGTCAACCAGTTTGTCGGCCAGCTTGCGGGTCGCAGTGGCCAATGCCGGCATCTGGAGCCTCTCAACAGGACGCGGCAAGACCTTGTCCGTGGCTTGAGCGACTGCTGATTGCGGCGTAGAAGGTGCATCGATACTTGCGGTCATCGTCCTTACCGATCTTGTGTTCCGGACGTCCGGGACTTTCCCGGACGCTGGTGCCGGTCCGGGGAGATCGACCAGAGATGGCCGCTTCGCTCTCCCCCTCGACGTGCCGGGTGGTGACCCGGTGTAGTCGAGGCGGCATCGGCGTCCTAGGTCGCCTCCGAGGTGTACCAGCAAGCGTTGTGCTGGCGTTGCCGCCCCTGCGCCGTAGACGCGGGTGAGACTCATCAGGTTGACGATGTCGCTGTTGCCAGACTACCGGCTGGGGGTGACACCGCCGTGGTACGGCGACCACTGAGACGAACAATCAGGATGTAATCCTGAACCTTCGAGTAGTCGGATGTCGACATACCGCCCCGCGATTATCTGGATCGGCAGCCGTGCCCTCGCGCGAGCGTCAGGTGGCACCTGTTCAGTTCGGCGACCTGACCGCAGTGTCGACGGGATGGTCGGACGGGGTGCCCTTCAGGCCGCGCCAGAACAGGTTGATCATCAGCTCGGCGGCCTCGTCCACGCCCGCGTCGCCGGTGCTGACCCGCGACGCCACTGCCTCGCCGGCGCCGACGAGGGCGACGGCCATCATGTCGAAGTCGGTGTCGGGCTCGGGATTTCGGGTGCCCGAGCGCAGCAGTCTGCCGACGAGGTCGATGATGCGCTCGCGGCCTTCGCGCACGGTGTGGGCGAACGCCTGCGAACTGGTCGCCTGGCTGTAGAGCACCATCCACGACGCCCGGTTCGCGTCTATGTAGTTCAGGAACGCCAGGACCGCGTTGCGCAACAGGTCTTTCGGGCTCTGCTTGAAATCGATCTGACTGCGCACCTCGTCGACGAACCGCGCCAGCTCACGATCAAGGCACGCCGCGAACAACTCCTCCTTGGAGCCGTAGTACAGGTACAGCATCGGTTTGGAGATCTGCGCCTCGGCGGCGATCGCGTCCATCGACGTCTCGTGGTAGCCGTTCACCGAGAAGATCTGCACGGCGGCGTCCAGCATCTGCTGCTCGCGCACCGCGCGCGGCAACCGCTTGGTACCTCCGGCCATTCCACCAGGGTAAGCAATGCGCGCCACCAGGGCGTCAGCAGCGGACGTGGGCGGGAATCAGCAGCGCGGGTTGGGCCCCTTCATTCCCGCCAGCCGCAGCACCGAGGCGTCGACGCTGGACATCGACAGCTCCCCGGCATCCAACGCCTTCTCCAGCCGGTCGAGCACGGCGGGCACCTCACCGGTACTCAGCCATAGCGCGACGTCGGCGCCCGCTTGCAGGCTCCGCAGCGCCGCCTCGGCGACCCCGAACCGGTCGGTGATGGCCCGCATCCCGGACAGATCATCGGTGAACACCGGGCCGTTGAACGGCTGGCCGCCGTAGTTGCCCGACCGCAGCAGCGCGTAGGCCGCCGGGCTCAGGCTGGCTGGATCGCTACCGGTCAGCCCGGGCACCTGCAGGTGACCGACCATCACTCCGACCGGCGCCTGGCTGGTCAGCGTCCGGTAAGGCACCAGATCGGTGGTCTGCAGCTCGCTGATCGGTGGCGTGGTGACGCCGCCCGTGTGCGAGTCGCCCGAGGCGCGCCCATGGCCGGGGAAGTGTTTGAGCACCGGCATCACGCCGCCGTCGCGCAGACCACGGGCATACGCGCCGGCGAAGTCGGTGACGACGGCCGGATCGGAGCCGAACGACCGGTCGCCGATAGACCCGCCCCCATCGACGTCGACGACCGGCGCGAAGTCGACGGTGATACCAAGCCCGCGCATGGCCTGGCCCCGCTTCAGAGCGATGTTGTACACCTCGTCAGGCGTGCTGCTGGCCGCCAGCGACGCGGGCGACGGTTGGCTGCCGATCAGCCCGGCCAGCCGCGACACCTGGCCGCCCTCCTCGTCAACGCTGACCGCGAGCGGTAGCGGGGTCGCCGATCCAGCGATGGCGGCCAGCGAGCCGTCGGACAGCATCGACAGGTCGGTCCAACTGCCGACGAAGATGCCGCCGACGTGGTGGTTGTCGACGACCGCGCGTGCGTCACCCGCATTGGAGACGCCCACCATCAGCAGTTGGGCGAGCTTGTCGCGCGTCGACATCGCCGACAGCAGCGATTCACCGGCTCCGCACGCGGGGGCCGCCGGCGCGGCCGGGGCCGCGGGCACGGCGGTGGCCGCCTTGGTGATGGGCGCAGACGTCGGTGACGGCGCGGCTTCCTGCGCGGCGGGCGAGCACGCCACCAGCAATACGGGAGCGGCGACAAGGGCACACAACGCGCGGGGCAAGGCCATGGGCCTCGACACTAACGGCTGTGGTGGCTCAGTTCTATCTCGTGGTCGGCGTGTGCGGCCAGAACATGGGTTCAGCTGGGCACATGGCCCGCATGCTAGTTTTGCCGCATGGATCGGTTCCTCGTGCCCGCCGCCGCCAGCATCGTGGTCGGTCTGCTGTTGGGTGCGGCGGCTGTTTTCGGTGTGACGCTGATGGTGCAGCAGGACAACAAGCCTCCTCTGCAAGCGGGCGATCCGGCGTCTTCGGTGCTCAACAGGGTCGAGTACGGCGACCGCAGCTGAATCCCGGGCCGCCACTGAGACGGCCCCGCTCTCCCGGCGCTGGTTGTGGGTGGCCGCTGCGGCGGCGCTGGTCCTGACGTTCGCCCAGTCACCCGGACAGATCTCACCCGACACCAAGCTCGACCTGACCGCCAACCCGTTGCGGTTCCTCGCGCGCGCGTTCAACCTGTGGAACAGCGAGCTGCCCTTCGGCCAGGCCCAGAACCAGGCCTACGGGTACCTGTTCCCGCACGGCACCTTCTTTTTGATCGGCGACATCGTCGGGCTGCCCGGCTGGGTCACCCAGCGGCTGTGGTGGGCGTTGCTGCTGGTCGTCGGGTTCTGGGGTGTGCTGCGGGTGGCCGAGGCGCTCGGCATCGGCAGCCCGACGTCGCGGGTGATCGGCGCGGTCGCCTACGCGCTCTCGCCGCGGACGCTGACCACTATCGGCGCGATCTCGTCGGAGACGCTTCCGATGATGTTGGCGCCCTGGGTGCTGTTGCCGGTGATCTTGGTATTGAACGGCGGGTCCGGAGGGGCGGGAGAAACAGGGGCCGATCCGCGCGTACGGGTACTGGCGATGCGCTCGGCGGTGGCGATCGCGTTGATGGGTGCGGTCAACGCGGTTGCCACGCTCACCGGCTGCCTGTGCGCGGCCATCTGGCTGTTATGTCATCGGCCCACCAAGCTGTGGTGGCGGTTCACGGCGTGGTGGGCGCTCGGTATCACGCTGGCGGTGCTGTGGTGGGCGATCGCGCTGGTGATGCTGGGCCGGGTCAGCCCACCGTTCCTCGACTTCATCGAATCCTCCGGCGTCACCACACGGTGGATGTCGCTGACCGAGATGTTGCGCGGCACCGACGCCTGGACCCCGTTCGTTGCGCCCAACGCGACGGCAGGCGCGTCACTGGTGACCGGTTCGGTCGCCGTGCTGGCCACCACGTTGGTCGCCGCCGCGGGCCTGGCGGGGCTGGCGATGAAGACGATGCCCGCCCGCGGTCGTCTGATCGTCATCCTGCTGACCGGTGTCACGCTGCTCGCCGTCGGCTACTCCGGCGGGTTGGGCTCGCCCGTCGCACTGCAGGTTCAGGCGTTCCTCGACGCGTCGGGCACCCCGCTGCGCAACCTGCACAAGCTCGAACCCCTGCTGCGACTGCCCTTGGCGCTGGGGTTGGCGCATCTGCTCGGCCGCATCCCGCTGCCGGGCAGCGCGCCGCGAGCGGAGTGGACGACCGCGCTGGCGCACCCCGAACGCGACAAGCGTGTCGCTGTGGGAATGGTGGTCCTGGTCGCGCTGGCAGCCGGTACGTCGCTGGCATGGACCGGACGTCTCACTCCGCCAGGCGCGTTCGATGCCATCCCGCAGTACTGGCACGACACCGCCGACTGGCTCGACGAACACAACACCGGCGGCCGCGTTCTGGTGGCGCCGGGCGCTCCGTTCGCCACCCAAGTGTGGGGCAACAGCCACGATGAACCGCTGCAGGTGCTCGGCGAAAGTGCCTGGGGGGTCCGTGATTCGATCCCGCTGACCCCACCGCAGACCATCCGCGCGTTGGACTCCGTGCAGCGGTTGTTCGCCGCGGGCCGCCCATCCGCAGGTCTCGCCGACACCCTTGCCCGCCAGGGCATTTCGTACGTCGTGGTGCGCAACGACCTGGACCCGGAGTCATCCCGGTCAGCCCGGCCGTTGCTCGTGCACCGCGCGATCGACGGCTCACCCGGTCTGGAGATGGTCGCCGAGTTCGGCGATCCGGTCGGCGCGGGCACGCTGGCCGGTTTCGTCTCCGACAGCGGCTTGCGCCCGCGCTACCCCGCCGTCGAGATCTACCGGGTCAACGCCGAAACCCCGGTGACGCCTTACCTCGTCGACACCGACCGCATGGCGCGCGTCGACGGCGCACCCGAGGCGCTGCTGCGGCTCGACGAGCGCCGCCGACTGCTCGACCGCCCGCCGCTAGGCCCCATGCTCTTGACCGCCGACGCCGAACGCGCCGGGGTGCCGACCCCGCTGGTCACCGTCACCGACACCCCGCTCGCGCGGGAAACCGACTACGGCCGCGTCGACGACCACTCGTCGGCGATCCGCACCCCCGACGATCCGCGGCACACCCACAACCGGGTCATCGACTACCCCTCTCCCGGAACCGATCTGGTCTACGGGCAGTGGAACGGGGGCCGGGTCTCGGTGTCGAGTTCGGCGGCCGATTCCACCGCGCTCCCCAACGTCGCGCCGGCCGCAGGCCCGGCCGCCGCAGTCGATGCCGACCCGTCGACCAGTTGGGTCTCCAACTCGCTTCAGTCGGCGATCGGCCAGTGGATGCAGGTGGACTTCGACCACCCCGTCACCAACGCGACCATCACGGTCACACCCAGCGCCACCGCGGTCGGCGCACAGATCCGCCGCATCGAGATCTCGACGGTGAACGGCACCAGCACCCTTCGGTTCGACGAAGCAGGCAAGCCGCTCACCGCGGCACTGCCTTACGGTGAGTCGCCCTGGGTGCGGCTCACCGCGGTCGCCACCGACGACGGCTCATCCGGCGTGCAGTTCGGGATCACCGACCTCGCGGTCACCCAGTACGACGCGAACGGCTTCGCCCACCCCGTCAGCCTGCGCCACACCGTCGCCGTGCCCGGTCCTCCCGCGGATTCGACTGTCGCGCAATGGGATCTGGGTTCGGAGCTGCTGGGACGATCCGGCTGCGCGCAGAGTCCGACCGGCTACCGGTGCGCCGCGTTGATGGCGCTGTCGGCCGAGGAGCCGGTGAACTTGAGCCGGACACTGACGGTTTCAAAACCGATCGCGGTGACACCGACCGTGTGGGTACGCGCCCGTCAGGGTCCCCAGCTGGCCGACCTCATCAGCGCACCCGGCACCGCCCGCGCCGTGGGTGAAGCCGATCCGATCGACGTGCTCGGCTCGGCCTACGCCGCGGCAGACGGTGATGCGGGCACCGCCTGGACCGCCCCGCAGCGGGTCGTGCAGCAGGGGACGCCGCCGACACTGACATTGAAACTGCCGAGGGACAGCGAGGTCGCCGGGCTGCAGGTGACGCCGAGTTCGTCGGACTTGCCCGCACGCCCGACACTGCTGGCCGTCGACCTCGGTGATGGTCCGCAAATCCGTCCGGTCGCCGGCGATGCCGGTGCCCAGACCCTGGATCTCAAACCGAGAGTCACCGACACCGTGACGATCTCCCTTCTCGACTGGGACGACGTCATCGACCGCACGGCACTCGGTTTCGACCAACTCAAACCTCCCGGCCTGGCCGAGGTGACCGCGCTCGACACCCGCGGCGAACCGATCGCGGCCGCCGACGCCGCGGCCAACCGGAACCGCACCATCGACATGCCGTGCGGCAAGGGCCCGGTCATCGGCGTCGCCGGTGAGTTCGTGCAAACCTCACTCAGTACGACCGTCGGCGCCCTCCTCGACGGTGAGCCGGTGGCGGCACGCCCGTGCCGGGCCGAGCCGATCCTGCTGCCCGAAGGCCAACAGGAATTGGTCATCAGCCCCGGCGCGGCGTTCATCGTCGACGGCGCTCAGCTCGCCGGGCCGCGCGCCGGTGAAATACGCGAGGCGCCAACCATTCCCGCACAGACCGGACAATGGAGCGCAGATCACCGCGAGGTGACCGTCGCACCGTCGTCGGCGTCCCGGGTCCTCGTGGTACCCGAAAGCATCAACCCCGGCTGGGTCGCCCACGACAGCGCCGGGTCACAGCTGACGCCGATCACGGTGAACGGCTGGCAGCAGGGCTGGGTGCTGCCGCCGGGTACGGCCGGCCCGGTCACGCTGAGCTTCCCGACGAACGTGCCCTACCGCGCCGGGCTGATCGGCGGGCTCGCGCTGCTGCCGGTGCTCGCACTGCTCGCTTTCCTGCCGATGCGCAGGCGCCCCGCGCAAGCCGAGCCGGTGCCGGTGTGGCGGCCGCGGCCCGTCGCCGTCGGCGCCGCAGCGTTGGCCGTCGGCGCGGCGATCTCGGGGGTGGCGGGCGTCGCGGTCGTCGGCCTGGCGGTCGGCGTCCGTTGGCTGCTGCGCCACCGCGAAAACCTCTGCGAGGCAGTCACGGTCGGCACCGCGGCCGGTGGGTTGATCCTCGCCGGCGCGGTGTTGAGTCAGTATCCGTGGCGCGCGGTCGACGGCTACATCGGGCATTCGTGGGGCGTGCAACTGCTGGCGTTGGTCTCGGTGGCCGCGGTCGCGGCGTCGACCGTGCCGATTCGGACGGAGAAACGGCTCAGCTGACCGCGATCAGATGCTCGAGCTTGGATTCGCCGACGACGTACTTGTCGACCTCCTGCTCGGCGATCAGGTCCTGGCCCGTCTGTCGGATGACGTGCTGGTGCAGGTGCTCGTACCACGACCGCACGACGAACGCCTCGACGAAAGTGTTGGGGAATTCGCCGCTGCGGAACAACCGCCATTGCACGGCCCCGGTGCGCTGCCGTGAACGCTTCACCCGGTCCATCGCCGCAACGAACGCCGCCTCATTCTCCGACGCGACCCGGTACGTCTTGAGCACGAGGACCGGGCCGTCGGGCGGGGCGGGTTCGAACACGAGCGCCGGTTCCGGCCAGTGCCCCGACGGTTCGACGTCGAGGTTGCCGGTGCCCGGATGCAGCGGCCACCACAGCAGCGATACCGCGCACGCGGCGAGCAAGCCGGCCGCGATCAGCAGCGCGGTCACGCTGTTGGTCGCGCCGGCCACCAGGCCCCAGACCAGCGAGCCGATCGCCTGCCCACCCATGAACACCAGCTGGTAGACCGACAGGCCGCGCGCCCGTACCCAGGCCGGAAGGCTCAGCTGCATGGACGCATTCAGGGTCGACAGGGTCAGCAACCACGACAGTCCGCCGACGATCATCGCGACGATCACCACCGCGAGCACCGGAACCAGCGCCAGCACCGCGGTGGCGAGCGCGAAACCGACCGCGCCCACCGTCAACAATGCGTTGCGCCCGAACCGGACCTGCAGCCGGGACAGCACCATCGCCCCGCACACCGCGCCGACACCCAGGGCGCCCAGCAGCACGCCGTAGCCCGCCGACGACAGGTGCAGTTGTCGATCGGCGATGACCGCGAGCAGCCCCCACAGCGCGCTGCCGGGAGCGATGAACAGCAGCGCCCGAAGCAGGATGCGCCGCACCACCGGCGAGCTGCGGATGTACCGCCCGCCCGCGCTCAGCGCCGACAACGGTCGCTCGGTCGGCAGCAACCGTTCCTCAACCGGCCGGCGCCAGGTGAACAGCACCACGACGATGCCAACGAACGAGACCGCGTTCAGCGCGAACACCGTCGTCGGCCCGGACAGGGCCACGAGCAGGCCGGCGATCGCGGGCCCGATCGCCCTCGCGCTGTTCAGGGCCAGGCTGGTCAGCGCCGCCGCAGCGGGGATCTGTTCGCGCGGAACGAGTTCGGGCTGGATAGCCTGCCACGCCGGAGCCGTCAGCGCCTGTCCGCATCCGATCAGGAACAGCAGGATCAGCAGAACCGCCGGCGTCGTCAACCCGACACCGGTCAAGATCGCCAGGATCGAGACGCCGGCCGCCATCGCCGACTGCGTGGCGATCAGCAGGCGTCGCCGGTCGACCAGATCGGCGACCACACCGGAGGGCAGCGCCAGCAGCATCACCGGCAGCGTCGTCGCGGTCTGTACCAGAGGCACCAGCACGGCGGCGCCGGGATCGGCCACCAGCATCCACTGGGCGCCCACCGTCTGCATCCAGGTCCCGAGGTTCGACACGAGCTGCGCGATCCACAGCGCCCGGTACATCGGAGACCGCAGCGGCGCCCACGCCGACGGCGCGGTGCGGACGCTCGACGATGTCGCCATTCGGTTCTGGCCTTTCGCTACGAATCGAGTTTCAAGTACCCGATTGGTCGACCGCTATCTCGTAGCATCGGCCGCGTGCCGGAACTGAACACCGCCCGAGGACCGATCGACACCACCGACCTGGGCGTCACGCTCATGCACGAACACGTCTTCATCCAGTCCCTCGACATCTCGACCAACTATCCGGAGGTCTGGGGCGACGAGGCCCAACGGGAGGCCGACGCCGTCGTCCGCCTCAACGAGCTCAAATCGCGCGGGGTCGACAGCATCGTCGATCTCACGGTGATCGGAATGGGGCGCTACATTCCGCGTATCGAGCGTATCGCCGCGCAGACCGACATCAACATCATCGTCGCCACCGGCGTCTACACCTACAACGACGTCCCGATGTTCTTCCATTTCAGCGGGCCGGAGACCCCGCTCGGCGAGCCGATGGTCGACATGTTCGTCCGCGACATCGCCAGCGGAATCGCGGGCACCGGGGTCAGAGCGGCGGTCCTCAAGTGCGCGACCGACGAACCCGGCCTGACACCCGGCGTCGAGCGGGTGCTGCGCGCGGTGGCCCAGGCGCACCGGGAAACCGGCGTCCCGATCTCGACGCATACGCACGCCGCGACCAAGCGAGGCCTGGATCAGCAGCGCGTGTTCAGCGAGGAGGGCGTAGACCTCTCGCGCGTCGTCATCGGGCATTCCGGCGACAGCACCGATCTGGACTACCTGGAGCGGTTGATCGACAACGGGTCCTACATCGGGATGGACCGGTTCGGGGTCGACGTGTTCCTCGGTTTCGAGGAGCGGGTCGACACCGTCGCGCGGATGTGCGAGCGCGGCCACGCCGACAAGATGGTGCTGTCGCACGACGCGTCCTGTTTCATCGACTGGCTTCCGGAAGGACTCGTCCCGCAGACCATGCCCAACTGGCACTACCTGCATATCCACAACGACGTGATCCCGGCCCTCAAGAAGCGAGGCGTCTCCGACGAGCAGCTCACGACGATGCTCGTCGACAACCCGCGCCGGATCTTCGAGACCCGGGGCGCTTACTGACATGCCCGAACAGACTCCGCCGATCAGCGCGCAGGTCTCACGGCTGGCAGAGACCGAACCCGACGCGCCCGCGATCACCTGCGAAGGCGTCACCCTGACCCGCGGTGAGCTCGACGCGTCGACCAACCGGCTGGCCCGCGCCTACGCCGAACTCGGTGTGCGAGAGGGCGATTACGTCACCGTGGTGTTGCCGAACTCCATCGAGTGGGTGCAGGCGGTGCTCGCGACGTGGAAGCTGGGTGCGATCCCCCAACCGCTCTCTCCGAGGCTTCCCGATGCCGAACTGACCGGGCTGCTCGAACTGTGGCCCCGCGCCCTAGTCGTCGGCCGCGCCGACCCCACCGGCCGAATAGCAAGCGTGCCAGCGGGTTATGTGCCCGATGAAAACCTCTCGGATGCAGCGTTACCCGAGAAGGTGTCGCCGGTGTTCAAGGCGATGGCATCTGGCGGCAGCACCGGCAGGCCCAAGCTGATCGAGGCGGGCAACGACAGCCGCTACCCGCCGATGGTGGGTTATCCCCTTGGGGCGCAAGAGGGTGACGTCAACCTGATCTCGGTGCCGATGAGCCACAACACCGGTTTCACGACCTTCGCGATCGGGCTGGTTCAGGGCCATCACCTGGTGATCATGCCGCGGTTCGTACCGCACGAGTTCCTCCGGCTCGTGACCGAACACCGCGTGACGTTCCTGACGACGGTACCGACGATCATGCAGCGCCTGATTCCGGTCTACCGGGCCGACCCCGATGCCTACGACCTGTCCTCGATCCGGCGGTTCTGGCATGTCGGGGCGCCGTGTCCACCCGCGGTCAAGCGCGCCTGGATCGAGATTCTTGAACCGGATGTGCTGTGGGAACTGTACGGCGGCACCGAATTACAGGCGTTGACGTTCATCTCGGGAAGTCAGTGGTTGGCCCACCCGGGCTCGGTCGGTGTCGTCGTCGCCGGCGAGATGAAGGTGCTCGACGACGACGGCAACGAGTGCCCGCCCGGTGTGGTCGGCGAGGTCTACATGCGGCCGTCGCCGGGCAGCAGACCCACCTACCGCTACGTCGGCGCGACGGCGAAATCCCGCGACGGCTGGGATTCGTTGGGCGACCTCGGGTACTTCGATGCCGACGGCTTCCTCTACCTCAGCGACCGGCGGGTGGACATGTTCACCGTCGGCGGCCGCAACGTCTATCCCGCCGAGATCGAGTCGGCGCTGTCCGAGCATCCTGCGGTGCTGTCGTGCCTGGTGGTCGGCGTCCCCGACGACGACCTCGGTCAGGTGCCGCATGCGCTGGTGCATGCAGAAGGGCGGCTCGACGCAGCGGCCGTCGTCGGCTTCCTGTCCGAGCGACTCGAGCGCTACAAGGTGCCCCGCACAGTCGAGTTCACCGATGAGCCGCTGCGCGACGACGCGGGTAAAGCGCGCCGGTCAGCGGTCCGCGACGAGGTCATCTCGCGACGGGCTCAGGCACGCTGCTGACCGACGAGTCCAACGGCGGTACCGGACGGGCGTATCGATACTCCCAGCGCCGCAACGCCGTTCGGCACGGTGACTCCACCAGCGCGTAGCTGACCGCGGCGATCGCGAACCCGAACACGACCGTCAGCACCAGCACCACCGGCATGTGGCCGTTGAACGCGAACTCGCCGATGACCGGGAACACCATCGCGAGCGCGGCGAGGTGCCAGATGAACAGTCCGTAGGACCATCGCCCCAACGTCACCATCGTCGTGCTGCCCAGCACCCGGTGCGAGGTGTCGGGGCGGTCGAGCACGAGCGGCGCGAGCAGCGCACCGGCGACCACGGCGCCCATCGCGATCTTGACGACGAACTGGCTGACGGTGCCCGGCGTGAGGCCCTCGGGTCCGGCGATCGGCGAGGCGGCGACCAGGAACGCCGCGACCGCGATGACCGCCATCAGGACGCGCCGCCGGGCCAGTCGGTGCGGCCATCCGACCGGTGTGACGGTCAACTCGGCGAGCAGCATGCCCGCGGCGAACCAGGAGAAGAAGGCCGGCGGCCAGTTCAGGTGGTTGACGCCGGCCGATGTCGCGATCGGCAGCACCGCCCACCCGAGGCTGACGAGCGCCGCGGCGGCGATGACGGGAATGCGCGCCCGCACCGGGACGCGTCGCACCAGGAGCGCGAGAAGCGGCAACGCCATGTAGAACGCGACCTCGACCGACAGGCTCCACATCTGCGTCAGCCCCGCGGTGAGTGTCAGCGGCACATAGATCTGGGTCAGGGTGAGGTTGGCCAACCACACGGTCAGGTCCGCTTTGGCCTCCGGCAGCAGCGACAGGATCACCACGACCGCCACGAGGTATCCGGGCATGATGCGCACGATCCGGGAGCGCAGGTAGTGGCCGGTCGGCGGGGTCGGCCGCAGCCCGCGCGCTGCCGAGGCGTGCCCGCGCCACAGCAGAAAACCCGAGAGGGCGAAGAAGAGCGCCACCGCGAGATCGAATCGGCCGAACAGTCGTCCGCTGATCCCGCCGGTGTGCCCGGTCTGGAACGCCACGTGGGTGACGACGACGCCGACCGCGGCGCAGGCGCGCATGCCCTCCACCGCAGGCAGGAACCCGCGGGTTCCGCCCACCTGCTCCTCGCGCGTCTCGCCGGCCACCGCAACTGCCACGAAATCAGTGTGCCCGGTGAAGCCGAAGACAGCGACCACGGGTCGGCGGATGCGTCTGGACCGACGACCTTAAATTGTGCTGTTAGGGTCAAACGGGTTTCTGCGGGCATACCGCAGGTGAAGGAGGCACGGTTTGAACCGCGCAGTGGCGCTGCGGATTGCGGCTTGCGGGATCTTGGGGCTGGGTGCCGCCCTGTTGATCGCCGCGCTGTTGCTGTCCACCTACACCCACAGCAAGATCGCCAAGATCCCGCTGGACCTCGATGCGACGCTGATCAGCGACGGCAGCGGCACGGCCTTCGACCCGGCATCGCTGAACAGCGAACGGTTCGTCGTCGACCGCGATGTGCCGATGGTTCAGCAGGAGCAGCTCACCGTCGAGTCGCCGTCGAACGCCGACGTGGTGACGCTTCAGGTGGGCTCCACGCTGCGCCGCACCGACAAACAGCAGGAGGCCGGCCTGCTGTTGGCGCTTGTCGACACGGTGACCGTCAACCGCAGCACCGCCGAGGCGGTGTCCAGCGAGAGCAATCCGGGCGGTGCGGTGCAGAAACCGCGCGCCATGGAGGACGACAAGCCGCCGACCAACATCGCGCTGCCGCACGAGGGCCTGGCCTACCGGTTCCCGTTCGACACCGAGAAGAAGACCTACTCCGTCTTCGACCCGATCGCGCAGAAGGCGTTCGACGCCAACTACGACGGCGAAGAAGACGTCAACGGGCTGACCACCTACCGGTTCACCCAGAACGTCGGCTACGACTCCGACGGCAAGCTCGTCGAGCCGGTGAAGTACGCCTCGCTCTACGAAGACGACGCCGACAGCGAGGTCACCGCCCGCGCGGCGATGTGGGGTGTGCCCGGTGAGCCCGACGAGCCGATCACGATGTCGCGGTACTACGCCGCGCAGCGCACCTTCTGGGTCGACCCGGTTTCGGGGACGATCGTCAAGAGGGACGAGCACGGCTACCACTACTACGCCCGCGAGCCGCTCAAGCCCGAGGTCACGTTCGTCGACTACAAGGTCGCGTTCAACGAGGAGACCGTCGAGTCCCAGGTCGCCAGCGCGGGCAACGAGCGCGACCGGGTCGCGCTGTGGGGCCGCATCCTGCCGATCACCTTCACCGCGATGGGGCTGGTGCTGCTGGTCGGCGGCGCGCTGCTCGGCTCGTTCAGCCTGCGCGCGGAGTCCGCGCTGATCGACCCCGGTCTCGACGAGGCCGACCACGGATTCTTCGACACCCAGGGCATCAAGGTCCCGGGCGCCGAAGCCAAGACCGAGAAGATCCCGACATCTCGACCGACCGACCTGCCCCCGGACAGACCGGTCTGATCGGGCGGTCGGTCGTGGGACCGGCCTACGCGTTGGTGCTCGCCCTCGTGGTGACGGCGCCGTTGCTCGCACCCGGGTATCTGCTGTTGCGCGACGCGGTGTCCACGCCGCGCTCGTATCTGTCCGATGCCGCGCTCGGGCTGTCCGAGGCGGCACCGCGGGCCCTTCCGCAGGACTTCTTCATGGCCGTCGTGTCTTCGGTGGTCGACGGGGGCGTGGTGGCCAAGGCACTGCTCGTCGCGGGACTGTGGCTGGCGGGCTGGGGCGCGGCGCGGTTGGCCGCCGCGGTGGTTCCCGAGTCGGGGCTCGCCGGTCAGTGCGTGGCGGTGACGGTCGCGGTATGGAACCCGTATGTCGCCGAGCGGCTGCTGCAAGGACACTGGAGCCTGCTCGTCGGCTACGGGTGCCTGCCGTGGGTCGCCACGACGGTGCTGCAGATGCGGGAGTCGGCGCGGTGGACCCCGTTGTGGGCGTTGGCTTTCTGGTTGGCACTGGCCGGGTTGACGCCCACCGGGCTGATGCTGGCGGCGACCGTCGCGCTCGTGTGCGTCGCCGCGCCCGGCGAAGGGTGGGGCCGGTGGCGGTGTGCGGGTGTGACGATGGCCATGACGGTCGTCGCGGCGCTGCCGTGGCTGGTCGCGGCGACGGTGTCGCGGTCGTTGGAGTCGTCGCAGGCTGACGGCGTCCTCGCGTTCGCCGCGCGCGCCGAACCGGGCCTCGGAACACTGCTCAGCCTGGCCGGGTTGGGTGGCATCTGGAACGCTGAGGCTGTACCGCCCTCTCGCACAACACTTTTCGCGGTCGTGGGCACGGCGGTGTTGCTCGGCGTGGTCGCCCTCGGCTTACCGGTCGTGCTGCGCCGACCGACGGCCGTACCGCTGATGGTCCTGGCCGGGTTCGCCGTCGTGGTGCCCGCGCTGATGGCCACCGGACCCGGGCTCGTCCTCGTCGAGGCGGCCGTCCGCGCCGTGCCCGGCCTGGGGGTGGTCCGCGACGCGCAGAAGTGGGTGGCGTTGGCGATACCGGGCTATGCGGTGGCCGGCGCGGCGGCGGTGGTCTTCGCCCGTCGCTGGTTGCCGGCGGCGGCGACCGCGGCACTCTGCTGCGTCGCGCTGATCGCGACGTTGCCGGACTTGGCGTGGGGCGTGGGTGGCCGCGTCACCGCCGTGCAGTACCCGCCGGGATGGGCGAAGGTGGCCGCGATCATCAACGCCGACCCGCGGACGGTCGCGGTGATGCCGATGGGCAGCATGCGCTGTTTCGAGTGGGCGGGTGAGGCTCCCGTGCTCGACCCGCTGCCCCGGTGGGTGCGTGCCGATGTGTTGACCACCGGCGATCTGCACATCGGCGAGCGGACGGTGTACGGAGAGGGGCAGCGCGCACGCGACGTGCAGGAGATCCTCGTCGAGAGCGCGGACCAGAACCTGGTTGCCGATGCCGGGGTCGGATGGGTGGTGGTCGAATCCGGCGCTCCGACAGAGCGTTTGCCGTTGCCCGTGGCCTACACCGACGAAGACCTCACCCTGTACCGGGTGGGCGGATCGTCGCCGCAGGCCGACGGTCGGACCGTGGTGCTGGCCGCACACTGGGCCTGGCTGGCGATGCTGCTCGGCGGTGCGGGCGCCCTGGTGGCGCGACGGTTGAGCAAGTCGCCGCCGCGAGTCAAAGCACCTCACCGTCGATGACCTCGGCGTCGCCGGCGGAACAGAAATGTCGGTGGGCGATGGCATACTCGCACACATGTGCGGCTCCTCACGTTCTCGTGGGTAGCTGAGGGTGTAATCCGCCGAGGCAGAGGTAGATCATTGAGCTCAGTGTTTG